>JAKAKP010000053.1 GCA_021813445.1 Deltaproteobacteria bacterium
TGATCTTATCCTGAATCTCCTCCTTGGAAAGGTGGGCGATGCACTTGGTAACTTTTCCCATGACTGCCCCCTTGAAAATTTTTTGGGCAGTCTACCATATTACTCATTAGATGGCAACTTGGTATAACGCATTTGCGGACCTGAAGGCTCTGTACCAGGCATTGCCGCCAGTGCCTTGCGAAGGATGCGGCAGTTACTGTGTCACCCCGCATCTGACTTTAGTCGAATTTGTCTACCTGCTGCGCTATTTAGGAGAGAATTTTTCCCGGCCTGAGATGATAACGTTGCTGCAAGCGCCCATGGTTCCCGCAGCCCGTTTCCCCGGAAATTTTCTCTGTCCCTTGCAGGATCAGAAAGGCCTTTGCCGGGTCTATCCCGCCCGTTCGCTGTCCTGCCGGGCTGAAGGGTTGCCGGTAATCGATGCCATGTCCGGCCGCATGGCCCCGGTGTGCCGACAGGGAAAGCAGAAGCAGCTGGACCTGGAAGTAACGGAAATGACCGTAGGTGACTGGCTCAATCGCGTCGGCGCTATCAGTATGGCTTACCATGCCTTCTATGAAGAACCCTATTTTTTAAACGCCTTAAATATAGAATGCTGGTTTGCCGTGATGCTGGACCCGAAGATCCGCCAGCCGTTTTTCATCAAACTGAGAAATTTGTTGAGGACGGAATTTAATTTTGAATTTTTGGCCCCATACTATCTGGATCATACCGATTTGGCCGCACAACTTGATTTAATAGATAAGTTTTTCCATGCTTGCCGGCAAAAGCGCCCACGCCAGGCTGTGGCTGCCATGCGCCGCGTCATCGCGGAGTTCCCCCGCACGGGGTCATATTATCAGCACGAAGGACGGGAATCTCTCAAGCATTTGTTTCACCTAGAACCTTGAAAAACCAAAAAGGGACAGCTGTTTGCCTGCCCCTTTTTTGATCTTTCTCCGAAAAGATAGTACGCTTGCTTACTCGTCCTATCCCTTTCCTTCCTGGCTTTGATCCGCAGGACGCCCTTTAGGCTGCTCCACCGTATTCAAGCCGACGGCCAGGCGGGCCACCAGCCAGCCGATGGCCTTGGGCTTCAGGGCCCGGCGCAGGGCGCCTTCATAATACCAATCCAGGAAATCAAAGAGATAGGCGCAGCCGACCAGACCTAAGGAGAGTCCCACCAAACCTGCCAGGGTGGCCGCGCCCAGCAGGCGCAAGAAGAATTGGGCCAGCAGAAAGGCCACCAGCAGCCGGACAAAGAATTTGAAGGGTTTATTCATGACTGCGCTTCTCGATTGCTTGGGCCCGATCAAGGGCGCGGCTACCCCGCACCGCTCCCTTTCCTAGTCAAGCAACCAGGGGGTTGCCTTTGCCAGTATTATACCGGTAATGCCCGGGCAACTCAAGCTGCCACCGGGACCTCAGCTAACCTAGAGCCGGCCATTAGGTAAATAAGCAGAGCTTGGCCTCTTTGGCGTATTTCATAAACTCCGCGGCATCCCAGATGGCCACATTCTCGATCATGTCTGCCTCATGCAGCTCCATCATATCGAAGGTCATCTTGCAGGCGATGAGCTCCACCCCTTCCAGCTGCGCCATTTCCATGAGGTCCGGTAGTGCGGGAATATGGGCCTTTTCGATCTTCTTTTTCATCATGGCTGTGGCCATGGTGGACATGCCGGGCACCGCGCCCATGACCCCGGGCGGAATGAACTTGGCCTTTTCAATGCCCCCTTTGCGGACCAGGTTGACGCCCATGAAGGTGTAAAACACCTTGGCCTCCATGCCCAGCCGGGCGGCGTTGATTCCCAGGATCAGGGCCGGATAAGCCCCATCCATGGTGTCCCGGGAACAGATAAAACAGGCTCTCTCTTTGGGTTGGTTTGGTTCGCTCATTGTTGCCTCCTCTTAAAATACAATAAGATTCTTGAAGCCGTTTTCCAGCCAAAATTAGCTTTTCCGGCCAGATTGCTGGACAGCCTATAGCAACTATTTTGTATAAGTCATACTTATACCTTACCCTGGTATGGTGTCAAGAGGAAAAAATCCCCAAATTGCGGTTTCCAACATCCGCGCAAAAAAAAGCGCCTTGCTCCCCGGGGAAGCAAGGCGCCTGGGGTTACCTGCCCTTTGGGCTTACTATTCTTCTTCTTCTTTGGGTTTGAGGTGCTCGGGGACGAGGGCCATCTCGATGAGCAGGGGCTTCAAGAAGGTCTGCTTGATCCCCAGTTCGTAGACCTCCTCCAGGTCCCGGATGGCGTCCCAGCAGTTATGGCAGGGGCTGACGATCAGCTTGCAGCCGGTGGCCAGGATCTGGTCCCGTTTGACCTTGAGGCCCACGTTGCGCTGCTGCCGGTAAATACCCAGGCCGTTGATGCCGCCGCCGCCGCCGCAGCAGAAGTTGTGCTCCTTGTTGGGGCACATTTCCACGAAATAACCGGGCTCCACCAGGTAGCTCATGATTTCCCGGGTGACGTCCTTGAGGCCGTAGTTGCGGATGTAGTTGCAGGAATCTTGTAAGGTTACCGGGACCTTGATTCTTTTAGCAGGATCAATTTTGATCTTGCCGGTGCGCAGGGCCTCGGCCACCCACTCGGTGTAGTGCAGGTAAGGCACCGGGGGCCTGCCGTCTTTGCGGCCCACCCAATAGGGGCCTTCGATCACCGTGGCCCGGTGGGCGTGGCCGCATTCCGTGCCCAAGACCCGTTTGGGTTTGAGGCGGTCAATTGCGGCATAGACGTTTTGCACCATCATTTTGCAGCCTTCCCAGTCCCCGGCGAACATGGTGAGGGAGGTCTGCTCCCAGCCCTGGCTGGGCACGGTCCAGTTTTCCCCGGCCAGGTGAAAGAGGATGGCGGCTTCGGCGATGTCCTCCGGGTAGTGCTTGGGCTCCCGGGCGTTGCAGGTGTACATGATGTCTGCGCCCACCTTGTCCACGGGGATTTCCAGACCCGGCCATTCATCCTGCTGTTCTTCAGCCATCCACTCGCAGGTCTCAACCCAGTCTTCCGAGGTCACGTCCATCTGGGCCCGGAAGATCCGGTGCATACCCGAACCGATCTTCAGTTCCCAGGGCACGAAGCCTTGGGAGAAGCACAGCCCCCGCAGGTAGCCGAACATGATGCCCATGTCGATACCGTAGGGGCAGAAACTGCCGCAGCGGTTGCAGCAGGTGCATTTGGACCAGGCCACGTCCATGCAGTAGCGCATGTGGGCGTTGTCCACCTTGCCGTTGTTCTTGACGATTTTGCCCAGGGTGGAGAGTATTTTATACGAAGGCACCTGGGTCGGGTCCTTGCGGTTGGCCAGGTAGAAAAAGCAGGTGTCCGCACACAACCCGCAATGGGCGCACATCTCCAGCCAGGTGCGCATCCTGGACTTGAAACCGGCTTGCAAGGATTTTTGAAGCTTCTCCACGTCGATATCGAGATGCTTCATTTCTTCGTAATATTGTTTGCCGCCCTTATCCGCCAGCACCGCATCGAGCTGCTCTTTGGTGTTGACGGGGGTTTTATTGCAGAGGATTCCTTCCGGCATAGCTCCTCACTCCTTTATCCTGCTATCCCTGATGCCTTGGCGAGCAAGGCATTTACTTGCACATTATTTAGTATATACGAAACTACCAGGCAAAACCACCTTTCGCCTTAAAGGCGCGCTTGATGCCGAAGTCCATGCCCAGTTGCCCCCGGGAGAGAAAGTAGCCCACCACGTGGAAGAGCTTGGTGAAGGGGATGGCCACCAGCAGGAGTTCACCGCTGAGGATATGGGCATAAATCCAGAAATCGGCGATGCCACCCGGGTTCGGAGCCTGATACACGCTCAAAAAGCCGGTGGCAAAGGGGGTAACGGTGATCAGAAGCAGGAAGTAATCATAGGCCGTGGTAACAATGCGCACTTCGGGAAGAGCAAAGCGCCGGATGGCAATGCACACCGCAGTGACCATGACCCCGATGGTCAGGAGGTCGGCCAGGGGCATGGGGATGGTCGGCCAGTTGATGCCCCAGCGCTCTTTCAGCAGGACCGCATGGCCTTGCAGGAACAGCGGGGTGACCACCAGCCCGATATGGAAAACAAAAAAGATGGTGGTATACAGGGGCTTGGCGCGCCAGCCCACGGACCAGAAAGGCACCAGCCAGTGGACGATGGATTGCAGCGCCCCTTTGAGCCCCATACCCAGGTGCGTCCGGTACGCCACCCGGTCGGCCTGCCAGTCCAGGCCGCGGATGTAGTTCACCACCCGCACGGTGAGCCCGATGAAGAAGATCCCGAAGGACAGCCACAGCAAGGGGCCGGTGATAAATTGATAAAACATAGAGACTCCTCCACAAGCCGCCAGCCGCGGCCCTCTTCCCTATTTAATGTACGTATCCTCGTCCCTGCCGGTGATAAACAGCCAGAATCCCAGGATGCCCAGGAGGATCACCCCCATCAAAATATAGGCGGCACCCTTGGTATAGACCAAAAAGTCGTGGAGCGTATAGAAAGTGTCCATAGTCCCTTCCTCAGTGTCCAAAGGTTTGGGGGTGGGGTTTAAGTTCGTGCTCCGTCAACTCCGGGGCCTCTTCCTCCTCCCCCTCATGGGGCGCGTGTTCCCGGAAATCGGGGTGCTCATAGAAAATGGGCATGTGCGTGGAGATGAAGCGGAAAACCAGCAGCCCCACGGTGACGATAAAGATGGAAATGGCGATTTCCATCCAGCTGGGGAAGTAGCGGTCGGCCGGAGCCAGCTGCCAGTTGAAGGCTACCAGGGAGACATTAAAGCGGTTGAGAACGATGCCCAGCACCGTGAGGACTGCGGTCCAGCGGATGAGCTTCAAATTTCTCTCACGCACGCCCAAGGCATAAAGGAGCGCAGGAAGAGCTACGAAACCCAGGAGTTCCACGAGGAACCAGGCCCCGTAGCCGGTCAGGAGGTAGTGCCAGTTGTTGTCCATGGTGAGGCCTATCACTTTGATAAAGAAATAAACCACCAGCACCATGGCCGCGCCCTTGGCAAAACCCAGGGTCACGCCGTCATGTTCGCGCAGGTAGGTCTTGTCCATTTTGCCATGCAGGTAGTGGTGCGACAGCGTCCCTTCGAAGATGACCATGGACAGGCCCGCGACAATGGCGGAAACGAAGAAGAAAAGCGGCAGAAACATGGAGTACCAGAGCGGGTGCAGCTTGGAGGGGGCGATCAGGTACAGGGCTCCCAGGGAACTCTGGTGCATGGTGGACAGAACTACGCCGAAGATGGTTAAGGCCAGGGTCATTCTGACGATGACGTTCCGGGGTTTCTTGAGGCCCAGCCATTCCAGCGCCGACGGCGCCCATTCGATGAAAAGGGTGATCAGGTAGAGAAAGACGCATAAGCCCACTTCGAAGAGCACCGAGGTGGGGCCGGACTGCACGAAGAAGGGGTACGGCAGCCGCCAGGGCCGGCCTACGTCGTAATGCAGGGCAAAGACCACCAGGGAGTAGCCCAGGAACGCGGTGAGGATCGCGGGCCGCACCGCGGAATGGTAGCGCTTCAGGCCGAAGACATAGCAGGCGGCAGAGGTGGTAAAGCCGCCCGCGGCCAGGGCCACTCCGCAGAGGAGGTCGAAGGAGATCCAGATGCCCCAGGGGTTGTTGTCCGACAGGTTGGTAACCCCGGCCAGGCCCTTGGTGAAGCGCACCACGGTGAGGATCGCGCCCACCACCAAGATGATGCCCACCACGATATTAAACGGCGTGAGCAGCTTTTTCTTGATCGCAGCAGAGTCGGTGGCCATTACGAGCCCTCCTCGGTTTGCCCCTTGGCAGCCTCTTCCAGGGCCTTTTTGACTTCGCGCTCGATGGCGGACTTCTTGTCAGCCTCGGCGTCAGCCTTGACCTTGGCGAGTTTGGCCCCGGCCTCGGCCTGGGTCTGGGCCACGGCCCGGGCGACAGCCTGCACGGTTTCTTCGTGGGCCACCTTGTCCCGGCGCTTGTTAATGGCATAAATTCCCACCAGGAGCGCCGGCCAGATGGTGGCGATGGCCGGCACCACGGCCAGGGCCCCGGCGGTCAGTTTTGGCGCCGCCGTCGTGCCCAGGTCCTCCCGCAGGCCGATATCCTTGAAGGGCACGCCCGAGATGTACAACCAGTTGGTGCCGCCCATCTCGTGTTCACCGTAGATGTGATCCAGGTACCGGCTCGGGAAGGCCTGGATGCGGCCCCGGGCGATCTTCAGCAGATCATCGCGTTTGCCGTAGACCAGGGCCTCCACGGGACAGGCCGCCACGCAGCCGGGCACCTTGAGTTTGCCGGTGGTGATTTGCGGCCAGCACATGGTGCACTTCATGATCCGGGGGGTCAGGGGTTCCCAGTATTCGAAAGTGGGGATATCGAAGGGGCAGGCGATCATGCAGTAGCGGCAGCCCACGCAAACCGAACCGTCCCAGATAACGGCGCCTTGGGGAGTTTTGGTGAAGGCCCGGACGAAACAGGCCGAGGCGCATGCCGGCTCCAGGCAGTGCTGGCATTGGTTCTTGCGGAAGACCGGGCCCGCCGCCCCCGGAATATTATCGTAGCGATTGACAACGGTATAGGTCTTGGCGTTGGTGCGGCGCTTATGGTCCAGGACGCTCAGGTCGTCGAAAGGCTGGGGTGGAGCCGGGAGGCCGTTGACTTGGTTGCAACCGGCCTCGCAGCGGCGGCAACCGATGCAGCGGGTGGCGTCGAACAATACCCCGTGGCTCCCGGGATACCCTGGAAACTCTTTGGTTCCCGCGGCCTGGGCCGATTGCCCCAGGACGCAAGCAGCACCTCCGGCTCCCAGCAGGCCGAGAAACGTTCTTCGTTTCATGAACACACTCCTCTTCTTACAGCCCTAGGCCGGTTACTTCTTTCTTTCCAGATGACAGGCGGTGCAAGCCGTGGCCTCGGGCTTGACCTTCATTTCCTGGTGACAGCTCATGCACTGGCCATGCAGCGCCGCCAGCAGACCGGGACGGGTTGCTTCCACCGCAGTTGATGCCTGGCCGCGGGTTTGCGGGTGGCAATTGGCGCACTGGGGCGGCTCTTTGCTCGGCGGGCTGTGGTGGTGGCAGCCCTGGCAAAGGGTGCCCGGATCCCGATGGAAATACTGGGCCAGCTTGCTGTCCTTCATACCCTTCAGCAGCGCTTCCACATGCTTGCGGTGCTCCAACTCCACCGGCTGGTATTTGTCCGCCAGATCCTTGATCACCACTTTATCCGGGATGTCATCCAGAGGATAAGTCCCGCTGGTGGGGGTCCGGCGCTTGAGCAGGGTCTCGGCCATGCCGGCTTTCTGCTCGGGGCTTAAGACTCCTTTGACAGGAGAACTCCCGGAAAAAGCCATATGGCATTGACGGCAGGAGGCCTCATCTTTTTTCCAGGCGTCCACGAGGTTGCGATGGCAGCCGAAGCAATTGGGCGCGGCCTGCTGCTCGGCATGGCAGCCGATGCAGCTGTGCTTGCTCGTCGGCGAATGCAGCGCCTGCTCGAAGGTCACGAAATTCCCGTCTTTGCTGCCCCCCAACGTATGGCAGTTGCTGCAGGCCTCAATGGTGGTGTGATGGCAGACCTTGCAGGAGTTACTGGATATCTCGTGGTCCAGGTGATTGAAGGGCACCGGGTTCATCAAATTGCCTTTGCCGGGCTTCTCTTCCAGGGGACCCTGGTAGGTGATCATGGTGGCGTCGGGTTGTCCCCTCTTAATCCGCAGGAGGTCCGGGGTCTTCAGCTTGGCCGCCACCGCCTGGTTATCCTTGGCAATCTGCGCCTGCGCCTTGGCCCCGTGGCAATCAGCGCAACGGACCGGGACCTTCTCCTTCACCCCCTTGTGGGCGAGGTCCAGATGGCAGAGCACACACTCCTGATGGGACGCCTGCTCCAGGCTCTTCACACCCTTATGCGGCTGGGCTTCATGGCAATAGCCGCAAGTGCTCTCCTGACCCTTAACGTAGATAACCTTCTTGGCTTTCTGGTCATAGACATGATGACAGACCGCGCAGTTGTCTTTAGACGAGGCCGGTGCGGGGATGTCCTTGGAGGCCACATGGCGGAAGTGCAATACCTTGTTCAGGCCGGCAACCAATCTGGCTGCCGGGGCCTGGGGCTCGGCGTTGTGGCAGGAACGGCACAAACCGTCCGGCGGCCCGCTTACTTTGCCGGCTGCGGCCATGTCCATATGGCAGCCTATGCAGTTTTTGTGGTAGATGTCTTTGATCTCTCCGGGCTTTGTACCCCTCTTGCGCAGATAAGTGAGGGATAGCTTGTTGCCCTCAACCATATGGCAGGTCTCGCAGCCTTTCTTCTCCTTCAGCAGCGCGTCGGTGTGCTGATCGTGGTGGAAGATGACCGGAGGCAACTCCAGCTTTTGATACGCGGCCAGGGTGTCAATTTTGAGGCGATCCGGTCGCCCTGAAGCTGGGGCCTGCACCGCCTCCTTCTCACCCCGGGCCTCGATGCCCATGAATGAGACGGCGGCAATTACCAGCAGGATTCCAGCCCAGCGAAGCAGAGGTCTTCCTTTCTCCATAATTCCGGTCCTTAGCTGAGATGAAGACTGAAAAAATCCATTTGAGAAACCCTTCGAGGGTAAGCCTATGAGGATTTTCAGAAAAAATTATTACAAATGCAGGGAGTTTCGGCCCCAGGGCGAGGTCGAAACATCTCCCACTTTCGAAAACCTAACGGGTTTTGTGTTTTTAAGCTCTTAATATCCTGGAAAAATATCCAGGTTAATGCAAATCTTTGTGCATCATAGCACAATTAACTGCTCTGTCAACCGAATCCTGTCCAGAAAAACAACACCACCAAGATTTATTTTAGATCTGTACAATTTATAAACAATATCACAAAAATGTCCTTTAGCCCACCCCGGGGCTTGCCCTGGCAATTGCCTTTTTGAACCTGGAATTTCTAGATTATTGCCTGATATTACCGGTCGTTAGGCCCGGCAGACTCCGTTCAAATTTCCGCCAGGTTTCCACCTTGTCTTTATTTAATGATGAATTACCTTTCATGCAAGGAGAGAGCCATGAAAATTCTCGATTCCCCGGAGAGCAGGCGCAGTTTTTTGAGACGCGGCGGCAGCCTCATCGGCCTGACCGCGCTCAGCAGCCCCTTGGTGCTGTCGGGTTGCCGGGAACAGGAAGAAAAAGCCGGGGAGGTAACGGCCCCCGAGGACCTGATGCGGGAGCACGGGGTGTTGCGCCGCGTCTTTCTCATCTTTGACAACCTGGAGGCCAGGCTGAAGCAGGGGCAAGGATTTCCGCCCCCGGTGCTCCCCGACGCCGCGGGCATGATCCGCCGCTTTATCGAAGACTACCACGAGAAACTGGAGGAAGACTACGTCTTCCCACGCTTTGAAAAAGCCGGGAAGCTGGTGGAGCTGGTGCAGACCCTGCGCCGCCAGCACCAGGCGGGGCGGAAAATCACCGATTTTCTCCTCTCCCCCGGGGCAGCCGCTGACAGCCAAAAATTGGCGGCCTCCCTCCAGGCTTTCACCAGGATGTACCGCCCCCACGCAGCCCGGGAAGACACGGTGCTCTTTCCGGCCTTCCGTTCCGTGGTCTCCCCCAAGGAGTTCTTGGAATTGGGGGATAAATTCGAAGACCAGGAAGAGGCCCGGTTCGGCAAAGGGGGTTATGAAAAGATCGTGTCCCAGGTGGCGGATCTAGAGAAGACCTTGGGCATTGAAGACCTGGCCCAATTCACTCCAGTTTAATACCGTTTTTCGTTAAAAAAAGGGTGAGGGGGGGCAGAGGCAGGCGCGGGCCAAAGTTCAACCGCTTACTCCTTCCAGGCCGCCACTGCCAGGCGGCGGCTGAGTGCGCCCCGCTCCCCGGCTGCACCCGGTTCCCTGCCTGGCATCACCGCCACCCGGGCAAAGCCCGCGTCTTTGAGATGTGCTTCCAGGTCTTGGGGTTCATAAAGCCGCACCTGGTAGACGCAATCCCGGACAAGACCTTTTTGGAAGGAAAGGACCAACTCCCGGCAGACAAGATGCTCCGGGGTGAGCCAGCGGCGGCGGCAGACCACCAGGTCCCCGGGCGCTTCGTGCCAGGTTTGGGGCGGCAGATGGGCCCGCACGTACCCGGGATCTGCCACTTCCAGGAAAAGCCGGCCCCCGGGTGGCAGCAGACGGCAGGCTTCCTCCAGAATCCGCAGATCATCCCCCCGGGTGGCCCCATAGCCGAAGGAATTGGCCAGGCACAAGACCGCCTGAAAGCTTCCCCCGCCAAAAGGCAGGTTGCGGGCGTCCCCCCGGACAAAGGCCACCGCGCCGCCCTCCCTCCGGGCCTGGGCCCGGCCCCAGGAGAGCAGCGGCAGGGAGAAATCCAACACCAGCACCCGGCCGTAACCGCGCCGGGCCATTTCCAGGGCATGCCGCCCCTGGCCGCCGCAAAGGTCCAGGATGGCTTCATCCGGGCCCAAATCCAGGGCCTGGATGGCCGCATCCACCTCCCGCCGCGTCTGTTCCGGATCCAGGACGCTCCGGGCATCAGTCTGGAGATAGGTCTCATCGAAGAGGGTGCGCCACCAATCAGGGGGAACGGGGGGGATGGAAAGATTATTCATAGCTGCCTTGAATAGTTCAAAGTTCAACGTTCAAGGTTCAAGGTTTCTGTGGGATGCATCCAACACCCGGTCAACTCACCGGCTTTTCATATCTTACGAGTGGGCTAGAAGATTATGAAGGACCGACCAACTTTGAACTTTGAACTTTGAACCTTGAACTTTTAGGCCCAAGCTAAGAATTCTTAGATTCAAAACCCCGCGCCCCGGAAATTATACAGCCCGTCAGAGACCATCAGGGCCGGCCGGCCTTCCCAGGGGGCCAGGCGGGCCAGGGCCTTTTCCTCCGGGGTAATGGGAGCCACATCCTCCAGCTTCCCCTGCCGCCACCATTTCTCCAGGATCTGGGCATCCCGCCAGAGGTGCTGGGCATAGTGCCGCAGGCCGGCCAGATGCTGCCATTTCAGCAGCCGGGGCTTCAGGCTGGTGGGGATGGGACCCGGGAGGTAGGTAAAACCCATCTCCACGGCCCGGTGGTTCACTTCCTCCTGGATTTCCAGAAAAAGCCGGGGAGAAAACTTTTCCAAGGCCCGGTTAAAGAGGTCGTCGGCCTCCTGGAGGTGCAGGTCGCTTTGCAGCAGGGCGAAAGACTGGGTGCCGCCCCCGGAGCCGACATTGGTGGGAATGTCTCCAAACCGGCCCAGGAAGCCGATCAGGCCCTGGTCGGTGATGAAACAACGGAAATCGGTCTGGCGGGGTTCGAGGCGGATCTGTTCCGGGGCGGCGTCCACCGTGGGATATTCCTCCTGCCAGGTCTCCAGGGGCACCAGGGACTGGACGATGTAGCCGCCGTGGGCCAGGGCGTCCTGGATGGCCGCCTCCGGGTCCATGATCCTGGCCCCCACCATGATGCCCTGGCCGGAATAGCCTTGCACGGCTTTGAGGATCAACTGCGGCAGATGCCAAAGGGTCCACTCCAGCAGGTCGGCAATCTTTTCCCCGTCAGGCCCGGTGGTGCTCCGGGGGTAAAGCAGCCGGGTCCAGGGGGTGCGGCGCACCGTGCTGGCCGACAAATGCAGCCGGTGATGGCCGGTGATGGCCTCGAACACGCTTTTGACCCCCACTGGCTCCATGCCCCGGGGATTGACCAGGAGGCCGTGGCGGATCGCGGCCTTGACCGGATTGATATTGATTTCCCGGCCTATCTTGAGCAAGGTGTCGTTGTTGAAGTCCATGTAGATGAGGGTGACCGCGCGGCCCTTGAGCCGCACCCGGCCCCGATAAAGGGTCAGGTGCTCCGGCGCGGCCAGCGCCGCTTCCACCCCCTCCAGGGAATTCAGGTACTGCACCAGGCGCTGGTTCTCAACCACCTGGTCCAGGGTCTCGATTTCGGCCAGGAGCACGATAAAAGGGGGAACTTCCCGGCCATGGCGGGCGATATGGGCCCTAAGCAGCATCTGGGCAAAGGGCCGCGCCGGATGGAAATAGGGGGAGCGGTAATTCAGGCCAAAGGGGAGGCCGAGGTGCGGCCGCAGCCGCTCCCAGGCCAGATGTCCCAAATGCTGGGCCATCTCCTGGTAATACCAGCCCCCGGGGCTCCCCAGGTTCCATTCGCAATGAAACCCCGGGAGCCGCTCTTCAAACCACCCCTGGATTTTTTGTTGGAGTTTGAGCAATTTCATAGATGGTCTTTGGTTTTTGGTTTTCGGTTTTCGGTTTTCGTTTACCAATCTAATTTACCCGGCTGCCTCTTTCAACCTTTTTTCCACCCAGGTTAAGGGGAGTTGGCCGCCTCTGAGGAGGAGGTCGTGGAACCGGCCCAGGCCCAAGGCGGGAGCGTACTCCTCCCGGAGCCGCAGGATTTCCCGCAACCCCAGGGTGTAGCACAGCTGGTAGCCGGGGTTGAGGGCCAGTTGCAGCACCTGGAGCCGGGCGCTTGCCTCCGGGTAGCCGGCCTGGGCCAGGCGGCGGCAGCCCTCCTCCAAATCCCAGCGGCCCCGGTGCAGCTCCAGGTCCACCTGCCCCCGCAGGGCCCGCCAGAGGCGGCGCTGCCACCCCACCAGGAGATGCCCCGGGGTTTTCTCCAGATAACCCTCGCTCAAGAGCAGGGTTTCGGCATAACAGGCCCAGCCCTCATAGTATAAGGGAGATTCATAATGCCGGGCCACCGCGCCGGTCAGCGACAGCCGCAGGGTGTCCAGGAAATGGTGGCCGGGCACGGTCTCATGGGCGCTCAAGAAAGGGCAGTGGCGCTGGTGGTGCGCCCGGTCTTCCAGGTCCGGGCTGACATAGAAATATCCCGGCGCCTCCTCCGGCGGCCCCCAGGCCGCGGCATAGGAGGCCGAGGACCGCAGGCTCCGGAGATAGAGGGGAGTGGCCGCCACTGCCACCCGTCCCCGGGGGGGCGGCAGGACCGGGGAATCCTCCCAGAAGGCCCACAGGCACTCAATCTCCCGGCGGTAGAGGTCAAGAAGATCCCCGGGGGGCTCCGGGAGGGGAATTTTTTCCAGGGCCGCAGTCCAGGAGAGACCGGGGCTGAGGTCCTGGGCCGCGGCCGCCAGCGCAGTCTGGCTGGCGGCGATTTCCTCCTCCAGGATGAGAGCGGCCGCGTCCAGCCCCTGGTCCCAACCCCAGGACTGTGTCAAAATTTCCAACAGTCCTGTCGCACCCCGGCTGTAAGGGGCTTTGGCGGGCAGGGCCGAGACTTTCTCCCATAGTCGCTGCAGCGCCTCAGAAACCTCGGACAACCGCGACCGCAGCGACTTTCCCGTAAATCCCCGGGCCGTAAAAAACCCCGGCAACACCTCGTCAAAAAACCGACGCGCGTCGGCAAAAGCTCCGGCGGCCAGCAACTGGGTGGGAAGGTTAAGGGACTGAATCTGCTGTTTAGCGCAGGCAAGTAACTGGCTTACCTGGAATAAAAGCTCTGTTAGTTTTTTTTCATCCCCCTTGGCCAACTGGGGAGTCCCCGCCAAGATCGGAGCCCAGACCAGGGACGCGACCTTCAGATAGAAGAAGGGGTCTCTGGCCCACGGGCCAGCGGGACCCAACTCCCGGAGCACGCTGCCCAGGGAGTGGCGGAGGAGCACGGCCTCCGCGGCCAACGCCGGAGCCTTGATTTCCGGGAGAAGCGCCGCCAGCCGGGCCTGCCACTCCGCCACCTGCGCGGCTGCCTCCTGGACGGCGGCAGCCTCCAGCACCGGGGCCTGCCACCAATCTGCCGGAGGCACCGGGGCCCGGGGAAAGAAGATGAATTCGTCGTGGCGGCATAAGGTGGGAAATTTCCGGGCCAGATAGCGAAAATAATCTCCGGCCAACCCGGTCAGAGCCGGGCCGGCCGGTTCTGAGGGACCCAGGGAGCCGGAGATAAGAGACAAGAGAAGAGCAGCCGCGCTTAGTGAGACGCGGGGCCGGGGTTGTCTTGCACCGGAATCATGAGATTATCCCAGCCCTGGCGGCGGCTGAGCCCTGCGGCATGATTGGTGAGGGCAGTCAAAAACCACTGCTGCCGGCCGTCAGGGCGCTGGAGCAGTTGGAACCGGGCCTCATAAATCGTCTGCTTTTGTGATTGTTCCCCGGGGTTCACTAATAATACATAGGCTATCCGGGAATGGCCGCCGTCATCTCCGGGTTGATAAAATCCATAGAATTCCACCACCTTACAATAGGCGGGGTTCCAGTTATCCAGGGTGTATTGGGCCGCGGCGGCGCTCAGCGAAGGGGCCGGAGCGGCAAAGGAAGAGCACCCCATCAGGATTACCAGAGCCAACCAGACCATGGATTGATAGCGCCAGGCGACGGGCTTCATCTTCTATCACTCCTTTCAGGTTGAAGGCACAGCCGGGGAGAACCCGATCCTGCCGGTTACGGCTAATAAAGTTTACAGATTTAATTCCCCAGCCCGGCTTTCTGCAGCCAGCCCTTGATCAGCCGGTGAGCCGCCGGGCCTTCGGCCACCAGCTTGCCCCGGGGGTCGAAGATCATGAAATAAGGCACTGATCTGATATGGTATTGCTGCACCAGCGGGGATTGCCAATCAATGCCCCGCACCGCCGGGCGGTTGATATTCAATCTGATAAACTGCACCTCCGGCATGCGGGCCGCCAGCTTCTCCAGGAGCGGAGCCATCTTTACGCAGGGATAGCAATATGGACTGTAGAAGTCGATGGCCGTGGTGCGATCCCGGCTTAGAAGAGACTGGATTGCCAGCGTCTCTCCACCCCGGCCGGAATTACCCTCCTGCACCTGGGCCGCGGCCGGGTAGGCCCCTACTCCTAAGAGGGCCCAGACCACAGCTGCCCCAATGATCCAGTTGCACCCATGGTGCCCAGTTCTAGACCCTTCATAATCACGCGTCTTATTCTTGTCAATCATTCTTCCGGGTCTCCGGGGCCGGTGTCCAGAATTGAGGGCAGGCCGTTCCGTTTACCTTCCAACTTACTCTTTTCCCAGAATTTTTTCTACCGCCCCACCCCAATTTAAACCATAATCATCCTTTTTGATAATCCCGGTGCAATTTTTGCATAAACATATCCCAGATGACAAAAAAAGGGCAATTCTTGCCTGGCGCGCCCTGCAGCCCCGGGCCTCCTGAAAGGCAGGGAAGTTTCTGGCGCCGCCTGGAGAATGCAAAAACCTCTTGATTGATGGACAAGGCCATGATTTCTCAGAAAAGATGGTGGAAAAAATTCTTCCTGGCGTTGGGTTTTGGGGCCATTATCCTGGCCGGAACCCCAGGTTGCGAAGCTGTGTGGGACCATGAACCCTACCTGAGCCAACCCAAGATTCACGCCGGGCCTCAGGAAGTCTTTCTCAAAACCGAGAATCCGAGCCTCCGCGGCCTGCGCCTGGCGCTGTTGCCTTTCCGCGTCCCGGCCCAGGTGACGGATGTGAGCTATTCCATCACCGAAGTCTTCCACCGCCAGCTTCTGGAAAAAAGGCCTTTTCTGGGCGTGGTCCGGATCCATCAGTATTACAATTCCATAGCCGAGGCGCAAAAACTGGCCAAGGAACAGGGTGCGCAACTCATGGTGCTGGGAGAGGTGCCGTATTTCATCGACAGCGGCACCGCTGGCAAATCCGGGATACAGGTGGATTTACGGGTCGTAGACGTCAGCACCGGCCAAACCGTCTGGTATCTCTCGGATAATATCCTGGCCCAACCCGCGCCCATGATGGACCTCTGGGTCACGGAAACCAAGCCCAAGCCCAGTCCCAGCGTTTATTTCCTGGTGGATACCCTGGCGGCCCGGATGACTTTGGCCCTGGTCAGGGACCTGCAGCCGACGGAGGCCAAGGCCATGGCCCAGAGCACCCGTTCTGGCAGTCAGAAGCCAGCCTCCCAAGGGATTTGCAATCCCAATGAAGGGGATCTCCCGGAGATTTGCCGTCCGTAGACCGGGCGTCCCCCCGGGGCCGCAGAGGTTAACGGGGCGCGAGCAAGCTGCTCCGGGAGCGGCCCACGTTCTGAAAAACGGCCTGAAAATCCCGGAAAAGCCTTTTGTTATCACGCTGCCGGTGGCATTTCTTCAGAAAGACCTTCGGATCGGGATTCTCCGCTAAAAGATCAATTCCTTCCCATCCTTGCCGCCGGGGATAGGCATAATAAGGATAGGCCTTGGGCACCCCCCGGATGTAGGCCACCTGGGGCACCACCCACTCCAGCCGGGCCAGATAGAGGCGGTGCATACCGTCATTAATGACCAGGGCCAGCGTGCCGTCGGCCTCCACCGACTCCTCCACTATGGGCGGATAGAGGTCGTAGACCTCCTCCGTGCCGTCCTCCTGCCGCACCGTATAGGTGACATAACCCTCCAGCCGGAACAGGTCCACCCCGTAGGCCGCCAGGGACCAGCGCAGTTCCTGGGTTTTCCGCAGCTCCTGCAGCCAGATGTAATTCTGGGCCGGATGCAGGCAGTCCGTGCGGATCTGCTCCAGAGTGATCAGGGCCTGGCGGTAGACGAAGACGTCCGGTTGCTTCAGGAGGGGGACCTCCTTGAGTTTGGCGATCAAGGCCGCCGCGTCATGACGTTCAAGGGCAACGATATCCATTTTTAACATGACCCGATTAACAAGATTAACTGCGGTGGAGCGGTATGATCTTACCATCAATCCAGGGTGGAGGGGGAAAAATCTCTAAGAGAAACGGTGAGGGTTGGACGGGAGAAGCCATGAGGGGGCAGGATCAGCGGCCCCGGCCCAATTCTCAATACCGTGGAGAGGAAAAGTTAAGGGGGAGCTTTTCGCTCCCCCTTTTTTGGATCCATCCCACGTCAGATTCCGACCACTATTAGTCGGCCGACCGGGAGGTCAGGGGCCAAGAGATCATCCCGCCCCCTCAATTCTACTCAAAACCCGCAACTTGAGATGCGGCTGCCCGGCTCCCGGCTGGGCCGGTTTAACAGCGGCCCCGTAAGAAGCGGGTGGGAGGGCCCAAGAGAAAAGGCCCGAACCAGTCTTGAATGATAAAGCCCCGAGAAGGCTCCGAAGCCATGGGGTCCGGCTCCTCTTCTGCACTGAGCAGTTGGACACCGCTGTTGGCCAGCACGTCCGCCGGCAGATCCTCGGGTAACCACATGGGTAGATAGTCTTCTTTGCCGATGTATGCCATGATAGTGAACCTTCCTGGCCAACTAGGAATGCAATATCCGGGCCAAGACCAGGAGAGGGATTCACTATCCGGAAATCGGCCATTCATGCAGGGGACAGCCGGGGCACCGGGGACGGGGCCGGCAGAAATCCTTGCCCACCTTGACCAACAGGGCATGAAATTCCTGGTACCGGGGCACATCTGCCGGGAGGTGGTCCATGAACAGGGCTTGTAATTCCTCATAGGAGGGGGCCTCGGGCGCCAGGTTATGGCGGCTCAGGACCCGGTAGGTATAGGCGTCCACTACAAAGGTGGGTTGGTTCAGGGCGTAAAGCAGGATACTGTCTGCAGTTTCCGGGCCGATGCCCTTGACCGTGAGCAGCGCCGCCCGCATGGTCCCCAGGTCTTCCTGGGCCATCTCCTCCAGGGAGTCGTGGAACTGCCGGTAAAAGAAGTCTAGGAAATTTTTTACCCGCTGCGTTTTGATATTGAAGTAGCCCGCAGGCCGCAGCCGCTGGGCCAGCTCCGCGTCAGGCATGGCCCGGAGCACCTGGGGGTCGAGGAGGCCCTCCGCTTTCAGGTCCGTCAGGGCCAGGGCCACGTTCTTCCAATTGGTGTTCTGGGTCAAAATCGCGCCCAGGATGACCTCAAAGGGGGTCTCCCCGGGCCACCAGCCCTGGGGCCCGAACGCGTCATACAACTTCTGATATAATTCCTGGAGCAACTCACCCAGCCGGGCCGCGGCCATATCGCCTCCGGAGATTAATTCGGGGGGAGGAAGCCGATGCCGCCGGTTCTTTCAGGGCAATCTCCTCCCCCTTGGGCTAATCCCCCCTACTTTAACATTTTTTTTGCCCTTTTCTTGTGATAGAATGCGCATTGCCGACCTTGGCTGCCGGCACAAGCCGAACTTTCTGTATTATCGCGGTCTTCGAAGATAAAAAATCGTGACTAAAAAAATCACTTTCAATCCCTATGGCCTTACCGTGGAGGTGGCGGAGGGGGAAAATCTACTGCGGGCCGCGCTGCAGGCGGGGGTGCATATCAACGCCTCCTGCGGGGGGGAAGGGGTCTGCGGCAAATGCCGGATCATTCTGGAATCCGGTGAGGTGGACTGTCCCAAGTCCGGCCTGTTGAGCGACGAGGATTGGGACCTGGGCTATCGCCAGGCCTGCCAGTGCCGGATCATCACCGACGTGGTGGTGCGCATCCCCCCCGAATCCCTGCTGGACCGCCGCACCCTGACCCGCCGGCGCGCCGGTATCGGGCTTAGACCCAGCCCCATCGACATCGCCGCGTTAAAGGCGGAGGGCCTCTATAACCCGGCTTTCAAGAAGCGCTTTGTCAAGCTGTCCCCCCCCACCCTGACGGATAACGTCAACGACCTGTCCCGCCTGGAATCCGGTCTGGCTCACCAGCACGCGGTGGAGAGCCTCACCCTGGATTTCTTTCTGCTGCGGAAGATGGCCCGGGTGATGCGGGAGCAGAATTTTGAGGTCACCGCCACCCTGGATTTCTCCCGGCGCCGTTTCCGTTCCCCCCATATGATCAATATAGAAGCCGGCGACACCACCCGCCGCCATTTTGCGCTGGCGGTGGACATCGGCACCACCACCGTCTGGGTGCAGCTCCTGGACCTGGCCAAGGGCGAGATTCTGGGCCATGCCGCGGATTACAATTCCCAGATGAGCTACGGAGACGACGTCATCACCCGCATCCTCTTCAGCCAGAAGGATCAGGGTCTGCAAAAATTGCAGCGGTCCGTGGTCTCCACGATCAATCATGTGCTGCACCGGCTCCTGAAGCAACACAAGCTGGCGGTGGATGAAATCTCCCACATGACCGTGGCCGCCAACACCACCATGACCCACCTGTTCTACGGCATCGACCCCAAGCACATCCGCCTGGCCCCCTACACGCCCACCGCGGGCAGCTTCCCTTTGATGCGGGCCCGGGATCTGGGCCTGGAGGTGCCGGATCACGTCTTCATCTACAGCGTCAGCTCCGTGTCCAGCTACGTGGGGGGCGATATTGTCTCCGGCGTCCTGGCCTCCGGCCTTTATAAAGAACCCAAGCTGACCCTGTTCATCGATATCGGCACCAACGGCGAGATCGTCATCGGCAACCACCAGTGGCTGGCCTGTGCGGCCTGCTCCGCAGGCCCGGCCTTCGAAGGCGGGGGCATCCGCTTCGGCATGCGGGCCACCGAAGGGGCCATCGAGGAAGTAAGCGTCAATCCCGAGACCTTTGAGCCCATGGTTCTCACCATCGGCATGGTCAAACCCAAGGGCATCTGCGGCTCGGGGTTGATCAACCTGCTGGCGGCCCTGATGGACGCCGGCCTGGTGCTCCCCAACGGCAAGTTCCGGGACGACCTGAACACCCCCCGGGTGCGCCTGGGGGACAGCGGCCGGGAATACGTGTTAGCCTTTGCCGAAAACACCCAGGGAGACCAGGATCTTATCCTGAGCGAAGCGGATATCGATAACCTAATGCGGGCCAAGGGCGCGATGTTCGCGGGTTATGTCACTTTGCTGGAAAACGTGGGCCTACGCCTCCAGGACCTGGAACAGGTCATCCTGGCCGGCGCGTTCGGCAATTTTGTCAATATCGACAACGCCATCGCCATCGGCCTGCTCCCGGACCTGCCCCGGGACCGCTACCAGTTCGTGGGCAACTCCTCACTCCTGGGGGCCAGCCTGCTGGCCTTCTCCCGGGAGATGCTGGCCGAAGAACGCCGGGTGGCGGAGATGATGACCAATTTCGAGCTCTCCGAAACCCCGGGTTACATGAACCAATACATCGCCGCCCTGTTCCTGCCCCACACCCAGGAAGAATACTTCCCCAGCGTCGCCGAACGTCTCCGGGCAGCGAAGGGGTAAGATTGGGGTGAAACTGAGGAGTGGGGGCTGGGGCCCCAAACTGATCTGGACCTTGGGGGCAGCCATCTTGGTGGTTGCCCTTTTTCCATGGCACCGGGGCTGGAGCGGGCCTCTCGCGCCCTCCGGGACTTTTGCGTCCGGGCCGGGCCTGGCCGGCATCCAGCCCCTGCCTGCTGTGGAACGGGAGGTGCTGCGGCTCACCAATGACACCCGGCGCCAACACGGCCTGCCCCCCCTGACGGCCGACCCGGGCCTGGCGGCTGTGGCCCGGCAACACAGCCTGGATATGCTGCGGCGGCGCTTCTTCAGCCACCTCAACCCGGAAGGCCGGTCCCTCCAGGAGCGTCTGCCTCCGGCCTCTGCCGCCCGCCTTTCCCGGTGGGGGGAGAACATCTGGACCGGCTCGGGCTATAATCCCGGGGATGTCCCAGCCCTGGCCCGGGTGATCATGGATAGCTGGCTGTCGAGTCCGGGACACCGGCGCAATATTCTCACCCCCGGTTTTACCTGCCTGGGGGTAGGGGTGGCCGGGGCCGGCCGGGAGGTCCGGGCCACCCAGGTTTTCGCGACCGTCGGCCCCGGGGGGTCCCCATCACCCATAGCCCCGCAATCCAGGCCATGAAAACCCTCTTGCCCGCCCCGCAATTTTACTGCCTGCGCCACGCCCCCCTGGCCGCGGTGGCAGTGCTGTGGACGCTCCAGAGAGATCAGCCCAAAATTGTGCGGGTGTTAATTGCGCCTCCGGGAACCCCCGACGCAGACGCGGCCCAAAGCGAGGTATTTAAGGCCCAACCGGCCGGCTGTCCGGAAATCGACCAGATCGCCGATCAGCTGGAGGCCTTTCTCCGAGGCGAGGCTCTGCGCTTTTCCCTGGACAGCATTCTGCTCGACCTCTGCCCGGACTTCCAGCAGCGGGTCCTCAGGGCCGAACACGACATCCCCAGGGGCCAGGTGAGCACCTACGGGCTGCTGGCCGGCTTTATCGGCAAGCCCGGCGCGGCCCGGGCCGTGGGTGCCGCCTTGGCTGCCAATCCCTTCCCTATCGTCATCCCCTGTCATCGGGCCATCAGAGCAGACCGCACCCTGGGCGGATTTCAGGGGGGCCTGCAGATGAAACGGGCTTTGCTGGCCGCAGAAGGCATCCCCTTTGACCCCCTAGGGCGGGTGGCGGTGGCGGATTTCTTTTACTCCCCTGGCACCCCTTGACTGCAGCGGGCCTTTACCGCAGCTTCTGCAGCAGCCAGGCCAGGTTCTCCGCCAGGGTGGTGACGGTCTTCATGCCTTCGCCGTCCTGGGCCACTTCCCCGGGTTTGAGGCCGTAGGCGATGGGCCAGTAAGTGGAGCCGGGCACAAACATGCCCATTATGACAAACCACAACTGCAGTTGGGCATAGGTGAAGTTGACCCCGGCCCGGCGGGCCACCACGATGGGGCTGCCCGCCTTGCGGTAAAAGGGATTGTCCCCCTGGCGGGCCACGTAGCCGGCCCGGTCCAGCAGGGCCATGAGGTTGGGGGTGGCGGAGCCGAAGTAGACCGGGGAGCCCACCAGCAAGCCGTCAGCCGCGGCCATGGCCTCATAAACCGGCATAAAATCGTCTTCCTGGGCGCAGCGGTTCTTGTCTTTGGCGCACTTGAGACAGGCCTTGCAGGGCAGGATTTGCTTGTCATGTAAGGACACATACTCCGTGTCCAGGCCCTGTTGGGCGCAAACCTTCAGGGCCTCGGTGAGCAAATGATAGGTGTTCCCCTGGGGGCGGGGCGATCCGGAAATGGCCAGTACCTTCAAGGCGCTTCCTCCTTGCTTCGTTGATGCGCCTACAATATCACAAATCGAACCGCGGATTAACGGAGATTATCGGCGTTCCTCCGCGTGTATCGGCGTGCATCAGCGGTTAAATTTTACCGCCGATTAACACCAATTAACGCCGATTAAAGGCTTGACAGGCGGCCACAAATTTCTTAATAAATGAGTGAACACTCACATTAGGATAGCCATGCGCGACGGCTCCAAAACCAAAGAATTGATTGCCCGTACTGCTCTCCAACTCTTCGTGGACAAGGGCGTCACCGCCACCACCATCCGGGACATCGCCGGGGTCGCGGGCATTGCCGAAGGCACCCTTTACCGCCACTATGAGAGCAAAGACCAGCTGGCCTGGGAGCTATTCTCCACCAATTACCTGGCCTTTGCTGAAGAACTGGACTGCCTGCAGGAAGGGTATGACAATTTAAAAGACAAATTGACCGCCATGATCCGGCAGTTTTGCACCTTTTTCGACCGGGACCCGGTGCTGTTCAGCTATCTGCTCCTGGCCCAGCACGGTCAGCTCAAAAAAGTGACCCCGGAGATGGAAACCGCGGTGACGGTGCTGCAAAAGGTCATTGCCCAGGGCATGGCCCGGGGGGAAGTGCCGGAAATGGAAGTGGAACTGGCCGCGGCCATGGTCCTGGGGGTGGTCCTGGAGGTGGCGGTTTTTAAGGCTTACAGCCGCATTACCCAGGACCTGGCGCCATTGAGCGAGAAGCTGGCGGCCGCGTGCTGGTGCGTTTTGGCCGGGAATGGGACCCATTGATATCCCCCCCCTGCTTAGCTACATTAAATAATTGGTAAACAAAATATGGGCCAAGAAGAGATCAAAGCCAAAATCAGAGCCGCTGCCCCGGAGAGCAGGATCCCCTGCGCCGCGGCCATGAATCTGGCCAAGGAATTGGGAATCTCCCGGAAGGAAATGGGAGAGTTGCTCAACGAACTGCGCATCAAGATCATCCAGTGCCAGTTGGGATGTTTTTAATCCCTTACTATGACTTATCTTTTCGGTCCGGTTCCCTCCCGGCGTTTGGGACGCTCCCTGGGGGTCGATCTGATCCCCCGGAAGACCTGCCCCTACGATTGCATTTATTGTGAAGTAGGGCCCACTACCCGCAAGACCCTGAGGCGCCGGGACTATCACACCGAAGCCATCATCCGGGAGTTGACGGAGTATCTGCGCGGTCCCAAAGCGGCACTGGATTACCTCACCCTGGCCGGCTCCGGGGAACCCACCCTGAACCTGGGCCTGGCCCGGATCATCCAGGCCACTAAAGGGTTGACGGAGACGCCGGTGGCGGTGCTGACCAACGGGGCCCTGCTCCATCTCCCGGAAGTGCGCCGGGACCTGGCCGCTGCCGACGTCATCCTTCCCTCCCTGGACGCGGCCACGGAGAAAACCTGGCGCCGTATCAACCGGCCCCTGCCGGAGCAGTCCCTGGCCCAGCTCCTCGAAGGACTGGTAGCCCTGCGCCGGGAATACCAGGGGCAAATCTGGCTGGAGATCATGATCTTGAAGGGCCTGAACGACACGGAGAAAGAGCTCAGCGCCTTAAAACGAACAATAAAGCCCCTGGCCCTGGATAAAGTGCAGCTCAACACCGCGGTGCGCCCGGGGGTGAAGGCCTCGGCCCGGCCCCTGGACCCGGAGGAAATGCAGGCCGTGGCCGACTTCTTCGGAGAGGGCGCGGAGGTCATCGCCTCCAGCCCCCGGCCCGCCAATGCCGAGACCGCGGTGAGCGACGCCCGTTTCATCGAAATGCTGGCCCGGCGGCCCATGACCGCCGCGGACGTGGCTGAGGTTTTGGGATTGCCGTTGGACCTGGTGCAGAAGAGATTGAAGCATCTTTGTAAGACCGGAGCGATTTCATATAGCCGCTATCAAGATCAAGGGTTTTACCGACAGTAATTAGGGCCTGGCACGAAGTTTCTTAACTACTCTGAAAGTGATCCTGGCGCAGGCTGGAAAGCCTGCGCCACCATCCTTTCTTGGTTTTGGGTGGACCGGAAGCTCATGAATGGCTCGTTCCCAAGCTGGGCTTGGGAACGCACTTACACGGCAAGCTCAGCTTGCCGGCCAGTTTCCGTTCCCAAGTGCAATTTGGGAACGAGGGGAAAGTCCCCCGGGGATTTAGGGGGATTATCAGGCGCTGATATAATCCCCCCTGCCCCCCTTTAGAAAAGGGGGGAAATAACACCTGCTTTTCAATCCTTTTGCTTTAAATGGAAATCAACTCTATCGATCTAATAATCTCATTCTAAGACCAACTGCCCAGCATTCGGGGGATGCGAATTATGCCTGACAAGTTCGATGTGGGAATGGATGTGGGTTCGGTGAGTGTCAATCTGGCGGTGTTATCTCCTGAAGGGGAGGTCCTGCGGGAAGAATACCGCCGCCACCATGGGACGCCCTCCCGGGTGGCCCTGCAACTGATAGAATCCCTGGAACCGGATTTTCCCTTGCAAAACTGCCGCCTGATCGCCTTCACCGGCCTTGGGGGCAAGGTCCTGGCCGAGCTTCTAGGGGGCGTCTTCGTCAACGAAGTCATCGCCCAGGCCCGGGGCACCTATCATTTCCACCCGGAAGCCCACGCCATCATCGATATGGGGGGCGAAGACGCCAAGCTCCTCCTGGTGATGGACGAAGACGGCCACCAGGTAATACAAGATTTCGCCATGAACACCATGTGCGCCGCGGGCACCGGCTCGTTTCTGGACCAGCAGGCCCATCGCCTGGGCTACACCATCGAGCAGTTCAGCGAGCTGTCGCTGAAATCCACCACCCCGCCCCGCATCGCCGGGCGCTGCACCGTCTTCGCCAAAACGGACATGATCCACCTGCAGCAGGGCGCCACCCCGGACTTCGAGATCATTGCCGGCCTCTGCCAGGCCATGGCCCGGAACCTCAAGAGCAACATCGCCAAGGGCAAGACCATCAATCCGCCGGTGGCCTTCCAGGGGGGCGTAGCCCACAACCTGGGGGTGCGCCAGGCCTTCCGCCAGGTCTTTGACCTGGATGACGCCACCCTCATTATCCCCCCCCATTTCTGCGCCCTGGGGGCCATCGGCGCGGTCCTGACGGCCCGGGAGCAACTGCCGGAGGCCTTCACCCTCGACCTCCAGCCCCTGAGAGATTACACCAACCGGAAAAAGGAGGCCCACCGCGCCCTGGACCCCCTCGTTCCCCCGAAAGAGCTGGGGCCGGAGGCCTACGCGGTGGCCCCCCTGCCCCCCATGGGCAGCAACACCGAGGCCTACCTGGGCATCGACGTGGGCTCCATCAGCACCAACGTGGTGGTCATTGACAGGGAGATGCGGGTCCTGGCCCGGGAATATCTCCTGACCGCGGGCCGGCCCCTGGAGGCCATCACCGAGGGCCTGAAACGCGTGGGCGGCAAGCTGGCGGGCCGGGTGCGGATCATGGGCGCGGCCACCACCGGCTCGGGCCGCTATCTCACCGGGGACTTCATCGGCGCGGACGTGGTCCGCAACGAAATCACCGCCCAGGCCACCGCGGCCGCGGCCATCGACCCCACGGTGGACACCATCTTCGAGATCGGCGGCCAGGACTCCAAGTTCATCAGCCTGGAGCACGGGGCCATCGTGGATTTCATGATGAACAAGGTCTGCGCCGCGGGCACCGGCTCCTTCCTGGAGGAGCAGGCGGAAAAGCTGGGCATCTCCATCAAGGAAGAGTTCGGCAAACTGGCCCTGGACAGCACCAAGCCCGTGCCCCTGGGGGAGCGCTGCACCGTGTTCATGGAATCGGACCTGGTGCACCACCAGCAGCGGGGCGCACTCAAGGAAGACCTGGTTTCCGGCCTCTCCTACTCCATCGTCCAGAACTATCTGAACAAGGTGGTGGAAGACCGGCGGGTGGGCAATAACGTCTTCTATCAAGGGGCCACTGCGGCCAACCGGGGCATCGTGGCCGCGTTCGAGAAAGTGACGGGCCAGACCATCACCGTGCCCCCCCACCACGACGTCACCGGGGCCATCGGCGCCGCGCTCTTAGCCATGCGGGAGCGGGATTGGGAGAACTCCAGGTTCAAGGGTTTCGATCTGAGCGAACGCCAATACAATATCAGTTCCTTTGAATGCCAGGCCTGCCCCAACCGCTGCGAGATCCGCCAGGTGCAGATCGAAGGCGAAAAACCCCTGTTTTACGGCAGCCGCTGCGAGAAGTACGAAGTGGGCCAGACCCAAAAGAAGGTGGACCTGCCGGACCTGGTCAAAGAACGGGAAGATTTTTTGTATGGCTCCGAGAAGCCTAAGGCGGGAACCCGGGGGGCCATCGGCATCCCCCGGGCCATGTTCTTCCAGGAGCTCATGCCCTTTTTCCGGGCCTTTTTCGAGGACCTGGGCTTTTCCGTGGTCTATTCCCAGAAGACCAACAAGCAGGTGATCCGCAAGGGCGTGGAATGCCTGGCCGCGGAGCCCTGCTACCCGGTGAAGGTGGCCCACGGCCATATCCTGGATCTGCTGGAGGCCGGAGTGAAGCGCATCTTTCTTCCCAGCATCATCGACATGGCCAATCCCCACCCGGAAATCCGCCAGGGCGTGGTCTGTCCCATGGCCCAGACCCTGGCCTCCGTGGCCCCGTCCACCATCGATTTCAGCCGCTACGGCGCCAAAATCCTGAGTCCGGTCCTCTACTTCGGCCGGGGCCGCCAGGAACTGCGCCGGGGCCTGAAAGACCTGGCCCGGCAACTGGGGGTCTCTTCTTTCCGGGTGGACCGGGCCCTGCGCCGGGGCGAAGCCGCGCAGCAGGCCCATTACCAGGCTCTGGAAGCCCGGGGCCGGGAGATCATGGAGTCCCTGCCCGCAGACGGCCGCCTCATGGTCCTCATCGGCCGCCCCTACAACGCCCTGGACCCCGGCATGAACCTCAACCTCCACCGCAAGCTGCGGACTTTGGGGGTCCAGGCCCTGCCCATGGATTTCCTGCCCCTGGATCAGGTGGCGGACCTGGAGGAAATCAAGCCCATGTACTGGCGTTTCGGCCAGAAGATCCTGGGCGCGGCCTCGCTGATCCGCCGGGACCCCCGGCTTTACGGCATCTATATCACCAACTTCGGCTGCGGGCCGGATTCCTTCATCCAGCACTTCTTCAGGGATAAGATGCGGGGCAAGCCTTATTTAGAGATCGAAATCGACGAGCACTCCGCGGACGTGGGGGCTATCACCCGGCTGGAGGCCTTCCTGGACAGCCTGAAAAACGTCACCCCCCAACCCCAGGAAGCGCGGCTCTCGCCGTTTAAACACCGGGTGGTGGAGGCCCAGCGGCGCAAGGTCTTTCTGCCCCACATGACCGACCACGCCCTGGCCCTGGTGGCCGCGTTCGAGGCCTGCGGCGGCGAAGCCGAGCTGCTGCCCGAGTCGAACGAAGAGACCCTGGAACTGGGCCGCCGCCTCACCTCCGGCAAGGAGTGCTATCCCCTGATCCTCACCACCGGGGACCTGGCCAAGCTGGTGCAGCGGCCGGACTTCGACCCGGACAAAAGCGCGTTCTTCATGCCCTCCGGCGACGGCCCCTGCCGCTTCGGCCAGTACCACCGCTTCCACCGCCTGGTTCTGGATGAGTTGGGCTATCCCCAGATGCCGGTGTACTCCCCGGACCAGAGCGAGACCATGTACCAGGAGCTGGGTATGGTGGGAGGCGATTACACCCGCATCGCCTGGCGGGGGGTGCTGGCCATTGATCTCCTGGAGAAAAAGCTGCGGGAAACCCGGCCCTACGAGCGCAACCCCGGGGATACGGACGAAGTCTACCGGCATTATCTCCAGAAGGTCCATCACACCTTGCGGGACCGGAAGGACCTGCCCGCCACCCTGCGGGAAGCCCGGCGGGCTTTGGATGACGTGGCCTTAAACGGCAGCGGCCAAAAACCCCTGGTGGGCATCATCGGTGAAATCTATACCCGGGCCAACCGCTTCGCCAACGAAAACGCGGTCCGGGAGATCGAGGCCCTGGGCGGCGAAGTCTGGATGCCGCCCATCGCCGAGTGGCTCATCTACGTCAATTACACCTCCAAGCGCCGGGCCCGGGTCTACAAGCGCTACCGCCACCTCTTGCAGATCCTGTTTAAAGAGTACTTCCAGACCAAAGATGAACATATGCTGGAAGATATTTTTAAAGGCAGCATCAAGAATCTCAAAGAGCCGACCATTCCCGAGACCCTGGCACTGGCCCGAGGCTACCTGGACCCCTCCTTCGAAGGGGAGGCGATACTGTCCATCGGCAAATCCCGGGACTTCATCCGCAAGGGCGTCTCCGGGCTGGTGAACATCATGCCCTTCACCTGCATGCCGGGCACCGTGGTCAATTCGCTGTTTAGGCGCTTCCAGGAAGAGCACGACCATATCCCCTTTCTGAACCTGGCCTACGACGGCCAGGAACAGACCCACACCCGCACCCGCCTGGAGGCCTTCATGTACCAGGTGCGGCAGTTTAAGGAGAGGCGGCGGTAGAAAATATTCTCACGCTAAGACGCCAAGGCGCGGGGGGTGATACGGAAAAATTCTTTGTAAATTGTCCAGTAGCCGGAGGAACACATGAACAATTGGGGTATCCCTGACTGGCTTGAAAAAGAGGTGCGAGAGCGAGATAAGGCTTGTGTGTATTGTGGTATCCTGATGATTGAGAAGATGCCTCAGCGTGGCCCCCGGAATGCTGTGGCAACGTGGGAACACATTATAAACGACGCAAGCATTATCAGTCGTGAGAATATTGCCCGATGTTGTGTGGCATGCAATTCCAGCAAAGGGACAAAGAAGCTCTCCGATTGGATTCGGTCCAGCTATTGTAAGAAGCGCGGCATCAACAGAGACACAGTTGCACAAATAGTGAAAGAAGCCCTGCGGTTGTTGTAGGGGCGAACCTTGTGTTCGCCCAGCCCATTTCCGGGCGAACACAAGGTTCGCCCCTACGGGAAAACGTCCTCTGAGGGCGGATTAGTATCAAACTTGCGACGCCAGTTTCTTTTTTTTGACTCGTTCCCAAGCTCTGCTTGGGAACGCCCGTGGCCGCCAAGCTCCAGCTTGGCGAAATCTTGCTGGCCTTGCGCGAGTCAGGCAAAGCAGGAGCTTTGCCTGAAAATCAGGTTCCCGCTGGAGCTTGAGAGCCAGGATCAAATCGTTAAGCTAAAGAAGGAATCATGGCCACCATCCTTCAGTACAAAGAAATTGTAGTTGCATTGATTGCCGTTTTCGGAGTTGTCATTCCTTATCTATTTCAAAGAAATAAGGAGTACAAGCTGAAACTTAAAGAACAAAAAATCGCCGCCTACTCCGAGTTTTTGCGAGACTTCACCGAAAAGAAACATCCGTTCTCATAGAACACGGTGAAGAGGTTGAGGGCAAGGATGCAGACCGACAGAGAATACTGGCAAGGAACCAAATTTTGCTGTACGGAAGTGATGACGTCATAAGAGCATATGATAGATGGGTGAAATTTACAGACAATGGCGGAAAGGCTGGGAGCGATGAAGACGTTGCTCTTTTTGGAAGTCTATTGTTGAAAATTCGGCAAGACATCGTAACTAAAACTAAAATTACCGTGAAAGAAATCAGTAACCTGAACCCTTTTGAGCGCGGATAAGCGTGGAAATTTAGGATCTTATTAGTTTGGTATACTTCGCTTCCAGCCGGGAAAACACCTCCTCAGCCGGGACGCCGGGGCCGCTGTTGACGCCTTCCTGAACCTTCTCCCGCAGACTTCTAATCTGAGCCGCCCGCAACTCTTCCTGTTCTTCCAAGAGCCGCAAGGCATCTCTAATGACTTCACTGGCGCTGCTATAACGCCCGCTTTCAATCTGCTTTTTTACGAAGCGCTCAAAATGTGAGCCGATGGCATAGCTGGATGGCATGGCAAAATCTCCCGGCTGCGTTATCGGTCTTTATCAATAATTGATAACAAAAACAAAGGCGTGGGGCAAGACTTTACCAAATATCAGAGCGTACCTGACCTAATCCCTGGAGGCTATTGCCCTTTAAACTCCGGTTTCCTTTTCTCCAAAAAAGCCTTTTGGCCTTCCAGGTAATCCTTGCTATCATAGACTTGGCGGCGCAAGCCCTGGATGCGTTCGAAGGTCTCCGGGTTCAAGGGCAGGGCGTTTCCCAGGAGGCGCAGCTGCTCTTTGATCACCGCGATGCTGGTGGGGGAATTGGCCGCGATTTGCCGGGCCTTCTCCAGGGTGAAAGCCTCCAGTTCCGCCGCGGGCACCACGTGGTTGAGCACCCCCAGGCTGAAGCAGCGCTCCGCGCTCAAGGGCTGGGCGGTGAAGAACATCTCCTTGGCCACGGCCATGCCCAGGACGTTGAGGACGTGGAGGATGCCCGAGGGGTTGTAGGGGATGCCGATCTTGGCCTGGGGGAGTGCGAACGCGGCGGTGGGCGCGCCGATGAGGAGGTCGCAGACCAGGGCCAGCTCAACCGCGCCCCCCCAGACGCTGCCCTCGATCATGGCCAGGACCGGTGCGGGACAGCGTTGAATGGCGCGGATGGCCTTTTCCAGGGGGTCGAAATAAGACAGGGGGTCCCGGCCGGGCTGGGGCAGTTCGGTGATGTCAAAGCCCGCGGACCAGACCTTGGCCCCGGGATTGGCCCGGATGATCACCACCCGGGCCTTTTGGTGGATCAGCCCGTTTAAGGCCTGGATCAGCTCCTTGATCAGGGCCTTGCCCAGGGCGTTGCGTTTCCGGTCGTTATTGAGGGTAATGATGCCGGTATGGTCCCGTAGCTCCGATAGAATGAACTCCACTGGTCTTCTCCCTGTCGCCCGGTGGGCGTCCCTTTATATAACAGCATGAAACTGCGAGGTTTTATTCCCCCCCTTTTCTAAAGGGGGGTTAGGGGGGATTATCTAAGCACTTTAAAATTCCCCTAAATCCTCCTTTATAAAGGAGGACTTAACAGGCCGCTGGCAAAAGCCTGATGGGCGCTGCCGCATTGCGACCGCATCGAGGGCGGACACCTAGGTCCGCTACATGCAAATTGTCACTTGTTTGATTAAATTATTTGCATCTTTTTAAACCGAAAACCGAAAACTGAAAACTGTTTTTCAGGAGGCGTCCATGGCTCAATGTCCCCATTGTCGCGAGGAAGTGGCGGGAATCCCTGAGATTTGCCCCAGTTGCGGTAAGGCTTGGTCGGCCCCGGAGCCAGCCATGCCCCGGTTCCAGGTGCAGCCGGGCAAATATCTCCGGGAGGGCTGGGAATTGTTCAAACAAAATCCCGGGGGCTTCATCGGCTTTGCCGTCGTCTTTCTTTTAGCCCAGGGAATGTTGGGGTATCTCCCCAGGATCGGCGGTTTGATCAGCCTGGCCCTTACCGGTCCCATATACGGGGGCTTTTTCATCGTCTGCGCCAAGCTGATGCAGCGCCGCGCCCCGGTCTTCCAAGACTTCTTCACCGGGTTTCAGTTTTTTGTGCCCCTGTTGTTGTTGTCCCTGGTCAGCGCCATCTTGATCATTTTGGGGTTTATCTTATTGATCTTGCCCGGGATCTTCCTCATGGTCTGCTACCTCTTTCCGTCCATGCTCATCATCGACCGGGGCCTGGACTTCTGGCCGGCCATGGAACTGAGCCGGCGCACGGTGCAGGGCCAGTGGTTCGGGTTTTTCGTCTTTGTCTTGCTCCTGATCCTCGTCAATTTAGGGGGAGTGCTGCTCCTGGGCGTCGGCCTGCTGGTCTCCCTGCCGGTGAGCACCTGTGCGGTGGCCGCGGCGTATGCCGATATTTTCGGGTTGCAGTCGGATTATTCGGGGAGCGTGCCCCAATTAAGGCAGCAATAAAATCATTTCATATCCAAACAAAATCACATGGAGGGGCAAACCTTGCGTTCGCCCTATCTAGCTGGGGCGGATACAAGATTCGCCCCTACGGGAAAAATCCATTATTGATGGCGAATTAATGTAAATGGCTCAAACCTCAACCGCAAGACCTCCAGTCGACTCCGACGACCTCTGGGAAGTGGCCGCGGCCCTGCCCATTTTTCACACCCTTACTTACCGGCTTCCCGAAGCCTTACAAAAAAAGGCCCGGGTGGGCTGCCTGGTGCGGGTCCCGGCCCAAAGGCGGGTGGTCATGGGCTACCTGTTGGGCCCGGCCCATGAGATACCGAAAGCGGCCATCCGTCCCATCCAGGCAGTGGCGGACCCCCTGCCCCGCTTCGGGCCGGAGCTGGTGCCGCTGTTTCGCTGGCTGGCAGACTATTACCAGTACCCCCTGGGGGAGGCATTGGCTCACTTGATCCCCGGCGGCGCCGCCTCTGCCGCCCCCAGGACCGAGCGCTGGGCCGCGTGGCAGCCGCAGCCGTCAAGCATCGAGCCGCCCCGCCGCTTGAGCCCCAAGGCCCAAGGCATTCTCGAGTATTTGCAGGAAAACGGTCCCGCCTCCTGTAAGGCCTTGAACGCCATTTTTCCGAATTGCTCCCCCATCCTCAAGCGCCTGGAGGCCCGGGGCCTGATTACCCTGGAAAACCGGGAGGCCTGGCGGGACCCCCTGGCCGGACACCCCCTGGCTCCCACCGAACCGCCCCTCCCACTCAGCCCCGACCAGGAGGAGGCCCGGGCCGCGGTGGTGGAGGGTATTGAAAGCCGGACTTTTGCCCCCTTTCTCCTGCACGGCGTCACTGCCAGCGGCAAGACTGAAGTCTATCTCGCGGCCGCCCAGGCCACCCTGGACCAGGGCCGCCAGGTCCTGGTGCTGCTCCCGGAGATCGCCCTGACCCACCCGGTGGCCGTGGCCTTCCGGCGGCGCTTCGGCGACCGGGTGGCCCTGCTGCACAGCGGCATCTCCCCGGCCGCCCGTCTGGAGCAGTGGCAGCGCCTGGCCGCGGGCCGGGTGGATATCGCGGTGGGCGCCCGCTCCGCGGTCTTTGCGCCCCTGCCCCGCCTGGGCCTCCTGGTGGTGGACGAGGAGCACGACCCCGCGTACAAACAGGAGGGGGGCCTCCTTTATCAGGCCCGGGACGTGGCCCTGTACCGGGGGAAATTGGCGGCCGCGGCCGTGGTCCTGGTCTCCGCCACCCCGGCGGTGGCCACCTATTACCGGGCCCAGGAAGGGACCTACCGCTACCTCAATCTCAGCCGCCGGGTCACCCCCCAGGCCCTGCCGGACATTCACCTCATTTCCCTCAAAGACCACCGGGCCGGGCGGGGCCTGCCGGTGATCTCGACACCTCTATCTGCGGCCCTGGAGCAAACCCTGGCCCGGGGGGAACAGGCTTTGCTCTTTCTCAACCGCCGGGGCTTTGCGGCCGCGGTCTTTTGCCTGGTTTGCGGCCAGGTTATCCAATGCTGCCAGTGCAGCGTGGCCCTGACCTATCACCAGTCCCGGGACCGGCTCACCTGCCATTATTGCGGCTATGAAGAAAGCGTGCCGGAGCGCTGCCCCCAGTGCCAGTCCACCGCGCTGAAGCGTTACGGCCTGGGGACCGAGAGAGTGGAAGCGGAATTACAAAAGCTTTTGCCCCAGGCCCGGGTGGCCCGCCTGGACCGGGACACCGCGCCCCACAGCGGCCGGGCCCTGAAGGTCCTAGAAAACTTCGCGCAAGGAAACTTTGATATCCTGGTGGGCACCCAGATGATCAGCAAAGGCCACCATTTCCCCCGGGTCACCCTGGTGGGGGTGATCAATGCGGATCAACACCTCTTTTTCCCGGAATACCACGCGGGGGAGCGCACCTTCCAGCTGCTTTCCCAGGTGGCGGGCCGGGCGGGCCGGGGGGAGGCCCCGGGGAGGGTGCTGATCCAGACCTTCCAGCCGGAGCATTATGTCTTCCAGGCGGTCAAGTCCCAGGACTACCAGGGGTTTGTGCAGCAGGAACTCCGCATCCGCCGGCAGTCGGGCTATCCCCCTTTCACTCGCCTGGCGTTAGCCCGTTTGAGCGGCACCCCCGCGGACACAGTGGCCCGGGCCGCGGCCCGCCTCACTGCGGCCTTGAAAAAGGCCATTGCCCGGGAGGAAAATCTGGCTTCGCTGATCCGGGTCCTGGGACCCGCCCCCCCCGGCCTGGCGAAGTTGCAGGGCCGCTTCCGCTGGCAACTGCTCCTGAAAAGCTATGGCCGCCCGCCCCTGCTCCAGGCCCTGAGGCTGCTGCGGCAGCTCTGGAGCCCGCCGCCCCGGAGCAAAATTGATCTTACCTTGGATATTGACCCGATGAGTTTGTTTTAATGCGAAAACGCAAACTCCGGATAAACCTCCTCCGGATCGAAAACCCGCGGGTCGGCGGTCTGCCAGCCGTCTTCCCCCAGGCGGCGGAAGAAGCAGGAGTGATAGCCCCATTCGCAGGCCCCGCCCCGGGGCTGGACGCGCAGCAGGAGTTGATCGCCCCCGCAGCTTAAGCGGATCTCCACTACTTCCTGAAAATGACCCGAGCTTTCGCCTTTGAGGACCACCTTGCGTTTGTGCGGATGGTAGTAATGCACGCGGCCGGTGGCGGCGATACGCTGTAAGGCTTCCTGGTTCAAGGTTACCAACATCAGCACCGCCTGGGAGGCGGCGTCTTGGATGACTGCCGGAATAACTGCCGCCGCTGGCAGGATCATCCATTCCGGGAGGTTGGCCCACTTTGCGGTCATCATTTTTCTCCCTCAGGAATTCCCGTTTATCTTAATGCAGCGCCGGTATGACTGGCAATTTTTTATCAAGGCCTGTCGGATTTTCCATCTTTTCCCCTCTATTTTTGATTTACTCACAGCCCAACCAGAAAAAATCTTGACATCGACAAGCAAGGGATGGTATTTAGGGGAAAATCGTGAAAGTGTGCACAATTAATCCTAATCTGTCTGAACAGGGAGGAGGCTAAACATGGCGCGGCTTGGTTACATAGAATTTTATTACAGCACCAAACACAAACCTGAAGATAAATATAAATGCGATAATGCAAACGTCTTAAATCTTCTGAAGAGCCTTGAGGCCAAGGGCGTGGAGACCGCCGCCATTGATATCGGGGATGTGGCCGACCCCTTCCGGCAATATCATAAAGCCTCCAGCGGCCCGGACTCCAAGTACCGCCCCATCTTCGGCGAGGTGCGCGGTTCTGATTATAAAGAATATTTCGGGAAAACCATTCCCGCTCTCTGCTGCTACGGCAAGAAAGGCGACCGGGCGCCGGTCGAGGTCTTCCCCCGGATGGACCATAAATTAGGGCGGGTCTATCTGATTGAAGAGTGGATCGAAAACTACATCGGTGAGCTGGAAGGCCGGTCAGAAGCCGAAGAAGCCCGTTAACGCATGCTCTTAAGGCCCCACCTGCCAGGGTGGGGCCTTTTTTTGTCGTTTATTCCCTCAATGGCTGCAATCTGTTGCCGCAGTTGCCACCGGCGTCTGCCGTTATCCAGCCCTTACTGCTCCATCTGCGGCCAGCGCCTCTGGCCCCTGACCCCTGGAACATCAATCAGCCCGGCAGCCGCCGGCAGCCGTTTCCTGCCGATGGGGCCGGAGCTGGTGCAGGAGCAGGAGACCGGCCTCTGCTGGCAGCGCTCCGGTTCCTCAAAACCCCTGAGCCAGAGGGCGGCTCCGGCCTACGTGGCGGAGCTGAACCGCCAGGTCTGGGGCGGCCGCCGGGACTGGCGCCTGCCCCTGCTTCCCGAACTCATCAGTCTTTTCACCCGGGAGAAAAGCGCACTGGGCCTTTACATCGATCCCGTGTTCGACAGCCGCCAGCCCTTTTGTTGGAGCGACACCGCCAGTCCCGCCGGAGGTGTTTACGGCGTGCTGTTCTTCCCCGGCTCGGTGCAGGTCCAGTACCGGGACCAACGGGCCTTTATCCGGGCGGTGGCCGGGGAGAGTCCAAACCTGCCAGGCTGTGCTTCTTCCCCGGAGTTAATTAAGCAAGGCCGGGAGATCTTGTATTGTCGCGGCCGGCGGCGGGTGCCCAGCCGCGGGGAAGTAGAAGACTTTCTCCAGAGAGGCGGAGTTTTCTCGGAGGTGTCCCTGGCGGCCAAGACGCAGCTCTATTTTGTGCCCACGGTCGAGTTTCTCCGGGCCTTGATCAGACTTTTCCGGCATTTGGGCGTCAAACAGGTGGTGGAAATCGGCGCGGCTGAGGGGTTTATGGCTGCGGCTTTGGCAGAGCTGGGGGTTCCGGTAATGGCTACCGACTTGGAGGCCATGCCGGGTGCGCCTTACGGGGTCCAGGTCCACCGGGTGAGCCACCTGGAGGCAGTGGCTGCTTTTCAACCGGAGCTGGCCTTCTGGTGCTGGCCGCCCCTGGGCTCCCGGGCTCCCCAGGAACTCTTGCAGGCTCCCGGCTTAAAATACTATCTGGACATAGGGGACGGCGGCTGCGCCACCGGCCTCCCCAACCTGGTGCCCCAATTCCGGGGTCGCTACCTCAATACCCTATCCCGGCTGGGCTATACCCGGCTGGACTGGGGGCCTTTCCGCCATAACCGCTGTTTTTTGTTTTATAACCCCTTCAATGCCGTCTCATAGGCCGCATACGCGGCCCTGCCGAAGAGCACGAAGCGCACCCGCTCGATCTCCGGGTGCTCCGCCAGGTAGGCCTTGACGGTCTGCAAAGCGATGCGGGCCGCGGCCGCCAGGGGATAGCCGTAAGCCCCGGTGGAAATGGAGGGAAAGGCCACGGTCTTGATGCCTTTGGCAGTGGCCAGCTTCAGGCTCTCCCGGTAGCAGGAGGCCAGCAGCTCCGGCTCGCGGTGCAGCCCGTCCCGGTATACCGGGCCCACGGTGTGGATGACGTACCGGGCCTGGAGGTTGCCGCCCGTGGTGATCCGGGCCTCGCCGGTGGGGCAGCCGCCCAACTGGCGGCATTCTTCCAGGATTTTCGGCCCCCCGGCCCGGTGGATGGCGCCGTCCACCCCGCCTCCACCCAGCAGGGAGGTATTGGCGGCGTTAACAATGGCCTCCGTGTCCTGGCGGGTGATGTCCCCTTCCTCCAACTCCAACACCGACTGTCCCACCTGGATTTCCATGCTCCGGCCTCCGGTCAAGTTTCGCTCATCATATCACAGGCTGATCTGGACGTAGGGCTCGGCGCGCCTGAACCATTCGCTGTCAGGATACTTGGCCTTTAGTTCCTCATAAACCGTGCGCAAGGGCTTGGGATCGTGGGTCATCTTGTATTTGGCCACTCCCAGGAAATAGATGGCTTCCGCCGCGGCCCGGGGATGGGGACACCGGCTCAGCATTTCTTCCAAGATGGCCCGGGCCTCGGCAAACTGTTCGATATCCAGGGCCCAACGGGCCTTGCCCACCATGAACAGGGGGATGAACTCCTCCGGCGGGACGTAGCCCACAGTCCGGTAATGCTCCTTGCCGTCGGCATCCAAAACCAGGATGGTGGGAGTCCAGGACACCCCGTATTTATCCATCAGGGCTTTGTCGGATACCTCTACTTGCACCGGGATGAAATTCAGGTCCACGAAACTGCCCACGCCTTCCGTAGGGTACGTAACCGCACCCATTTTCTGGCACCCCAGTCACTGGGGGTTGAAGAAATCCAGGAGGATGGGCTTGTTAGTTTTCCTGGCGGTTTCCTGGGCTAAAGCCAAATCCTTGCCCCAACAAACTTGCAGCTTAGCCATAGTTTTACTCCTTGCTATCTTGGCGTTTCCAGTTGTATTTTAAATTAATCATCAAGCTCACATAAGCAAGGCAAAGACCGGTGGCGTCTCCCTGTGGGGTCTGACCCTGAATCGCATGGATTTTTCCACAGAAAATTAACGACTTAAGGGTGAAGCGGATTGCCTCTTGCCTTAGTCGTGATTATTTTATGACAAAAATGCAAGGAGGGCGGCGTTATGGGGGCAAAATGCCTGGTTGAAGAGATGGAAAGGCGTGATCTCGATTCTTACGATCTGATAACCGTCCTCGGACTCTTAAAGGAGTATGATTGGAAGGAAATCTGCAAGCGTTACGGCACGGGCATGCATGGACAGGGCAAAATTAATTTCATGCTTAGCACCGACGACTATTACGTGGAAATGACTGTAGAAAGTCTGACTTCTCTGGCCGTGTCAGCCAAATATCAAGCCAGCCCCAACCTGATGCAGGCCTTGATCCGCCGCCTGCTGTGCGGCCATCACCACCGCCTCATCCTGGAAAAAATCCGGAGTTACGGGGTGCCCATCGAAGACCCGAACCAGTTAAATCTCTCCTGTTCCGTGGGCATATTAGGCGCGGACCTGGTGGTCAACCGCTCTGCCAATGCCCTGGAGTACCAATTCCGCAAGTTCGGCACCAGCCGGGCCGAGCAAGAAGAGCAACGCCCCCTGGACCACTACGATGCAGTCTCCATCCTCTACCTGGCCCAGCAGAACCAGACCGAGCGTATCTTAAACCGCTATGTGCCCCAGGAAATCCTCAATGAGGGAGAGGAAGGGGAAAAAGTGGTGCGGTTTGCCAGCCAGGCCGGGGAATACCAGGTGGACTTCTTTTTCCAGCGGATCCACAACGACGTGCCCCGGGGGGTGCCGGAACGGGGCAACGTCTCTTCGGCCACCATGCACCAGGTGCTGCGCCGTATCTTTGCCGGCCACGGCCCGGAGCTGACCGCCAGGGAGCTGACGGAAAAGGGCATCCTCATCTCTCCGGAAGAGGTTAACCGAGAATTCACCCTGGCCCGCGTCCTCAACGACAACTACATCGAGATCAGCTTCAAGCGGTAAAAAGATTTCACCGCAGAGGCGCAGAGGACGCGGAGATTCACAGAGAAGTCTTCTTTTCATCAGGCGGTTTCCCCGCCTGATGAAAATATCTCTGTGGTACTCTGCGCTCTCTGCGCCTCTGCGGTGAAGTATTTTTTCTTTCGTTATTCCACCACGGTTACGGCCACGCCTTTGGCAGTTTGCACCACTTTGTTGGTAACACTGCCCAGGAGCAGGGCCTTGGCCTTGCCCAGACCGCGGCGGCCCATGACGATGGTGGAGCACTTCTCGCTCGCGGCTTCGCTGAGGATATCTTCGGCCACGTCATAGTACCTGGCTCTGAATTTGGCCCGCACCGCGGCCGCGGGGATGCCTGCAGCCTCCAGACGCTCCTTGGCCTTGGCCACCAGGTGCTGCCAGCCCTTTTCCTGTTCCTTCTGCCAGGAGGCCACCAGGCGCTGCCGGGCCTCCCGTTCCTCGTCCTGCAAAATATGGCCGTCATCCCAGAGGGCCGGGGGCAGGCCGGAGAGGATATGCAGCAGGGTGACTTCCACCCCGGGGGTCGGTCCAAAGGTCCGGGCTACATATTCCACAGCGTGCCAGGCCCCGTCCGAGCTGTCCAGAGGTACCAGAATCTTTTGGGCCATGCTCTCTCCTTTCCCGGAAATAAGGTTCAAGGTAATCACCATTCCCTAAGGAATCAATCCGCGCCGGCGCATGTGCATAAATACTTGAAGGTCAGCCCCCCGCAGGCGTCGGCGTGCATCGGCGTTTATCGGCGGTTAAATATTAACCGTCGAGGCACGCCAATAGACGCCGATGCTGCCGTTACCCCGATTTGTCACTCAGAAAAGCTGTTTTGGCATTATTCCACCAGATTTCTGCCTTTTTCATGGGCCCGCTCCCAGGCGGCCACCCGGCTCCGCAACTCCGGGGTATAGGGAACGGCCAGAGGTTCGACTTTCAGCAGGAGATGACGGTTTTTCATTTCATCCCAGTCGGGCCGGAGAAAATAGCACTTGCCGGGCTCCAGGTTCAGCCGGGTGGTTTCCGTGACCTTTTCTTGCCCCCAGGAGCCATACAGATCCAGTCTGACCGCCAACTGCCGGGAGCCGGGCCGCACTTCGCAGACATAGGTAGGGGTAGTATCCATACACAAGCCCTGATAAACCACCCTGCCGTCCACACTATCCACCGACAGATGATAGACGTCGCTCTCGTAATTCGGCCGTTCATCGGCCCAGGCGCCCGCCGGGCCGGTATAACTGCCGGGCATTACCGCCTGCACCAGGTTCGGGTCGGTAACCAATAAGGCCATATTGGTCGGCGACTGAGCCTTTTCGGGCGTGTCCCGGTAAATGGCCAGACGCTTGGTGCACAGGTTCGAACAACCAACCAGTAACCCAGATCCCGCCAAAAGAGCGGTTAGAATCAACCATATTCTGTGGCGCCTCACTTGTCGCAGCATCTTTTTTCTCCTCTTCGCTTGCTGAACGCGGCGATCAATTCCGGAATGGCCCTGGATCATAGCAGATTTTCTCAGAATAACAACGCGAAGCCATTTCAAAACCTCTCTTTCTGTCATCCTGAACGCAGTGGAGGATCTCAACGCCTCGAAAATACGAGATTCTTAGCTTCGCTCAGAATGACAAATTAGGATAATTGAGGTTTTGAAATGGCTTCTTAAGACCTGGAGGCCGGGCATTTATCAGGGAAGTGCAGAAGACCGCAAAGTCCCCTGACTCCGCGGTCAGACCTTGATAATTCCGGAGGGAAGAATTAGATTTAATGAATAAACAAATTGCTTATTTCTCTTGGATTTAGGAGTTCCCCGCCCCTTTCCGGGGTCGGGAACAGATTGCCACTCACAGAAAGGAGCGAACTCGCATGTCCATTGTTACCATCTCCAGAGGATCTTACAGCCGAGGAAAGGAGGTGGCCGAGAAGCTGGCGGAAGCCCTGGGATACAAATGCCTTTCCAGGGACATCCTGCTTAAGGCTTCGCAGCAATTCGACACCCCGGAGGTCAAACTGATCCGGGCCATTCATGATGCCCCGTCCATCCTGGATCGCTTCACCTTCGGGAAAGAAAGGTACGTGGCTTATATCCGTTCCGCGCTTTTGCAGCAGGTGCAGAAAGACAATGTGGTTTATCACGGCCTGGCCGGCCATTATTTTCTCCAAGGCATTCCCCACGTACTCAAGGTGCGGATTATCGCCGACTTCGAAGACCGGGTGAAAGAAGAGATGCGCCGGGAGAACATTGGAGAGAAGGAAGCCGCGGATGTCCTGAGGAAAGATGATAACGAGCGCCGCAAATGGGGCCTCCATCTCTACGGCATCGATACCTGGGACTGCAATCTCTATGATCTCGTCCTCCACATCCAAACCCTGAGAGTGGCCGACGCCGTGGACATCATCCGCTGTGCGCTGGAACGACCTTGTTTTCAGACTACCCCCGAATCCCAAAAGATCCTGGACGACCTGGCCCTGGCGGCCCAAGTGAAGGCGGCGCTGTCGGAGGACTTTCCCACGGCTCAGGTTACCGCCAAGGACGGAGAAGTCCTGGTGGGATTGAAGGTCGGCCAGTATGATAATAGCGAAGTGGCCGAACGCGTCCACTTCCTGGCCCGGAAAGCGGTGGGTTTTGATGTCAAGGTAGACTTCACGCTGGCTGCGTGATCATTCCACCGGGCCCGGGCCTGCCTGGCGGCAGACCCCGGGCCCGGATCATCTCCCGGGTGGGGCCGCGACCGCGCCCCACCCGGTTCTTCCGCGCCTCCACCCATAAACTCCTTGCAATCCCAGGCGGTTGCCCATAGAATTTTTCCGTGAGGTAGCTCTCCATGTGGAACGAAGAAGATTTTCTGGAAGTCCCCATGGCCGACCCCGGGCAGGTGGAGCGGTTGCTGACCTGCATCGAGTTCTCCAAGGCCCTGTTGAGCGCCTATGATATGGAAACCCTGCTCACCGCGGTCCTGGAACGCATCAAGGCCCTGATTCCCGCGGACAACTGGTCTCTGCTCCTGGTAGACCATAAGACCCAGGAACTCTACTTCGCGGTGGCGGTGGGAGTGGACCCGGAATCTCTGAAGGGCATCCGCCTGAAAATGGGGGAAGGCGTCGCCGGCAGTGTGGCTCGCACCGCCGAACCCGTTTTCATCCCGGACGTGGACCAGGACCCCCGCTTTTCCGCCCGGGCCGATTCCGCCACCGGCTTCAACACCCGGTCCATCATCGCCTTTCCCCTGCTGGTGCGGGGGGAAGTGATCGGCGTCTTTGAAGTGGTCAACGTGGAGGACGAAAAATACTTCCGGGAGAAATACCTGCCCCTCCTCACCATCCTGGCGGATTACGTGGCCATTGCCGTGGATAACGTCTATAACCTGCAGAAACTCCAGGCCCGGACCTTCATCGATGAGGTCACCGGCTTCTACAACCCCCGTTACCTGGCCTGCAAGCTGGATCACCTTCTGCCCCTGGTTCTGGAAAAAAAAGAGTTTTTCTCCGTGGTCTTTATGGACCTGGACGACTTTAAACACGTGGTGGATACGCACGGCCATCTCCTGGGCTCCCAGATCCTGGGGGAGGTGGCCCGGGTGATCCATGCCGTGCTGCGGCCGGATGACAGCCTGGTGCGCTACGGCGGCGATGAGTTCATCATCCTTCTGCCACAGACCTCCCAGGAAGAGGCCCTGGCGGTGGTGCGGGCCATGCGCCGGGCCATCAACAGCACTCCCTTTCTCCAGAAGGAAGGGATCAATCTGCGGGTCACCGCCAGTTACGGCATTGCCACCCTGCCCCAGGACGCCCAGGACCGGGAGGAACTGCTCAGGATCGCGGACCGGGCCATGTTTCGCAGCAAAGGCCGGGGCAAGGACGGCATCATGGTGGGCCGGGACCTGACCCCCGCCGCGCTGGATTGAAAGGTCGCCATGGCTGCTAATCTTTTGGATCTGGCCCGGGAAGTCCTGACCATCGAAACTGAAGGCATCGCCTCGCTTATCACCAAGCTGGACGCCAGTTTCATCCAGGCGGTGGACCTGATCTACCGGGCCAAAGGCCGGGTGATCATCACCGGCGTGGGCAAATCCGGACTGGTGGCCCGGAAGATGGTGGCCACCTTCAACTCCACCGGCACCCCGGCCCTCTTTCTCCATCCGGTGGAGGCCATGCATGGGGACCTGGGCATGGTCTCCAAGGAAGACGTGGTCCTGGCCCTGTCCAACAGCGGCGAAACCAAGGAGCTGACCATCCTCCTGCCCAGTTTCCAGCGCCTG
>JAKAKP010000098.1 GCA_021813445.1 Deltaproteobacteria bacterium
TTGGATTATCCTTTAATGGAGGGTTACGTTGTCCCAGGAGCTTCACACCGAAGCGTTGCCGCTTCCGCATGTCCTGGTAGGCTACTCCTGACGGAACAGGAGGTTTTGTCCTCACTCACTACGTGAGCCAAAACAATTACTTATGCGACTTCACGTCGCACTTGGGCGAACAACTTGCCATCGATGCCGTAAATAGCGGCTACTTCAATTTCCGACTCCGCGGCCAGGGCCGCCAGGGTTTCCCCGGCAGATTTTCTGTCATTAAACACCAGCGCCGCAGAGCTGTTGAGACCGATAACCTCCGCCAGGGTCGCGGCTCTTTCCACTAATTGGTGGCGATCGAGAGTCATCTCTACCATAATAAAAGCAAACAAAGTTATGACCAACACTATGACGCTGGTCAACAATGCGATAAACGTTGCTTTGCTTCTTATTGATAAATTTCGAAAGATGTTCATGTCATCTTCCCCGCGACTTTAGTCACCTCTAAGAATAGCTAATTTTAGGAGTTGCGAACTGATCTTTAAGCCGCTTCTTCGGGCATTAGTCACATCTATGTGGAAACGGATCTTATCTTCCTGGCGGATGAGATTAATCATGCCGCCGAGTCTGGCGAAATCGTCCACTTCATCGGTGACTATCAGCACCGGGAGGCCTTTGAGCGCGGCCATGGCCGCCGCCAGAGCCGGTTCCTCAGCGGCGCTGGCAAAAAAGATCTGGCAGGTTTTCAACTCCTGGGCGTGCCGGCAGCGTTTGACCACCAATTTGCGGCCTTGAACCTCCTTGCCCTGCAAAGCTTCCAGTGCCGGGGCCAAAGGTTCCCGTTCTAAAATGCCCAGGGTGATGGTGCCCGGGTTAGCGGCAAAGGCACTGGGAGGCCATTCCACGAATTTGGTGAAGTTATATAAGAAAGCTGCTTTCACCTGAGTCTCGCTCACCTCTTGCGCGGCGGCGTGGACTGCGGCTCCCAGGGAGAAGAAAAGCCACCACCCCACCAGCAGCAAACTCAGGCATAGTCGTTTTTGCCGGAAAAATGAGGTGGTCAAGGACATCTGGAAGATGATCTCCAAAGTAAGGAGCTGGTCATGGCTAGCAGCGAAGAATCTGGGCGGCTGTCACCCGTGCCCTGGTCAATACGTATAGGTAAGCTTTACCCTGAAGGTAATGCCATCCTGGATGATGCTGTTCAGGCCTACCATCAGGTGTTCGTTGCCCCCGGGGTCGCGGAATCTTTGATTCAGGAGGTTGTAGGCGGAAGCCGACAATTCGACCCCTTTCACCAGATTTTTGTTAAACAAGGTCAGGTTGACCAGGACCACATCGCCCACGTGGCTGTTATCTATGGTTTTTCGCGGGCTATAGTATTGGACTTCCAGCCCGGAAAAGAGTTTATTCTTATATAGGGGGACAATGAGGTTGACCTTGGGCAGGTGGGCAGGGGAGTTGCTCAGCAAATTGCCGGTCTGAAGGTTCTTGGCTTCCTGTAAGGCATAGCTGATGCGCCCTTCCCAGCCGTTGGCCCATTTGCCGCCTAGTTCCAGTTCCAGGCCTTTGGCCTCAATCCGGTCGGTATTTTTGAACACGGTGAGGCCGTCCGCGGGGTCGATCTGTTGGGTGATGAGGTCGCGCATGCGGTAATAATAGCCGGAGGCCACCAGGCGATAATGTTTGCCGAAGTATTGCTCCCAGGCCACTTCATAGGTCTGGATTCTTTCGGGTTTCAGGTCGGGATTGGATTTGGCGGTGACGCCGCCGTCCTGGTAAAACATTTCATAGGCGTTGGGGGCGCGAAAGGCCTGGCCATAGAGTAATTTGAGGGCCCCGGTCTTGATGGGGGAATAAATCAAGGCCACCCGGGGGCTGACGTTGCCCCCGAAGCTGCTGTAGTGATCGTAACGCACCCCGGCATTGAGCTTGAGGTTGTGCAGGATGGTGAATTCGTCCTGGCCGTAAAAGGCATAAACCTGAGAATGGCGTTGATCGTCCAGGAAGCTGGTCATCGGCGTCAGGTCGAAGTTCCGCTGTTCCAGGCGGAAATTGTCCCGGTACTCGGTGCCCAGGATCACCTTATGCCGGTTGAACAAGGTCCGGCAGACCTGCAATTCCCCGGTCCACCAATCGGCCCGGCCGATATCTCTATTTTCGCCGATACCCGTGAGGTTGCCGGCGTCATCGAACCGGTTGATAAAATAAAAGCCGTCATAGGGATAATGGTCATAAGAGAAACGGGCCAGGACCTGCCAATCACTGGCAAAAGTGTGATTGTATCTCAAATCAAGGTAGGCCCGGGCATCGATGGTGCGGTTCCGGGGATCGCCGAAAACGGTGTCGTAGGCGCCGGTGGGAATGCCCTTTTCCCGGGAATGAAAGACCCCGGTAAGGGTGAAATCCTGATAACCGAGTTTGCCGAAGGCGCTGTAAAACTGGTCATAGTCGCAATTACGGGCAATGCCTTGATGTTTTTCCGGGGTATCAAATTCCCGGAAAAAGAGCTTGGGTCCCTGACTGCTGTAATAGGAGCCGGAAACCAGCGCCTCCGCGCCGTTGGCCCATTTCTGGCCGTAGGTCCCCCGGCCTTTATAGGTGTTGAAACTGCCGGCGTCCCCGGACATTTCCAGCCCTTTAACTCCCCCGCCGCTGCGGGTGATGACATTGATGACCCCTAAAAGGGCATTGGTGCCATAAATGGAAGAGCTGGGACCGCGGATCACCTCCACCCGCTCAATAAGATCAATATCCAGGGGGAAATCCGTGCCCAGGGGAGCCTGGTCGTATACGGGGTCATTGAGGCGATGGCCGTCAATCAATAAGAGGATGCGGGTGCTGTAATCCCCCGGCCGGTTAAAACCCCGGATTCCCAAGTAATTGTAATTACGGTCATTAGTAACGAAAAAGCCCCGGACGCTGCGCAGAATATCAGCCAGGGTGCGGTAGCCGTATTTTTTGATTTCGTTCTTATTGATGATGGTGACCGCAGCCGGGGCTTCCAGCAATTTTTGCTCAAATTTGGAGGCCCCATAAACGGAGAGGTTCATCAACTCCTGAAGGCTAAGTTCGGTGAGGTCTTGGGGAGGAGGAGCCGCGGCCGGTCGTTCTATTCTCAGAAGGAGGACGCAAAAGCAGATGAGAAACCCGAAGAAGATCTTTGCTATCAGCGGGTGGAAAGCAAAATCCGTTTTGACATCCCTGGTACAGGTAAATTTCATCATAATTCAAAAAAATTAAAAAAATTACTGGCAGTTGCAGATTGAAATCCCGTAGTCATGCTGAAGATGCCTAAGTTGATAAAATTTATTTAAAGAAAATAAGACGTGCAGATTTTGCCATATTGCCCGGATAAGATCAAGAGGGGACTACCAATTAGAGACGACAGCCGCCGGACCTGAAGGATGGAAAACCGAACCGCTTCCCCTTTGATGAAATGACAGCTCCCCTCTGGAAAAATACGGCCGGAACCGCGTATTACTTTAGAAAATATCGAGGGGTTAAGGAGCGGCCGCAGATAGGGGAAACCCCGATTTTCAGCCCCTCTGGGCAGCACTCTTAAATTCCTAAAACAGCCGTGATTTTGCAGGGTTTTCCGAGAAGGGCAAATAGCGCGGTCCCAGGCCTGAGTTCTCGCATTGCATATTATGCGGATTCCGCTTATAATTTGCTGCGTTAGGGCAAGAGCCTGATTTCTGGAAGTTTATAGCCTTTTAAAGGTGTCCCCAGCCCCATGAAGCAAACGACTTTCCGCATCCGCCGGCGCATCATCCAGGCCTTTCTCTTCTGTGTTCTGGGGGTCTTGATCTTTGCGGGCCTGAGCTTCCAGACGCACCGGGAAATCGGCCGGCACCTGAAGCTGGTGGAACTGGCCGATGACCTGGTGAATAATATCCTGGAAATTCGGCGGTTTGAGAAAAACTTCTTCCTTTATAAAAAACCGGACAGCCTGAGAGAGGCCCGGGCCTATCTGCTGCGGGTGGATCAGCTTTGCCGCCGCCAGGAAGCAGGCATCCTGAAGCTGACCCGGGGCCCGCAGTTGCAACAATTTCATCAAACTCTCAAACAATACCAGGAAACCTTCAAGCAAATCGAGGCCCTGATGCAAGAAACCGCCCGCGGCCCGCAATCCCCAGACCTCATGCCCCTGGAGGAGAACCTGCGGAACCTGGGCCAGGACCTCTTGAGCATGGCCGAGCACTGGGCCAGGGAGGAAAGGGCCGCCATTGACCGCCTCTTCCTCCAGGCCATGTATCTCTTTGTGGCGTCCATGGCGGTCTTTGTGATTTTGGGGGTGCTGGTGGCCTGGTACGTCTCCCGGCTCCTGGTGCGGCCGCTTTTCCAGATGCACCGGTACATGGAAAAGATCGCGCACGGCGATTACACTCCCATCCCTGAATCCGAAGTCAAATCCGAAGAGTTTTTTACCATGTTCCGGGCTTTCAACCGCATGATTCAGGAGCTGGAGCACCATCAGGAGCAACTGGTGCAATCCGGCAAGATCGCCGCTATCGGCACCCTGACCTCCGGGGTCGCACATGAATTGAACAATCCCATCAACAACATTGTGCTCACCGCGGAGGCCCTCAAAGAAGATTTCTCCCAGCTCCCCCAGGAAGAAGCCCTGGAAATGATCCAGGACATCCTGGTGCAATCCGGCCGGGCCTCGGATATCGTCAAAAACCTCCTGGACTTCTCCCGTTCCGAACAACCTGAATTTGAAGAAGTGTCCATCAACAACGTCCTGCGGGAAACCCTGAAACTGGTGCAAAACCAGGTTACCCTGGCCGGCATCGAGGTCAAGAAAGACCTGCCCCCTGATCTGCCCCATATTTTGGGAAACATAAAAACCCTGCAACAGGTCTTTTTGAATCTCTTTATCAACGCGGTCCAGGCCATGAAGGACGGGGGCATCCTCTCCATCCGCTCTTTGGAGAGCGAAGACCGGGAATGGCTCAAAGTGGAAGTGACGGATACCGGTGAGGGCATCGCGCCCGAGGATCTGCCCCACATCTTTGAGCCCTTCTACACCACCAAGGAAGTGGGGCGGGGCACCGGCCTGGGGTTGTCCGTCAGTTTCAGCATCGCCCAGAAGCACGGCGGCCATATTGAGGTGAAGAGCCAAGTGGGCCAGGGGTCCACCTTCACGGTGTTCCTGCCGGTGTTGGCGGCAGAAGAAATAATTCCCGCAAACCAGGGAGAGGCGTATGCGTCTCGCAGTGGTGGATGACGAGACCATCGTCCAAAAAAGACTGCAATCCGCGCTGGCCAAAGAAGGCTACCAGGTTTCCACCTTCGGCTCCGGTGAGGAGTTCCTCAAAGCCCTGACCATCCCCCCCTTCGATCTCGTTTTCCTGGACGTAATTCTGCCCGGCATCAACGGCATGGACACCCTGAAGCGCATCAAGGCCGAGGCCCCGGATACCGAGGTCATCATCATGACTGGCCGGGCCTCCCTGGACGCGGCCATCGAAGCCGTGAAACTGGGGGCTTTCCATTACATCGCCAAACCTTTCAAACTGGAGGAAGTGAGGCATTTGGCGGCTCGGGCCCTGGAACATAAAGGGCTGCTGGTGGAAAACCGGGACCTCAAGGCCCGGCTGGTGCCGCTCGAAGGCTGGGGCGAGGTGATCGGGGTCAGCCAGGGCATTAAAGAGGTCTTTGCCGTGATCCGCAAAGTGGCCCCCTTGAGCTGCCATGTCCTGATCCAGGGGGAATCCGGCACGGGCAAGGAACTGGTGGCCCGCCTCATCCACCGGGAGAGCCCCCGGCGGGACAAGCCCTTTGTCGCTTTTAACTGCGCCGGTTTTACCGATGAGCTGATCGCCAGCGAACTCTTCGGTTACGAACGGGGCGCGTTCACCGGCGCCACCGCCACCAAGATCGGCATCCTGGAAACCGCGCACCAGGGCACGGTCTTCATGGACGAAATCGGGGATATGCCCGCAGGCATGCAGGCCAAGCTGCTCCGGGTCATCCAGGAGCAGCAGGTCTTGCGGGTGGGAGGCAACAAGCCCATTCAACTGGACCTGCGCTTCATCACCGCGTCCAATAAGGATATGAAACGGGAGGTCCAGGAGGGCAGATTCCGGGAAGACTTGTTCTTCCGCCTCAACGTGGTGCAGATCACCATTCCCTGCCTCCGGGACCGCAAAGAAGATATCCCGCCCCTGGTGCAGCATTTCCTGGCCAAGTACAGCCGCAAGTTCGCCAAAAGGGTCAAGGGCCTGGACGCCGAGGCCCGGGACGCGCTCCTGGCTTACTCCTATCCGGGGAACGTCCGGGAACTGGAGAACATCATCGAGCGGGCCGTGGCCCTGGCGGAAAGCAGCACCCTGAGCCTGGCCGACCTGCCCCTGGACCTCCGGGAGTTCTCGGTGACCCCCTACCGGGAATGGAATACCCTGGAGGAGCAGGAGCGGGAATACATCGCTAAAATCCTCGCCTACACCGAATACAACATCGGCCAGACCGCTCAGATCCTCTCCCTGCCCCGCACCACCCTCTGGCGCAAGATGCGCAAGTACGGGCTGGCGAAGGGGGAAGGGGGGTGAGGGGCCAGGGGGCAGAAAAAGGTCTGGCGGCCTTTTTCCCTGGTTCCCAAGTTGTACTTGGGAACCCAAATGGGACCCAAGCTATGCTTGGGGGCCTTATCGAAACCAGGTAAGTCTGTTAACGAGATGCAATCTTGAGGGAGCGGGCAGGTCCCATGAGCCCCACCCCCTCCCCCCATCCCGAGGTCAAGAGGCTGGCTTCACCGCTTCGATACTGGCCGAAACGATTAAGTCTTCAATCTTTCGTCCCGGCGCCCATTCCCGGATGACCTGGCGACTTTCATCTTTAGGCTGGATGCGAATCTGCTGGAACCCGGACTCCGTCAGCATATCCTCCAGTTCGTCGATAAAAGCGGCCCCGGCAATGCAGCATGTATAAAGGGCCAGATCGTTGCGAACCTCTGGAGGCATGGGCGCGGTGGCGACGATATCAGAAATGGCCAGCCGCCCTCCGGGCCGCAGAACCCGGAAGGCTTCCCGGAATACCTGGCCCTTATCCGGGGAGAGATTGATGACGCAGTTGGAGATGATGACATCAACGCTGGCGTCGGCCGCCGGCAGGTGTTCGATTTCCCCCAGACGGAACTCGACATTGGCATAACCGGCGGTAGCGGCATTTTCCCGGGCTTTGGCCACCATCTCCGCGGTCATGTCCACCCCGATGACCTGTCCGCTTGGCCCCACCTGCCGGGCCGCCAGGAAACAATCAAAGCCCGCGCCGCTGCCCAAATCCAGCACTCTTTCTCCCGGCTGCAACGCCGCGATGGCCTGGGGATTGCCGCAGCCCAGCCCTAAATCCGCGCCCGCCGGCACCGCCTGCAGTTCCTCCGGGGAATAACCGATCTGCAAAGAGGAAACGCCCAGGGAGGTGGCCGCGGGGCCGGAACAACACCCCGGGGAAGCGCAGCCGCAGCCCGGCTGGCCACTCTCGGCTATTTCCCCATATCTTTTCCTTACCGACTCCCTGATCTTCCCAGGTGTTGGGTATTTCTCCTTAGAAGTTACTTCGGTCATTTGCCTTTTCCTCCATTGATCCGGTTTCTTTCTCCAACAAGGTCGGCAGTGAGCCGCCGCTTAGCAAATTCGCCAATCCGAGAACGGTTTCCCGATCAACCCAACACAGGATGTTCTTTCCACGCCTTTCCACGCGGATGAGTTCTGCCCGCCGCAGTTCCTTGAGGTGATGAGACACGGTGGAAGGATCTATCTCCAGGTCCCGGCCGAGTTCACCGACGCAGCGGCGTATCGCCGCGTCAGAACTGCATTTGGTTCCGGGGGGGCAGCAGGAAACCAGGCGCAAGAAGATATGCAAGCGGTTCGGATTGGACAGGGCCTTGAAGACCTCTGCCAAGCGGTGCACCTCATCTTTTTGATTGTTTGACATATGTCAAACTATAAAGACAAGGGTTTTCTTTGTCAAGATTTTTTTGCGCCAACCCCATTGAGCTGGCAATACCCTCTCCAAGCCAGCTTGGTACGAGCCATTCATGAACCTTTGGCTCACCCAAAATCATGAAAGTATTGGTGGCGCAGGCTTTCCAGCCTGCGCATCATCAATTTCAGAGTAGATATAACTCCCTCCGCCAATCAGCCATAATTTTCTGGTTTCATTCTGAAACAATGCTATTAATCATATAATTTCCAGCAGTTAATCAAAATTAATTCCTTACGGCCCCCTTCTCCAACTTTCAAAACCTTTTCAAATTGAAACAAAAATCCTTCGGGGTCCGCACCTCGTTGCATATCATGCTGATTTTTTAGTTAATTTCCTCCTGGCCCGAACCCTGCATCTCTGCATGGCAACCACGAGGGTCATGATGCATAAACGGGTAGTCGTCGCGGTGGATTTGCAGGAGCCTATGCCTTGGGCGGTGCAGTATGCCCTGGGCCTGGCCGGGCGCCTCAAGTCCCCCCTCACGGTCCTGGCCGTGGCCGCGGCTAGCGGCCCCGGCGCGCCGGTGGGTGCTGACCCGGCCGGGGGCGATATCGACGCCGGCCAGAGGCAGTGGCTGGAGACGACCATGGCTCAGGGCCGGGAAGCGGGAGTCAACCTGGAACTTTTTTTGGCCGCGGGGCCTTTTCCTTCGGCCATCCATGAATTCGTGGGCTCCCGGACCGATATCCAGTTCCTGGTCATCGGCGTGGGGGCTGCGGGCCAGCCGCCGGGTCTGGCCTTGAGCAGGCTGCACCAGATTTTTACCGGGGAAATCCTGCTGGTGCGGGAACAGGGCAGGATCACCAACCTGTCGGAGATGCCCATCAAAACCAAAGGGAGGGAATCTTAGGGATGTGGAACCTATATCTGCCGATTGCCGGTACTAGCATCAATATCTTGCTTCTCTTCGGCCTGGGAGGGCTGGTAGGCTTCCTCTCCGGCCTTTTCGGGGTGGGCGGCGGCTTTTTAATGACGCCGCTGCTGCTGATGGCGGGGATCCCCTCCACGGTGGCCGCGGCCAGCGACTCCAACCAGATCGTGGCCGCGTCCACCTCCGGCACCTACGCCCACTGGCGCATGGGCAACGTGGACTTCAAGATGGGGTTTTTGCTCCTGGTGGGCGGCGTGCTGGGGGGGACCGTGGGGGTCCAGATTATTAAAATCCTGCGGGCCATGGGCAACGCCGATTTCGTCATCAAGATCACCTACGTGCTCATGCTGGGCATCGTCGGCTTTTATATGTTCATGGAAAGCCTGCAGGCCCTGCGCAAGAAAGGCGTTGTCGAGCCCAAGCGGGGGGAGCCGGGCAAGGTCTCCATTTATGTACGCATGATCCAAGCGCTCCCCTGGCAGATGCGGTTTGAGAAATCCGGGGTCACCTTCTCCGTGCTCCTGCCCCTGATCCTGGGCGTCATGGTGGGCATCCTGGCGGCCATTATGGGGGTGGGGGGCGGCTTCGTTATGGTGCCGGTCATGGTCTATATGCTGCGGATGCCCATGCACGTGGTGGTGGGCACCAGCCTCTTCCAGATACTTTTTACCTGCATCAACGTCACGGTCATGCAGTCCATCACCAACCACAACGTCGATCTGGTGCTGGCCGTGATTCTCCTGATAGGTTCCACCCTGGGGGCGCAGATCGGGGCCAAGTTGAGCCGGCGGCTGCACGCCGACCAGCTCAAGATTTTGCTGGCTTCCATTGTGCTGCTGGTCATGGTGCAGATCCTGTTCAGCCTCATTCTCACCCCGGGTCAGTTGCTGGCCTATAAAGGAGGACACTGATCATGACCGGGCCAAGCAGAGTGGGCCAAGGGGCCGCGGCGGTCTTGGCATTCCTCCTGGCGCTGGGACTGGCCGGCGCCGCAGGCGCAGCCGCAGCGGAGTTGCAGTTGGTGCCCAATGAGGTGGAGATCGGGGCGTTCTTCGACGGCGCCCAGGTGAAACTGCAGGGCGCAATCCCCGCGGGGGCCGCGGCGGTGGTGGAGGTGCTGGGCAGCACGGCCACCGAGAAGCTGCTGCGTAAAGGCCGGCGCGGCGGGCTGTGGATGTCGGTGGGGGAAATTAAGGTGGAAAATGTCCCCTCCTTGTATATATTGCAGAGCAGTTCGCCGGAGATCCCGACGTTGACCGCGACTGCGACGCCCTGGGGGGTGGCCGCATTGCAAAAGGTGGTGAAACTGAGCGGCAGCCTGGAGGCCAGTGAACAGGGTAAGTTTTTCCAGGAATTTTTAGAGCTGAAGAAGCATGAGCAGGTTTACCGGGTCAGCCCCGGGGTCTTGAAACTCGCCCCCGCCCCGGATGGCGGGAGTCTGGTTAAGGGCGCCATTGCGCTGCCCGCCAAGGTGCCCGCCGGCAACTACCGGGTACGGTTATCCGCGGTCCTGCACGGCAGCCTGCTCAGTCAAAGAGACGCGCCCCTGGAGGTGAAGATGGTGGGTTTCCCGGCCATGCTGATGAAGTTGGCCTACCAGCAAGGGGCGCTCTACGGCATTCTGGCGGTGGTCATCGCCATTGTCACCGGCTTTATCATGGGTATTTTATTCAAAGGGAAAACGGAACATTAAGGCCTGGGGCCTCTGTTTTTTCAGGGTGATAAGATTTATGATGATAAGATGAGTTCACCCTATTGGGATGTTGCCAATCTCTGCGTCCTCTTCGTCTCCGCGGTGAATTTCCTTTTTTTTCACCGCAGAGGCGCAGAGAGCGCAGAGAGAGGATACGCAGAGAAAAAGACTTTTGCAAAAGCCTATTCCTGTTTAAAGGACAAAGCCGGTGCTGGCGGCGCTGCAGAAACTCTGGCGAAAAGTCTTTAAGCCTCCAGAGGACCTGGTGGCCTTCCCGGAGGTCTTTGAGCATTTCCAGGAGTTGCTGCAGGATCACCAGAAGGTGATGGAAATCATCGCCGATCTGGGGGAAAAATCGGGCGGCGATTTCATCTTCGACCGCAAGTATCTCCAGGACAGCGTCAACGAGCTGCACGTCCTGCTGCTGCAACTGATTAAGGGGCTTAATTTGATTTCCTCCAACCGCTACCTCGATCTTTATGCCACCCTGGACCGCATCTTTGTGCCGTTGGAAGCGGAACTCCGGGGCCGGCTGAGTCTGGCCGCGGAGATGCCCCTGACGGTGGCCCTGAAGGAATTGCCCGTGGATCATCCGGAGCTAAGCGGCGGCAAGGCGGCCAACCTGGGAGAAATCAGCCAACGATTACACCTGCCGGTGCCGGACGGCTTTGTCATCACCACCCGGGCCTACCGCACCTTTCTGGAGCAAAACCGCCTGGAGAGCCGGACCCATGCCCTGATCAGCGCCTGGCTGGCCGACGAGACGGATACGCTGCACACCTCCCGGCAGCTGCAATACGGCATCCTGGCGGGGGTGGTGCCCCAGGAGGTGGCCCGGGAAATCCGGCGGTTCACGGAAAACGTCCCCTTTTGGGCGGTCAGGAGCAGCGCCTACGGGGAAGACGGGGAGTTGTCATTTGCCGGCCTCCATGAGAGCCTGCTCCAGGTGCCGGCCAGGGGGGTCGCCGATGCTTACAAAAAAGTCCTGGCCAGTCTCTTTTCGCCGGAAGCCCTGGCCTACCGGCGGCGGATGGACATGTTGGGAGAAGAGGCCGCGATGGGGGTGCTCTGCCAGGAGGTCATTACCAGCCAGGCTAGCGGCGTGGTGCATAGCCTCACCCTGGAATGCCCTGAGACGGACTGTCTGACGATCTATGCCTATCCGGGGCTGGGGCGCCCGGTCATGGACGGCCGGGCCCGGCCGGACCGGTTTATCGTGGCCCGGCAGGCCCCTCATCAGGTCAAATCCCGGGAAGTATTCCCCAAGGAATATATCGTCAGGCCGGCCCCAGGGGGAGGCGAGGAAGAGGTGGCGCCACCCCCGGAGGATCGGGACCGGGCGGCTATCGGCTTTGAGACCATCCAAACCCTGGCGCATTGGGCCATGTCCCTGGAAAGATATTTTAAGCGTCCCCAGGAAATCGAATGGGCGGAAGGGCCCGCCGGCCAGATTTGGGTGCTCCAGTCCCGGCCCTTGGCGTTTTCGCAAATCCCCGATATCCCCAAGGTGGAAGTAACCCGTTTGCACGCCCAATACCCCGTCCTGCTCCAGGACCAGGGGGTGGTGGCCCATGCCGGGGTGGGTTCCGGAAAGGTTTTTCTGGTGCAATCCGACGCAGATCTGGGGCGGTTTCCCGACGGTGCGGTCCTGGTCACCCGCTATACCGCGCCCTGGCTGGCCCGGGTCGTGCCCCAGGCTGCAGCCATCGTCTCCGAGAGGGGGTCGCCGGCGGGACACCTGGCCACCATCGCCCGGGAGTTCCGGGTACCCACCCTGGTGGGGGTGGAAGGGGCCACAGAGGTGCTCAAGCCGGGGATGGAAGTGACGGTGGACACCAATGACCGCCTGGTCTTTGCCGGCCGGGTCCAGGAACTGCTGCGCTATGAGCTGATGGAGTCCACGGCTTTTGAAGACGCCGCGGAATTCCGCTTGCTCCGCCGCATCTTGAAGCGCATCGGTCCCTTGACCCTGGTTGACCCCCAGGATCCAGGGTTCACCCCGGAAGGCTGCCGCTCGGTGCACGACGTCATCCGCTTCGTCCACGAAAAGGCGGTGCAGGAATTGATGGACCTGCCCCGCTTTCTGAAACGCTTCAAAGGGGCACAGCTCTGGACCCTGGTGTCGGACATCCCCATCGGCCTGAAGATCTGGGACCTGGGGGGCGGCATCGGTCCGGAAGCCCGGGGCAATGAGGTGACCGCGGCCGAGATCACCTCCCAGCCTTTAAAGACCCTGTGGGAAGGAGTCTGCGCCCCGGGGGTGTGGAGCACGGAACCGATCCAGGTGGACTTTTCGGGCCTGATGTCCAGCCTCACCCGGACCACCGAAGCCGCGACCGCGGCCGGTTTTAATCTCGCGGTCATCACCGGCACTTACCTCAATCTCCATCTGCGGCTGGGCTACCATTTCAACCTGGTGGACGCGCGCATGGACCCCGATCCCCATCACAACCATATCTACTTCCGTTTTGTGGGCGGAGTGACGGATTTGACCCGCCGCTCCCGGCGGGCCAAGCTGCTGGCCGACATCCTGAGCAAGTACCATTTCAAGGTGGATACCAAGGGGGATCTGGTCATCGCCCGGATCCTGCACCTGCCCCAGGAGGACATCAGACAGCGCCTCCTGGTGCTGGGCCGACTCATCGGCTTTACCCGGCAACTGGACATGCAGCTAAAAAGTGACGAAGACGTGCCGGTCTTTACCGAAAAATTTCTTGAGGGCATCCAATCCCAGGGGGACAAGGAAGCGCCTTAAGGAGGGAAACATGGCTCAGAATAAGTTAAGAGTGTTGATCCTGGATGACGAGCCCATTGTCTGCAAACGGTTGAAACCTTCCCTGGAAAAATTGGGGTTCGAGGTGGACACCTTCACCCGGAGTTTCGAGGCCATGCAGGCGGTGGAGCAGGCCCGGTACGATATCATCGTCACCGACCTGAAAATGGAAGGCATGGACGGCATGCGCTTTCTCCAGGAAGCCAAGAAGTTGCATCCAGAGACGGAAGTGATCGTCATCACCGGCTTCGCCACCATGGAAACGGCCAAGGAATCCTTTAAGAAAGGGGTCTTCGATTTCATCGCCAAGCCCTTCAACCTGAATGAGATTCAGAAAGTGGTGCTGCGGGCCGCAGACAAGATCAAGGGCGCAGCCGGGTAATTTGAGTTCAAAGTTCAAAGTTCAAAGTTCAAAGTCAAAACCGCGACGGCCAAGAACTATATTTTTGGACGAGTCAACCGCTCATAAAGGAATTAAAAGGAGGAATGACCTGTGATCAAGGCATTGGTCTCCATTGACGTGGACCTGGCCGCCAGCCGGACCATTCGGTTCGCCTGCCAATTGGGGTATTTTATGCCGGTGGAATTGCACCCGGTGTACATCAAAGAATCTCCGCCCCGGGAGCTGTCCATCGGTTCGGGCTGGGCCCGACACCACTGGGAGCAGGAACTCATCCAGGAAGGGAAAAAAGAGATTTCCGAATGGATCGCCTCTGAGATTGACTATAGCCCGGAGGTCAAGCTGATGGAACCCCGGGTGGTTACCGGCGACCGGGACGCGGAGCTGCTGCGGATTATGGAGAAGGAAGCCTTTGATCTTTACGTCGAGGGCGCCCGGTTTCCCTGGAACCAGGCTATGCTCTATCAGAAGGTCCATTCCCGGCTCTTCCAGAAGGCGCAAATGCCCATCGCCCTGGCTCCGGTGTTGCGCAAGATGCATAAGCTGCTGGCGCCCTGCTTCGATGGGGCCGGGACCCAGGCCCTGGGCCGGGCGCTGCCCAAACTCTGGTCGGGCTCTTCCCTGCCGGTGGCCCTGTCCCTGCTGCAAGGACGGGAAGGGGCTTTGCAGCCGGAAGCCCAGCGGGTCCGGGAAGCCCTGGAGAAAGCCTCCTGCCAGGTGGGGCCGGATGAGGTCTTTACCGCGTTCCCGTCGCCCCCCACGGACGAGTTCCTGCGGGAATACGGCCTGATGGCGCTGGCTTTGGAACGGGGCGTCAGCAAGGATAGTCCCCGCTTGGAATGGTTGGCCCAGTTCAAAGCGCCCCTGCTCCTGGTGCTTTATTAACTGCGGGAAGAGGGAGGGGGAAAGCCATGAGAATTCTCTTCGCTGGAGATGAGCAGCCTTACAGCGCTTACGCCCTCAAGGAAGCCGCGAAGCTGGCCATGAACACCTGGGCCGATATGACCCTTTTGGGCATCCAGCCCGGCGGCGGGGGTGCAGCCGCGGTGGACCCGGCCCTCAACCTGGCCCTGACCCGCTACCGCGAGTCTTTCCTGAACGCCTGGGAGGGCGAGGGCTCCCCTTACGCCATGGCCAACTGGCAATACGAATGGATACCTCTGAAAGAGGGCGTCCTGGAGGAGAAACTGGTCTGCCGCGGCAGCAAGAAAGATTTCAAGGTGCGCCTGCGCCAGGGCAACGTGGCCGCGGGCATCCTGGCGGAAGCCAGGGAAGAGGGTGCCGATCTCATCGTCCTGGGCTGCTCCCGGGGTGGCGGCAGCCAGTGGGCCGGCGCCCCCGGAGTGCCCCAGAAAGTGGCCGCGGACGCGGATTGCTCCGTGCTGCTGGTGAAAGAGGAACAGCCCATCACCCGCATCCTGGCCTGCCTGGACCAGACCCACGTCAGCCAGTCTTCTCTGGAGATCTTGAACCAGATGGTCACCCTTCACGGGGCCCAGTTGGAGGTCATCGGCCTCAACCCGGAGGGGGGCCTGAAAAAGGAAGTCTACACCCGGCTGATTGAAGTGGGGGATTATTACCAGGAGCGCAACATCAAGGTGACCACCCGCCTCACCGAGATCGCGGATTTCGAGAGTTTTATCAGCCAAGAGACGCAGCAGGATTTGCTGGCCCTGTGGATGGGCAAAAAGTCCCTGTTGCAGCGGTTTTTCCCCCGGGATTGGGTGGGCCGGTTTGTGGCCAAGTCCCAGACCTCGGTCATGGTCATGCGTTAAAAACGGTTCAAAGTTCAAAGTTCCAAGTTCCAAGTTAGGCGGCAATAACCTGAGACTTTGCTTAATTTCTGGGGGAGATTGGGCTCTGGCAAGGCTGTTCGGAAAATTTTCCTGGAGGCGGTTTGGGAGGGAGGCGGTATGAAGATTCTGGTGGGGGTGGAAAAAAGCGAAGAATCGCACCTGGCCCTGCGCTATACCTGTCATCTGCTGGAACACTTTGAAGCCGAGGTGGACGCCTTGTACGTCAAGCCCGACGTGGTGGAAATGGCCAGGGAAGGAGCCTATGCGCCTTTTACCACCAGGACGGAAATCGAGCGGCAGGTGGAGCGGGAGGCCGGCAAGGTGCTGGAAGAAATCATCGAGTCCTGCGAAGTCTGCCTGGGGGGCAAGATTCCCTGCCAGCCCCGGGTCGCCATGGGGGACCCCGCGGAGGAGGTCATCCGGGCCGCGGATGACGGCCAATATGATCTGATTGTCCTGGGGGGCAGCGGCCGCTCGGCGCTCAAAGGTCTGCTCCTGGGGGCAGTTTCCGTCAAGGTGTTGCACCACGCCAAGCAACCGGTCCTCATCGTCCGCAATTACCGGGAAATCCAGCGCATCCTGGTGGCCTACCGGGGGTCCCGCTGCGACCAGGGGGCCCTGGAATTCATCGCCCCCCTCTTCGCCAAAAAGACCCCGGAGATCACCATCATGCACGTCCAGGAAACCGCGCGGGGAGAGTCTGAGGAGGTCGCGGAAGCCTGTGTCATGACCGGCCGGGAGACCTTGCATGAGCTGGGATATGAGCCGGTCACCAAGATGGCCAAAGGTGATTTCGAGGAGGAGGTCTTAAAGGAAGTGGCGGTGGGGCGTTACGACCTGGTGGTGCTGGGGGCCTACGGCCACCGCCAGCACAAGTACCTGCCGGTCATCAGCGACGAGGCCCTGAACCTGGCCCGCCTCACTACCCGGCCGATCCTGGTCTTTAGGGAGTTGGGGGAGGATTAAGAAAAAAGTTCCAAGTTCCAAGTTAAAGCTGCTCTGTCATTCTGAACGGAGCGCCGCTTCATTACGAATCTTCCCGTTTCCTTTCCAGCTTGGGAAGGCGATTGGCGGCACCGCTCCAGCTTCCCGGTCAATGACGCCGAGAAGTTATTCCCAAACTTTCTTTATATCATTTTGAACGCCGTGAAGGATCTCGACGCCTCGAAAATGCAGATTCTTCGCGCCGCTCAGAATGACAGTTCAGGCAAGTTGAGGTTTTGATATGAAATGGCTTCGATGGAATCGCAGAAGAAGCAGGAGCTTCTTGGGCAACGCGGGTTCCCAAGCAGTTGAACATGAGCCTTTGGCTCACCCGTAAATTAAGAAAAGTTACCGGCAGTTAACCTTGAACTTTGAACTTTCCAGGGCAGTCCCTCATGGGCCATCGGCCCACCCACAAAGCATGAAAAGAATCGTAGGTGCGGGCGTCTCGCCCGCCCTGGTAATCCGCACAGGCTGGAAAGCCTGTGCTAACCCTCAGGAACTTTTCGGAGCAGGAGTTTGGGAACCGGGAGAAAAATTCCCACCCTTTTCCCTGGTCCCTGGTCCCTGGCCCCTGCCCACTGCCCACTGCCCACTGCCCACTGATTACTGATTACTTGTTACTGATCGCACCCTCACCCGCCTCCTTCTCCCGCGTCTCCCACTTGACGATCTTCAGGTCCTTCACAAAGATGCTGTAGAAGACCGGTACCAGGAGCAGGGTGATCAGGGTGGCCACCAGCAGCCCCCCGATCTGGGCGTAGCACAGGGGCTCCCAGAGCGGCCCGCCGTGCAGGGCCAGGGGAATGAGCCCGAAGACCGTGGCCCCCACGGTGATCATCACCGGCCGCAACCGGATGATGCCCGCGTCCAGCACCGCTTCCTCCAGGGGCTCCCCTTCCTCGTGCTTCTCTTCAATGAAGTCAAAGAGCACAATGACGTGGCTGACGATCACCCCCACCAGGCTGACGATGCCCAGAAAGGCCATGAAGCCGAAGGGCTGCCCCATGATCATCAGGGAGATCAAGGCCCCCACCATACCGTAGGGGATGGTGGCAAAGACGATCAAGGGCTTGACCGCGTTCTTGAACTGGAACACCAGGGCCAGGTAGATGCAGATGACCGAGATCAGCAGGACGATGGTCAGGTCGTGGAAACCCTTTTCCTGTTCCTCCTGCTCCCCGCCGATCTCCATCTTGTAGCCCGGCGGCAGGCTCTTGCCGAATTTGGTGAGGCCCGGCCAGACCGCGTGCAGCACCTGGGAGGCCAGCACCCCGGGGGTGGGGTAGCAGGAGACTTCGATGGTGCGGAACTGCTGGCGCCGCTCGATCTTTTCCGTCTGCATGCCGTAGCGGAGGCTGGAGATCAGCCCCAGGGGCACCTTTTGCGTCCCTTCGGAGGAATAGACGTAGAGGTTGCCCAGGTCCGCCAGCCGGGCCCGCTCCCCCATGACCAGGCGGGCCTTGATGGGAATCTGCTTGTCCCTTTCCCTGAGCGTCCCCACCTGGAAGCCGTTCATGCCCACCGCCGAAGCCGCGGCCACGTCGTAATTGGAAACCCCGGCCAGGTTGGCCCGGTCCGGGTCGATCTGGAGGCGGGCCACCATGTTTTCCGCGCCCCAATTATCCCGGATCCGCTCCGCCAGGGGCGTGGCCCGGAAGAGCCTCTCCACTTCCCGGGCTAGGCCACGGAGGGTGTGGGCGTCTTCGCCGGAGATGCGGATGGATACCGGATATTTGATGGGAGTGCCGGTATCCAGCTGCTTCACGTCCACCATGGCCCCGGGGATCTCCTTCAACAGGGCCTGCTGCAGGGGGTCCACCAGGTTGTTGGTGTCGTGCTTATCCTTGACCTGGATGACGATCTGGGCATAGTTGGGCTGCTGGGGTTCGGGAGACAGGGAAAACCAGAATCTGGGGCCGCCGCCGCCCACAAAGGAAGTCAGGCAATCCAGCACCTCCCGGCCTTTTTTGTCCGTCCCCCCGTGCTCCCGCCCGTAATTGGCGGCCACTTTCTGGAGGACCTTTTCCACCTGGCGCGCGGTCTCGTCGGTGGCGGATAAGGGCGCGTCCTCCGGCAGCCAGACGTTCACATAGGAGAGGTAGGACAGGTCCTTGGGGAAGAACGCGGTCTTGAGCATCAGCATGGCCCCGGCCCCCAGGGCCAGGAAGCCCAGGGAGCCCGCAAAAAACCGCCAGCGGTGCTCAATGATCAAACGCCCAAATTTGTAGTACATCCCCAAAAAGCCGTGCTGGCGCCGTTCGTGGAGGGGCTGCTCCAGGGTCTTGGGCGGCCGCAGCAGGTGATAGCCCAGAAAGGGGATAAAGGTCATGGACACAATGCGGGAGGCCACCAGGGAACAGGCCATGACCACCGGCAGGCTGTAAATGAAGCGCCCGGTGTCGCCCCCCACCATGAGAAAGGGGAGATAGGCCACCACGTTGGTGACGGTGGCGTAGAGAATGGCCGTGGCCAGCTTGGTGGGGCCCAGCCAGGCCGCCACCATGGGCTGCTGCCCCATACCCAGTTCCCGTTTGATGGCGTCCCCGGCCACCACCGGGTCATCCACCAGCAGTCCCAGGGCGATGATCAGCGAGGCGATGGAGACCTGCTGCAGGTCGATGCCCAGCAGATACATCATGCCGAAGGTCATGGCCAGGGTCAGGGGGATGGACAGGGACATGAGCAGGGCCGAGCGCCAGGACCAGAAGCCCAGCCAGGAAACCAGGACCACCAGGAAGATGGCCTCGTACAGGCTCTTCATGAACAGGTCGATATTTTCCCGGACCTGCTGGGGCTGGTCCGAGGTCCGGGTCACGATCAGGTCTTCCGGGAGGATCTTTTTCAGGTCCGCCAGGGCCCCGTCCACGGCCTTGCCGAATTCGCCAATCTTTTCCCCGGCCCGCATCTGCACCGCCAGGGTGATGGCCCGGGAGCGCTGCCACTTGCCCTTGGCGTCCCGCCAACTGAAGAAATTCAGAAAACTGGGGGGGCTCTCGTAGGAGCGCATCACGTCCACCACGTCCCGGAGGTACACCGGCACGTGGTCCGCGGTGGTCCCCATCATCACCCCGCCGATCTCTTTTTCGCTCTTGAACTCCCCGGAGGGCACCACCGTCACTTCCTTGCCCTCCACCTCCAGGACGCCGCCGGGGACCGAAATATTGCGGGCCTGCAACAGGCTCGGCAGCTTGGTGACATTGCCGCCGTAGGAGGCCAGCCGCTCCTGGGAGTATTCCAGCCAGATCTCTTCCTTGAGCACGCCGCTCCGGCTCACCTTGGTGACGATGGGCGTCTTGTCCAGGGCCACCGTCACCCCCAGCAGGGTGCGCTCCATGAGCTTGGTGAAGTCGTCCATCTCCCGGTAGCTGTATTTGTCCCCCGGGCTCTTGGCCAGGGCCGCGGCCGTCTGTTGCGGGTCCCGGATAAGCAGGGGCTCCCAGACATCCGGGGGCAATTCCGAGGCCCGCACATTCTCCCGGACGTATTTATGCAGGAAGGCCGTGATCCGGGCGTCGCTGGCGTCCGAGGCCGAGTCCAGGGCCACAAACCCCGGCCCCTCGATGACCCGCACGTCCCGGGCCAGCCCTGATTTTTTGAGATACGCCGCGAACTGGTCGACCACCGGCTGCACCAGCCGGGGGCTGAGGGAGATGGGGAAGCCCAGGACCAGGGTCACCCGGGGTGTGGTTCCCCCGTTTTTGGCCTGGGCCCGGACCTTGAGGATGGCCTGCTCCAGGTCCCGGCCCCGGAGCGCGATTTCCACGTCGCTGATTTTGGGGCTGGCCACGGTGAGCATCAGGGCCGCGGTGTCGCCGTAGTCCTTGAGGAAATTGATGGGGCCCGCGCCTTCCGGCAGGTCGTGGATGGAATCCAGGCGGTACTTGATGTCGTCCAGCTGCTTGCCGGTGTCCTCCACCTTCTCGTCCAGCTCCACGGTGACCACGGACACGCCCACCCGGGTGGTGGATTCGATCTTCTTGATATGGGTGTTTTCCGCGACCTTCAGTTCGATCTTGCGGGTGACCAGCTGCTCCACCTTGTCCGTGGTCATCCCCGGCCAGGGACAGATAATCTGGGCCACCCGCACCGGGATATCCGGGTCCTTCCGCTGGGGCATGGCGTGATACCCGAAATACCCCCAGAACACCACAGCCACCAGCAAGACCCAGGAAATATGGGGATGCTCCACAAAATACCGCGCGGTATTGTGGGTCTTCTGGATATATTCGTCGTCAGTCTTGCGATGGGTCATGATTAGTTACCAGTGGTCAGTGGCCAGTTTGTTTTTTTAGTCGACAGTAAGATGGGATTGGCCCACCTTGCTTCTCGTTCCCAAGTTGCACTTCTCATTTCTCGTTCCCAAGTTGCACTTGGGAACGCCTTATTATTTGCCAAGCTTAGCTTGGCCGCGACAAGGCTCCCAATCAAAATTTATTCCCATGTACGCCAAGCAGAACCCTGCTTCAAACCTCAACCAAATCAATCTCCAGCACCCCATCCCGGCCCTGATAATCTCGGGCACTGGAATAGCGCCAGTCCTCAGGACGGTCCACCAACCCCGCCCTCACGGGATTATAATGCAGTTTTGTAGGGTGGGCATGGCCCACCGTCTTTTATCGGTGGGCCGTGCCCACCTTACTTCTGCTCCCTGAGTAGGTCCTTGGCGATGATCAGTCTCTGAATCTCGCTGGTGCCGTCGAAGATGCGGAAGGCCCGGACGTGGCGGTAGAGGCGTTCCACGGCCAGGCCTTGCTTCACTCCCAGGCCGCCGAAGATTTGCTGGGCCTGGTCCACCACCTCCTGGGCCGCCTCGCTGGCAAAGAGCTTGGCCATGGCCGCTTCCCGAGTGATCCGGGAGCCACCGGCATCATGGAGCCACGCGGCCCGGTAGACCAGCAGGGCCGCGGCGTCGATCTTCACGGCCATGTCCGCCAGTTTCGCCTGGATGAGTTGATGTTCGCTGATGGGTTTTTTAAAGGCCACCCGCTCCCGGCTGCGGGCCAGGGCCGCGTCCAGGGCCCGGCGGGCCATGCCCAGGGTGGCCGCACCCACGGTGGGGCGGAAAAGCTCCAACGCGGCCAGGGCGATGGGGAAACCCCGGCCCGGCTCCCCCAGGAGCCGGGAGGCGGGCACGCGCACCTCCTGGAAGTGAAGCACGCCCACGGTATGGGGCGGCAGCACCGGCAGCCGCTCCTCCAGGGTGATACCCGGGAGCCCGCCGTCCACCAAAAAAGCGGAGATCCCGCCCGCGTCCGGGGCCTCAAAGGTGCGGGCAAAAAGCACGTAGACGTCAGCCAGGCCGGCATTGGAAGTCCACATCTTGCGGCCGGTAATCACATAATCGCCGCCGTCCCGCCGCGCCGCGGTGGCCAGGGCTGCGGCATCGGACCCCACGCCCGGCTCGGACAGGGCGAACGCCGGCAGCAGCTCGCCCCGGAGATAGCCGGGCAGCAACTCCCTTTTCTGCTGCCGGGAGCCGTATAGGGCCACCGGCATGACGGCCAGCCAGGGCTCGGAAAAGGCCACGTCGCCGATGGTGGCCCCATACCCCAGGATTTCCCGCATCAGGCAGAGGCTGCGGAGATCGTGCTTCTCCCCCGCGGCGCCGGGGCTGCCGGGGAGGGAGTGGTCCAGCCACTTATCCGCAGCCAGCCGCCGCCAAATCTCGCCTGCGGCCCGGCCATCGCCGCCCTCGTCATCTTCATACTGCGGCAGCACCGCCCCGGCCCACTCACCGAATTCTTGGGCAAAGGTGCGGTGGAACGGATCAAAAAACGGCCAGTCCAGGTAACGATGGTCCAAATATGGGTCCTTTCAGCAATGATCGGTGTGTATAACGCCCGGGACAAAGCATCTTAGCACGCAACCAGGGAGAAAAAAAGCGCTCTTATCCCCCGGAAGGCAGATACTCCGCCTTGCTTATTGACATCGATGGTGATATCGTAAAACGAAATCATTATCGATGGAGATAATCATGAAGGCGGTCACCGTGTCCTCAAAATTTCAAGTGGTAATCCCCCGGGAGGTGCGGGAGGCCATGGAAATCCGGCCCGGCACCAGGGTCCAGGTCCTCCGATACGAGAACCGCATCGAACTCATCCCCGTAAGGGAGCCCAAATCTTTGCGGGGGTTTATCAAAGGGATTGATACGGAGGTGCCCCGGGAAGGGGACCGGGTATGAACCTGGTGGATTCTTGCGGCTGGCTGGAGTACTTTGCCGACGGTCCCCATGCCGATTTTTATGCCCCGGCCATTGAAGACCCAGGCTTCCTCCTGGTGCCCACGATCTGTCTCCTGGAAGTTTTCAAACGGGTGCTGCAACAAAGGGGAGAAGATGCCGCACTCCAGGCAGCCGCAGCCATGCACCAGGGGTTGATCGTGCCTTTGGACGCCAGCCTGGCCCTGAACGCCGCCAGGATCAGCAGTGATCTCAAGTTGCCTCTGGCGGACAGCGTCATTTTGGCTACTGCCCGCGCCCATGATGGCGTCATCTGGACTCAAGACGCCCATTTTCGGGGTCTGGAAGGCGTTAGATACACTGAAACACCGTAATAATTGAACCGATATAGTTAATTCTGACCGCACAGGCCGGAAAGCCTGTGCCACCGATACCCCGTGATTTCGGGTTGAGCCAAAAGCTCATGAATGGCTGTTCCCAGGTTCAACTTGGGAACCAGAATGAAACTTGCCCCGGTCCCTGACCCCTGACCTCCTTCCATCAGATTCACCGCTCCGGCGGCGGGATGACGCGCACCGGCTGGCCGTCGGTCACCAGGGTGGCGCCGGTGACGATCACCGGTTCCCCCACTTTGACTCCCTTGGTCACGGTAATGACATTCCCGTAGACTTCTCCCAGCGCAATATTGTCGCGTAACCGGGCTATCTGCCTGCCGCCTTTCTCTGCCACCACAAACAAGGCGTAACCCTCGGGGTTGGTCTGGGAGCGGACGATGGCCGTGAGCGGCACCACGGTCACGGCCAGGGGGGCCCGGCCGGTGGTCACGGCCACGGACGCGATCATGCCCACCTTTAACTCTTGTTGGGGATTGGGGATGGTGATCTCCACGTCGAAGACCCGGGATTTCGGGTCCGCGGAAGGGGAAATCGCGGTCACCAGGCCTTGGAATTCCTTGTTCCGGATGGCCTCGGTGGTAACAGTCAGTCTTTCCCCCAGCTTAAGGTGCTGCAGCATCAGGTCGGAGACGCCGAAGACCACCTTCACCTCTTCGGTATTGGCCAGTCTAAAGCCCACCGCGCCCTGGTTGGCCAGGTCACCCACTTCCACTTTGCGCTTGAGGACCAGGGAGGCCACCGGGGCTTTCAGCGAGGTGTCCTCCAGGGCGATGCGGGCTTCCCGGGTCTGGGCCGCGGCCGCGCCCGCGCTGCCCAGGGCCTCGCCATACCTGGCCTGGGCCTTGTCGTAGTCGGATTTGGTCAGGCTGTTGGCCGCGTAGAGGTTCTTGGCCCGCCGCAGGTCCAGATCCGCGTGTTCCAGGGACGCCCGGGCCGCGGCCAACTGGGACGCAGCCTGGTTCACTTTGGCCTGGTAGTCGCTTTCCCGCACCTGGGCCAGCACGGTCCCTCGTTTGACGTAATCCCCTTCCTGGACATTGCGCATCTTCCCGTCCACGCCCCGGACCTGGAAGATCTGCACCACGTAGCCTCCGGACTTAAAAGCCAGCTCCACGTGGGAATAGGGCTGGATATTGGCGGAATAGCGCGTCTCTCCGCCGCCCCGGTAGGCCTCCGCGGCCTTCACCCCCACCGGCAGGGGGGCTTTCTCTTCCCGGGCCTTGGAGCCGCAGCCGCTGAGGCAGAGGACCAAAAGGAATAATCCCAGGACCCCGATGCAAAGCTTCGAGGACAAACGGGTTCCCAAGCGCAGCTTGGGAACCGGTAAATGGACTCCCCCCTTTTCTAAAGGGGGGCCGGGGGGGATTATTAGGCGCCCGGATTGCCCACTTGGATAATTCGGCAGCTTCATTTTTCTTCGCCTGTGGCCTTTTCGAATTCCGCCTTGTCCGTCCAGAAGGACGACAAGGCCTTTTGATAGTCGCTATCGGCCTTCGCCAGTTCGGTCTGGGCCTGCAGCACGTCTTTCAGGAGTGCGGTGTCGTTTTTGAATTTATCCGTCTCTTCCTTGAGCTTCTCCCTGGCCGCTACCTGGGAGGCCCGGGCGGCCTTGAGCTGGCTCCGGCTGGCCTGGAGGTTGCGGAACTTGGTGTTGACGTCGATGAGCACCTGGGATTCGGTTTCCCGGGCCGTATTCCGGGTCTGGGCCAGGGTGGCGGTCTTGGCCTCCAATTCCTGCCTTTTCCGGCCCCAGTCCCACACCTCCCAGTTCATCATGAGGCCGGCAAACCACATATTTTCCGGGATGGGCTCCAGGTTAATGGATTTGCTGTACGACACGCTGAAGCTGATGTTGGGAATATACTCCGCCTGCTTGAGCCAGCGGTCGTATTCCGCCTGTTTGGTCAGCAGCCGGGCCTCCCGCACCTCCGGCCGCTGTTTCAGGGCCCGGGTCCGGGCCCCCTCCAGGTCGTTTTCCAGGGCGGTGGCCTCGGGCACGGGATTGACCACGAACTCCGTGAGGATATTCCGCCCCATCAGGTCGTTGAGCTGCTCCTTCTGGGTGGCCAGGTTGTTCTTGAGGGTGACCTGCTGTTGTTCGGCCTGGGCCAGTTTGGCCTTGATCTCCAAACTCTCGGATTTCAGCTTCACCTTCTCCTGCAGATAACGTTTTTCCAGCCGGTCCATTTCCCTGAAGAATCGGATGGACTCTTCCACGGTCTCCAGCATGCTTTGGTTCTGGAGAATGCCGTAATAGAGGCGCTTGACGTCGCTCACCGTTTTTTGCCGCTGGGCCCGGAGCCTTTCCTGGGCGATTTTCACCATGATCTGGTGCATGGAGATATTCAGGCCGATCCGGTATTGCTGGCTCAGGGGCTGGGTGATGAAACCCGACATAATAACGTTGGGCTGGGTGTTCTTGGTGATGTTGCCCAGGGAAGGGGTGGAGATGGGGATAGGGATCGGCAGCACGCCGGGGATACCGCCCAGAATGTTTTGATCCTGGGGATTCAACCACCAGTCGGTAAAGGTTAATACTTCAAAGGTGGGCCAGCGCCGGGTGCGCGCGGCCGACACCAATCTTTCCGACTTCGACACCTCCAGGGAGGCGTTCTTTACCAGCCGGTTATCCCGGAGCGCGGTCTGCACCGCCTCTTCCAGGCCGAGGACGGGTCTTGGCCCCTTGCCGGGGGGCTGGGCCTGGGCCGGGGCGGCCAGGGCCAGGCAGATGCAGAAAAGGATGATGCCCATTGCCAGATTACTCCCTTAAGGACTTGCCGCATTGTGAAGCAAAAGCCGGCATCTGCGCAAGCCCTTCCCGGCATTATTTTCCAAAATAATTTCCGGGCCGGGAAAGAGATGGGCAAACCCCTATTTCTTGCAAGCAAAGCCAATCCTGGCGCCTCATGCCGGTGTCTAATGATCTTAACCATTTGAACAAAATTTGGTTGATATAAGTCTGCAACTAGCCGATAACCTAAGAGTGACTAGCCCCTGGCCTCCTGCCCAACTCAACCGCCCCGGCCCAGGGGTTTAGGAGATAACCTTGACTTACAAGCTCAAGAGGACCGTCCCGGTCCTCTGTTTGGTGGCGGCCCTCTGCGCGACCGCACTCCTGCCAACCTCCAGTTATAGCGAAAATCTGCGCTTCGTCTTTATTGCCGACAGTCGCGGCGAAACCATCGACAATCTCATTAATACGCCCATTGTCAATGCCATTATTAACCAGATCCTGGCGCTGTCTCCCCGGCCGGCATTTGTGATGTATGGGGGCGATCAGGCCTTTGCGGGCAGCATCAACGGCAGGTATACCTTCCAGTTATTTAAAGAGGCCATGGCGCCCCTGACCAAGGCCGGGATCCCCTGGTATACGGTGATGGGCAATCACGAAATCTGTGACACCAGTGATGGTTCCACCATCTATCATCTCGCCAGTCAGCGCGAATATCAAAAGACCTTTACCAATAATCCCGCCAACGGGCCGTCTCCTGATTATGACCGGCTGGTCTATTCCTTTGAATCCCCCGGCGGCGACGCCTTTTTCGCCGTGTTGGATCAATATTTCCTCACCGGGGATGGCCCTGCCGACCTGACCGGCACTATCGATGCCCCTCAACTTGCCTGGCTCCGCGCCCAAGTCGCCCAGACCAAAGCCAGACATAAGTTCCTTTTCATTCACGGGCCCTATTACTATATCGATTTTATGCCGCCCCCGCCGGATATTACTTATACCCAGCTCTGGAAGATCCTGGATGACAACCGTTTTGACCTCTATTGTTGCGGCCATAACCATCTCTATTCCCGTAAGACCATCGACGGCAGCATCCCTCCCCTGCCCCAGCTCGACCCGCCGGTACGCTGGAAAAACAATGTGGTGCAACTGCTCACCGGCACCATGGGGGCCCCCATTGACCCCTATATCATTGTCGATCCGGTTAAATGGAATGTGCACGATGACCCCAACACTTATTATTACAGCGTGGTGGACATCCGCGGCAGCCGGGTGATGGTAAACAGTTACCAGGGAAACACCGGAGCCTACACCGTCTTTGACTCCTTTACCATCAACAAAAGTGCCGCGCTTCCCGGGCTCGACTTGCTATTGCTCCCCTGACTGCCACAAGGCCAAGAATTTTACGGAAAAAAATGACACCCAACATCAAACGAATCGTCTCGGTCCTCTGTTTGCTGGCGGCCTCTTTTGCGGTGGCGCTCCTGCCTGCAGGGGGTTATTGCGAAAACCTGCGCTTCGTTTTCATGGCCGATAGCCCGGTGGAAAATATTCCGCCCAACCCCACTCCTACCGACCTGATCAACATCCCCATCTTAAATGCCATAATTAGCCAAATCCTGGCGTTATCTCCCCGGCCCTCATTTGTGGTCTACGGGGGCGACATGGCCGCGTGCGGCCGTCTTAATGGCGTCTATAATTTCCAGGCCTTTAAGGATGTCATGGCGCCCCTCACCAATGCCGGCATCCAGTTATATACGGTGCTCGGCAATCGGGAGCTCCTCAACCCGCCGGACGTGACCAAATTTTACCTCGCCAATCAACAGGTCTTTCAACGGGTCTTTCACGAGAATCCCGGCAACGGCCCGGCCGGCTACGAACATCTGACCTATTCCTTTGAGTCGCCCGGAGGCGACGCCTTCTTTGCCGTGCTGGATCAATATTATCTCACCGGGGATGTCAAAAACCCCAACCTTACCGGCTCCTTTGACGATACCCAATTAAACTGGCTGGCGGCCCAAATAGCCCGGACCAAGGCCACCCATAAGTTTCTTTTCACCCATGGACCCTATTACTACGTAGTCGACCCCGCCGAGGAAGGGGGCCCGCCGCCGGGGATCACCTATACCTACCTCTGGAATATGCTGGATCAGAACCGTTTTGACGTCTATTTCTGCGGGCACATGCATCTCTTTTCCCGGAAGACCATTGACAGCGGTATCGCCCCCAACCCCCAGCTCACCCCCCCGGTCCAATGGCATAACAATGTGGTGCAGGTCATTTGCGGCACCGCGGGTGCGCCTATTGTTACCGATCCCCCCTGTGTGGACCCCGCTCTCTGGCATGTTTCTCAAGCCGCTGACACCTATTATTTCACAGTCGTGGATATTAACGGCAACAGAGTGAAGGTAACCAGCTACAAGGGAAACACCGGAGCCTACCGCGCCTTTGACACCTTTACCATTCCCCCGAATGCCGCCGGTCCTGCGGTCGACTCGCTGCTGCTCAACTGACTGCGGGCTAAGGCCCCTTTGGGGTCATTCTGAATATTTGCTCATGGCCTTTGGCTCGCCCCTAAAACCTGAAAAGACTGGTAAGGCGGGCCTCTGTGCAGTGGGGCGGGCGTCCCCGCCCGCCCCACCGATTCCCTCTTTTCGGAGAAGCTAAAGAAAGGTGGGCAGTGCCCACCCCACAGAAAAACTTTTCGAACCAGCTCCTCATGGGCCATCGGCCCACCCGCAAAGCCTGAAAAGAATCGTAGGCGCGGGCGTCTCGCCCGCCCTGGTAATGCGCACAGGCTGGGAAACCTGTGCTACGGCTCTTTCCCAACTTTGAACCTTGAACTTTGAATTTTGAACCTTATCGGCTTCAGGTCCCCTGCTCCCCCGGCTCGGGCGTGAACAGCCCCTTGAGCTTGTCCCAGAACTCGCCGCCGGCAATGAAGAAGCTGACTACGAAGGCCATATCCGCGGCCACCAGAATCCCCAGCACCACCTGATTGTCCAGGGCCAATGGGGCTAAGGCCCGCAGGTAGGCCAGCACCCACATGGGCAGCCCGCTGGCAATGAAGATGACCACCCCTAAGCGGTAGCGGGCCGGGCTCACCCGCTGCGGCGGCCTGATCCGTTTCCAGATGCTGTGCAGCAGCGCCTTGAAGGCCGCATAGCCCTCTTTCCCGGCCAGGGCCACGCCCAGGATCATAAACACCTCCGGTCCTCCCACCAACAGGACCGTGGCCAACCCGGCCTTTACCGCCGCGGGCAGGTCCAGGAACGGCAGAACCAGACAGAAGGCCGGCAAAATCACATCCCCAAAGACGATGATCAACAGGCCGAGACGGCAGCGCCAGGATATGCTGGACCAGGACCACTGGGCCGCGTCCGGGTGAGCAAATGGTTCTTGAGGCCTGAACATAGCCTGGACTCCTCGATGAAAAATTTTACCACCGCTCCTGAGAGGGGCAGACCCGGCGCAATGTATTACAGGATTTCGGGAAATGAAAGAAAAACCGCCAGGGCTAGGGCGGTGGAGGTTTAATAGAGATTTACAAAAATGAAAAGCTCCGGCGCCGGGACGCCGGAGCTGAGATGTAATTCAAGCAATCGCCCTTAAGGCCTAAGGGCAACAGCCAGGAGGGCTAGCTCTTCGCGCCCTTGCGCTCATCAATATCGCCGGGGTACATCACCGCGTCGTAGCCCCGCTCCCGGGTGCGGATGCGGATCACCTCCTCCACCGGATAGACAAAGATGAGCCCGTCCCCGGCCTTGCCGGTATAAGCCGAGTTGAGAATGGCCTCAATGGTCTCATCCAGGTTGCGGTCGCTCAAGACGATATTCAGCTGAATCTTGGTGAGCATATCCACCTGGTAGGTGCCGGAGCGGCCCGCCAGGGTGACGCCTCCCTGGCGGCCGTGGCCGCGGATTTCGAAAACGTTCAGGCCGACGATGCCAATCTCCCGCAGGGCGTCCTTGACATCATTCAGCTTATCTTCCCGAATTATGGCTTCAATCTTTTTTAACATTGGACGGTACCTCTTAAGAATACGCTTTTTCGCCGTGGGCGCTGATGTCCAGGCCCACCTCTTCTTCCATGGTGGTCACCCGCAGGCCGATGCTCCAATCCAGGAGCTTCGCCAATACGAAGGTCACCCCAAAGGTAAAGGCCATGGTGACCACGATGGCCAAGAGCTGAATGGCCAGTTGGCCGGGATGGCCGTAAAAGAGGCCGTTGGCCCCGGCTGCATTCACCTCGGTGGTGGCAAAGAGACCGCAGGCCACCATGCCCCAGGTGCTGGCCAGGCCGTGGCAGGCCCAGACGTCCAGGGACTCATCCAATTGTTTTTTGTCCCGGAAGCGGATGCCGTAATAGCTTATGGGCGCGGCTACTGCGCCGATAACCATGGCGGCCATGGGGGTGACGAAGCCGGACGCGGGCGTCACTGCGGCCAGGCCCACGACCATGCCGGTGGCCAGGCCCAGGGGGCTGGGCCGCCCATCCAGCCAGGAAAGCACCATCCACACCAGCCCCGCGGAAGCCGCGGAAGTGTTGGTGGTGAGCAGGGCATTGACCGCCACGCCGTTGGCGGCCAGGGCGCTGCCGGCGTTAAACCCGAACCAGCCCACCCACAGGAGGCCCGCCCCCAGGATGGTCAGGGGGATGTTGTGCGGCTCAATGGGAGTCTTGCCAAAACCCTTGCGGGGGCCGATGGCCAGGGCAAAGGCCAGGGCCGAGAAGCCCGCGGCGATATGCACCACCGTGCCGCCGGCAAAATCCAGGGCGCCCATGGTGTTCAGCCAGCCGCCCTTGCCCCAGACCCAGTGGCACAGAGGATCGTATACCAGAGTGGCCCAGATCAGGCTGAAGAGGAGGAAGGACTTAAACCGGACCCGCTCCACAAACGCCCCGGTAATCAGGGCCGGAGTGATCACCGCAAACATCATCTGAAACGCGGCAAAGAGCCCCTGGGGAATGTTCTTGGAATAATCGGGATTAGGCGCCGCCCCCACCCCATGCAGACCCAGGAAATTCAAGCCGCCGATGAGGCCGCCGATGTCCTTCCCGAAGGCCAGGGAGTAGCCGTAGAGGACCCACTGCACCCCGATGAGGGCCATAAAGACGTAACTCAGGGTCAGGGTGGACAAGACATTCTTGCGCCGGACCATGCCCCCGTAAAACAGGGCCAGGGCCGGAGTCATCAACAAAACCAGAGAACAGCAAACCAGCAGCCAGGCAGTATCACCAGTGTTAATGGCACCATCCATCCTCAACTCCTCCTGATGCTTATGAGTAAAAAAATAATGCAGCTTGTGACTCAGGCCCGGCGTCTTTCCGGGCATTTGCAGGACCGCCAAAGCCGATTTGACAAATATGTCAGTCCCTAAAACCCCTTGGGCCAGGCCAAAATTAATAAGAAAAAATCACAAATTGTGCCAAATTATTTACTAATAAATTCAACAAATTAGACAAACCTTCCCTTACATTATTGTTAATAATAAATATTTTATTGACATAATTGTCAATAATGATTTAAAATAAAATGATTTCATTTTTGTAAACCAGGGGGAAAATTCCGGGCAGTTAAGAATACTGAACAGGGGAAAGGAGGCGCCGGGGTGAGTAGAAGCCCTGGGGCGGGAAAGCGCTGCGCCTCCCGCCCTTTAACGGCAAATTCATATTGACTTGCAAGAGACTGACGGAATCAACGGCGTGCATCTGCGTTTATCGGCGGTTGAACATTAGCCGCCGATGCACGCAGATAAACGCCGTTCTTCTGGATAGATTGCACGAAACAGCGAACCTGGTATAAGCTAGCGCCGGTCCACGACGCGCAGGGCCTTGCCTTCGCTGCGGGGCAGGGTGTGGGGCTCCACCAGCTCCACCTTGGGGGTGACCAGCAGTTCGCTCTTTAAGGCCGCGGTGATCTTTTTCTGCAGCGATTTAAGGTATTTCAGGTCTTCCTGGAAGAATTCCTGCTGCACTTCCACCTTGACGCACATCAGGTCATTAAAATTTTCCCGGCTCAATTCCACCAGGTAATTGCTTTCCACCTCCGGCATGGCCATGAGCACCCGCTCGATCTGCATGGGGAAGATGTTCACCCCTTTGACGATGAGCATGTCGTCGGTGCGGCCCTGAATGCGGGAGAGCCGCCGGTGGCTGCGGCCGCAGGGGCAGTCGCCCGGCACCAATGCAGCCAGGTCCCGGGTGCGGTAGCGCAGAATCGGCATGCCCCAGCGGCTGAGATTGGTGAGGACCACCTCCCCCACCTCCCCCGGCGCCACCGGCTTCAGGGTCTGGGGCGAGATCACTTCCAGGAGGAAGTGGTCTTCCCAGACATGCATGCCGTTTTGCTCCGGGCACTCGAAGGCCACCCCCGGCCCGTTCAGTTCCGACAGGCCATAGGAGTTGTAGGCTTTCAGCCCGTAGGCCTCCTCGATGCGCCGCCGCACATCCTCGGTGTGGGGCTCCGCGCCGATGAAGGCCAGGCGCAGGGGCAGATCCCGGGGGTCCACCCCCAGGTGGGCGAAGGTGGTGAGGAGATAAAGGGCGTAGCTGGGGATGATGTGCACCGCGGTGGTGGAAAACTGCTGCATCAACTGCACCTGGCGCTGGCTGTTGCCCGCGCCCACGGGGATGGTGAGTGCGCCCAGGCGCTCGGCCCCGTAATGAAACCCCAGGCCGCCGGTGAATAAGCCGTAGCCCATCATGTTCTGGAAGACGTCCCCGGGCCTTAAGCCCGTCATGTACATGGAGCGGGCCACCAGTTCGGCCCAGGTCTCGATATCCTCCCGGGTGTAATAGATGACCGTGGCCTGGCCCGTGGTGCCGGAGGAGGCGTGCAGCCGCACCATTTCGCTTAGCGGCCGGGCCAGCAGGGCCTGGCCCTGGGTCCGCAGGTCCTCCTTGGTGGTGAAGGGAATTTTGTCTGCGTCCGCCGGGCTTTTAATCTGCTCCGGGGTCACTCCCGCCTGCTGCAGCCGCTGCCGGTAAAAAGGGCTATTTTGCGCCACCCGCAGCATCTCCCGGAGGCGCTCCACTTGCAAGGCCTCCAGTTGCGCCCGGTCCATGGTTTCGTGTTTTTTATCCCGATACATCCCAATTCTCCTGAAGAGTTCAAGGTTGAGACCTCTGCGAAAAAGGTTTTGGGCCTGATAAGAAGCAATTATATCCCCCCTTTGTCAAAGGGGGTAAGGGGGGATTTTATAAGCGCCTGAAATCCCCCTAAATCCCCCTTTTACAAAGGGGGACTTGGAATGCCCTTCGCTTCGCTCAGTGATGACAACCTGCTGTTTGGCAGAGGTCTTTAATTCAAGGTTTAGCCTATCTTGGTAAATTTCTCTGATTTAGAAGTGTGTGTCAAGGAAGGTCGAGGTAGCCCAGGCTTTCCAGCCCGGGCCGGAGCGGGCGGTCTAAACTTTGAACTTTGAACCTTGAACTTTGAACTTCTGCTGACAGATGATCGCTGATAGCTGTCAGCTCTTACCCCTTGGCGCCGTTGCCCTTCTTTAACAGCTTTTGCAACTTCGCCGCTTCCTTGTCCTGGCCCCGGGCCTGGTAGATTTTGAGCAGCCGCTCGCCATAGTCCCGGGCCGCGGCCCGGTCCCCCAGGGCCAGGGAGAGGCGCGTCAGGGAATCCAGCGCGTCCACGATACCCCCCGTGTCTTCGCAAACGCGAAAGGTCCGCAGGGCCTCGTGCAGATAAACCCCGGCCGCGCTGTAGTTCTGCAGGGCCAGGTAGGTGCGGCCCAGGCGCTCCCGGCGCACGGCCTGGCCCTGGCGGTCCTTCCGGGCTTCATCCAGCCTCAGGGCCTGATTGTAGAGGTCCAGGGCCGAGATAAAATCCCCCCGGGCCCGGGCTATGTCCCCCTGATGGGTCAGGGTCAGGGAGAGAAGCGGCCCCGGCGGCATCTGGCGCGCATAAACCATCGCCTCCGAGTAGGCCTTGGCCGCAGCCTCCAGCCGCCCCTGGGCTTGGTAGAGGGAGCCCAGGTTGTTCAGGGTCTCGCAGATCCCGGCCGGGTCCCCCAGGGGCCGCAGGATCTCCAGGGCCTGGTCGAAACACTTTTGGGCCCGGGGCAGGTCCCCCTGCTCCTGGGCCAGGGCCCCCAGGTTGTTGAGGTTGGCGGCGATGCCGTCCTGACGGTCGATGAGGCGATTCAGGGTCAGGGCCTGGGTGAACTTTTCCTCCGCCAGGTCCCACTTGCCCTGGCGATAATACTGGTAGCCCGCGTCATTGGTAGCCACCGCCTTCTCCAGCAGCCCCACCCCGGGGGTCTTGGCCGCGGCGCAACCAAGTCCCACCAGACAAAGCAGCCAAATTCCCCAACGCCATCCGCTCATCCCTGTTAATCCTTTTGCTGATCCCCTTGGATACTGATGGTGCGCTCCTGCGGTTTGGGCACGTTGCGGCGCAGGAGCCAAGATTTTTGCATGGCCTTGGTCGTTTTATCCACGTCGTCCGTCATAGTCGTTGCGGAGTTCACCAAACCCGGCAGCCCCTTGCTGGCCCGCTGCAGTTGCTCCACCAGGGCCTCCGCTTTTTTCACCAGGGCCGGGAAGCGGGAGGTGGTTTCCTGCAAATTGGTCATGGTCTTCAGAAATTCCGCCTTAAAGGCCGGATCGTTAACCAGAGCGCCCAACGTGCCTTTGTTTTCCCCCAGGGCCCCAGTGATTTTGCCAATGTTGGCCATGGCCTGGACAGAATCCCGGTACAGGGCCGGATCATTAAGAAGCTGGCCCAGGCTCCCCTGCCCCTTGTTGACCTTGGCCACGATCTGGTTGACCTCGTTCATGAACTTGTTGAAAGCGCTGTTGGGCTTGGCCAGCGCCGCGGAAATGCTGGCCAGGTTGTTTAAGATCGTCTGGATCTTCTCCCAGCTGGGCGCGGCCTTGGCTAACATCTCGGTAATATCCCACGGTTCTATGGAAGCCACTGTGCCTCCGGGAGGAATCTCCGGCTGGCTCGGAGAGCCCGCGGACAGGTCCAGGCTCTTATCTCCCAGGAGGCCTTGAAAGCCGATGGTGGCCCGGGAATCCTCTCGCACCCGGCTGCTGTATTTCCCGATCACTTCAAAAGTAACGATGATCTGGCCCTGTGGGTTGATGACGATCTTCTTGACGTTGCCCACCGTTACTCCGGCCAAGCGTACTTCGGAACCCTCTTTCAGACCGCTGATATTTTTGAAAACGGCCTTGTATTCCACATGTTTTTCCCAGAGCCGCTCTTGCTGGGCGATGATCAAAACCATCACCAGCAAGGCGATCAGGGAGCCCACGACGAAGAGACCCACAATGGTTTCATACCTGCGTTGGATCATTCTTGTTTCTCCTCTTGGCCCGCATGGAGAAAACGCCGCACTTCCGGATGGGAAGACTTGAGAAACTCTGCAAAAGTCCCCAGGAAGACCATGCGGCCCTGGTACATCAGGGTGAGGCGATCCGCCACCAGCTCGGTGAGGCGCATGTCATGGGAGACGACAATGGAAGTGACTTTCAGGGTCCTTTGCATGCGGCGGATCAGGTGGCCGATTTCATCGCAGGTAATGGGGTCCAACCCCGCGGTTGGCTCGTCATAGATGATGAGGTGGGGGTCCAGGGCCAGGCTGCGGGCCAATGCGGCCCGGCGCATCATGCCCCCGGAGAGCTCCGCGGGCTCCTTGCCCTCCGCTTCCGCCAGGCCCACCGAATCCAGCTTTTCATGCACCCGCCGGCTGATCTCCTCGTGACTCCAATCCGTATGCTGCTCCATGGGGAAGGCCACGTTCTCACCCACGGTCATGGAATCGTAGAGCGCCGACCCCTGGAACAGATAGCCCGTTTTCAGGCGCAGCTCCCGCCAGTCGAGGTCGGTCTTGAGCTTCGTGATCTCCAGGCCGCCCACGGTAATGCGGCCCCGGTCCGGCCGGGTCAGGCCCACCAACATGCTGGTCATCACCGTTTTGCCGGAGCCGCTGCGCCCCAGAATCACCAGGGTTTCCCCTTCAAAAACCTCCAGATCGATACCCTGGAGTACGGGCTTGTCATCAAAAGATTTATAGACGCCCCGGTAGGTGATCAGGGGCGCGGCCGGAGCCGGGCCGCGGCCGGGGGCCTCTTCCCGGGTCTCAGGGCCAGAGGAGGAGAGTGAGTTTGGTGAGGAAGACATCGGCTATCAGAATCAGCAGAATGGCGGCCACCACCGCGGTCTTGGTGGATTGGCCCACGCCGAAAGTCCCGTGTTCGGTGTTATAGCCATGGAAACAGCCCACCGTGCCGATGATGATCCCGAAGATCGCAGTCTTGCCGATCCCCGGCAGCACATCCCTTAAGGTCAGGTACTTAATAGTTAAAGTATAATAATAGGTGGAAGTCATGCCCACCTGGACGACGCCGATGATCATGCCTCCCAGGATGCCGATGATATTGGCTCCCACCGTCAGCAGGGGGAGAATGAGCATACAGGCCATGACCCGGGTCACCACCAGATACTTCATGGGGTTGACCGCGGACACGGTGAGCGCGTCAATCTGGCTGGTCACCCGCATGGAGCCCAGTTCCGCGCCGATGCCCGAGCCCCCCCGCGCGGCCAGCATGATGCCCGCCAGTAAAGGCCCCAGCCCCCGGACAAAAGTGAAGCAGACGCTGGTGGCGATGTAGTTGGCCGCACCAAATAGTTTCAAGACCTGGATGCCCTGCATGGCCAGAACCAGGCCCACTGCGAAGGAGGCCACGGCCACCAGGGGGAAGGATTTCACCCCCAGGTGGAACATCTGCGCGATTACTTCCCGGATAAACCAGGGGGGATGGGGCAAAGTACGGCAGGCATCCGCGAAAAAGAGGAAGAGATTCCCCATGTAATCAATGAAGCCCATGACCCGGTGGCCGGCGCGATAGAAAAAGGTATCCTGCACCCATCTACCCCATTTGGGAAAAATATTCAGTAATTAAAGATATATATTGGCAGAAACCATGTCAAGCAGAAAGCCGGGAGCGGGAAGCTGTCGTTCTGAGGTTCGCAATTAGAACGGGTGTGGAGGAGGAGAACGATTTTAGGTAGCTGCAGGAAAAGTAAACCTTGAACATCCGGTAGGTAACAGAAAGAAATTATTCAGACACAAAAGCCAGTCAATTCCTCCGGTATTACGACTCTCATCCCCCGTGATACTGAAGATGCAGAAAAGGGTTCCCCCATGCCTTTTCCCGGCAAAAGGAAACCCTCATCATGGGTAATTCTCAATTAGGCGTGGGTGTCTACTTTAGTTCCCTTCCCGAGCGCAGCCGCCAAAGCCGCCTGTTGGGCCGCATCATCCGAGTCGCCGTCGTTAGCCGCGACCTTGGCTGCTCTAATGTCAGCCTCGCTGGCGTTCGGATTTCTTACTACCTTTTGAACTAAAGCATTCGCCCGATCCTGGTTAGGATTTACCGCAGCCGCGGCATGCGCACTGCTGTGGACCATTGAAACATCCATGTTTGCCTCCTCCAATCATCCATTGATTGAGGTTTAGCCTCTGCATTTTATCTATCGGTATCATGGCAGCAGGATATTAATCCCGGCACAAATGAAAAAAGTCCTCGGGGCGGCCCAAGCCATGAAAGGTATGGCTGCGCAATACCCAGAGAAAAAGGCCCAAAGCCATGCCTGCCAAGTCATTGAAAGGAACTGCTTGTTGGACTCCGCCCTGACCCATCCAGCGATTAAAGAAAGGGGTAGGAACGGCTGGCTTTGAGGGGAAATGCCAAAAGATCACTATCATTCCCCGTTTTTGACGCACTCCAAGAGACGTTATCTTTTCAAACCTATAAACACGATTCCATGGGTTACAGCCATTGTTGCCACAAGGGAAGAGAGGCCTTTAAGCTCCTTGGCCCAGGCGATCTTCTCCAGTCGTTCCGGCACTACGATAGTATCTCCGGGGTCGAGGGACATAGATTTAATCCCGCCTGGGAAAAAGCCATATTTAGTCCCATTCCAACCCGTTCCCAGCCAGGAGAATCCCTTGCGGCTTACGGCGCTGCCATTGACTTTGATCACATAGATTTCTTTTTCGTCGGCTATTTCCGTCGTGCCCCCGGACATGGTGAGGTAATCATTTACTGTTCTATTCGGTGTATAGGTTATGGCCGTGGGGGCGGAGACTGCCCCGACGACATTTACCGTATTTTGCAGTTGAGGAATCATCAATCTGTCACCCGCTTCCAAAGTGATGTCATCAGGAGTTCCCCGCAGGTGCGGCAGGTCACGCGGGTTGATTACCACCCTTCCCAAGGGTTCCACTTTTCTCAAGGAGGCGATCAGCATTTGCTGTTGCTTAGCTGCCACCTCAGCGTCTTTGGCCTCTTCGGTCCCGCTGCCGGCGGTGGCTAATGCCTGGGTCTCGAGGCGGTCGATGGCCACTTGCATTTGCTGTCTCTGGATCTCTTTGGTAGATTCCCGCAGGAGCACTGCCCCCAGCAGATAAGCCTTATTTGTGAACCCTCCTGCCCGGGCCAGCATCGAACTCAGGGTCTCTCCTTTCTTCAGGGCATAGGTCCCCGGACTCTTTACCTCCCCGGCAATTTCTACGGTTTGATAGATATTCCAATCCGCCACGGTGCGAATAAAGAGATAGTCGTTGGGTTTGAGGACCAGATTATCCCTGGGCACATTATTTAAAGCGCCAGAAAGCCGGATATAAAGGTGCGTCGTTTCCGGCCCTTGGGGGGTAATGGTCACCCGGGTAATTTCAGCCTTGCCCTTATCGGCCTGCTGCAATAATCCGCCCGCGTAGGTCACTAGATCACTGACCCGCATGTGATCCCGATACCCGAATTCGCCGGGATTCTTGACGGCCCCGGCGATGGCTACCTTCGTTTCCACCTGGCTGGGGACCGGGAAGATTTCCACCAGATCGCCGTCTACCAGGCGAAAGTCTTGGCGGGATTCTACCTTGCCCAAATCCTCATCCACCAGGATCATTTTCTGCCGCCCTTGCACCCGGAGCACCTGCACTCGACCCTTGAAGGCTGTATCCCCCAAGCCTCCGGCCAGTCGCAGCAAGTCCTTTAGATTTCTCTCATTTTTCAGCTCATAGATTCCAGGTACTTTGACAGGTCCACCGAAATCCACCTCTTTGTTCATAGCCAGTTTGTTCACGGCCTCGGCCAAACTGATGCCGAACTGCTCCTCAAACTTAGCCTCTTTTCTCTCAAGGTCTTGATCCAGCCAGCCTTTGGGAGACGGTTTAATCTGGAAAGGTTTTATTTCCGCTTGCTTCAGTTTCTTATCCTCAATTTCCTCGGCGGTCTTCCTGCCGCTGATGATTCTCTGGTCTTCCCGCTGTTGCCAAGCTTTGGCGGATAACGCTTGCCCCGCCCCTCCCGTAAAAGCAGATGAGGGAGCAGCGGTAGAGAGGATTTTTTTGGCACCTTTCTGTAATTCAGCCCGGGCCATGGCCGCCAGCGCCTGCCCTATCTCTTTCGGGTTCTTGGGGGTGCCGATGGCCACCAATGGGCCGATAGCAGGAATAAAAATGACATCCCCGGACTGCAACCTGATGTCTTTACTCTTATCAGCACGTAGGAGAAAGTCGTAAAAGTCGAAATTGGTTACTACCGTACCGCCGCGACGCACCTGAATATTGCGAAGAGAACCGGACTTACTAGGCCCGCCGGAAGCAAACAAAGCATTAACCAGAGTTGAAAGGGACGATATCGCATAACTTCCCGGAAATCTGGCCTGCCCGACTACAAATACCTGGATAGTGCGCAGGTTATCCAGGGTCACATTCATTTGGAAATTGGTATATTGGCGGGCAAACTCCTGGTCCATTATCTGGCGTAATTGCCCAAAGGTGAGGCCGCTGACATGCACTGCTCCCACTTTGGGGATATCTATTTGACCGTCGCGATTCACCGTGAGGTTGTATTCCCCTTGGACGCTTCCCCAAATAACAATTTTAATCGAATCGCCAGGGCCGATAATATAGTTCGGCCCCACCGGCACTTCCTGAACCGGCAGAAAGGAAGCCTGCGGCTGGTTAAAGAAACTATAGCCGAATTGTTTTATAAACATACGTTGTGCCCATGCCTGCCTTTCTGCATTCGAAATCTCTTCGGGCTGGCGCGGGACGGTAGTCAAGATCCGCTGGGACGATGGTGCAGAAGTGGCCTGGGTGGGCAATGCCGGTCTGGTCTGAACTGCCTGGGGCAGCGCTTGCCTTTGTGCTGGACTGGGAACCTGCCCCGCCCCTATCTGCTGCCAATAAAACGGTGTCTGGTCTGCATTTGTCTGCCCCCAGCCCTGTGTGGACGGCACCAGGATGAAAAGACATATCAAAATGCTGATTAACTGCTTGCCCCTCATAAAATTGCTCTTCTCTCTGCTACCCGAAGTCGTTGGTGATCATACACCAAATCTCAATAACCCTCGGATGGAGATAAGTAAACAAAAAATTATGGCATATCCTCTCAGAACTCTGATATTCCCGGCTGCGAAGCCTATGAACCCCGGGCAAGAATACCTCGGCCGCGGTACGTCAGGAGAACTGCCAGGGCTACAACACAGGTCCCTGCCAGGCGTGGCTTAGCCTTCTGCCCCAGAGGTTCCTCTTTTCTTTCCTTGTAGGGTTCCTGAATACTATACAAATATGATAAAAATATGTTGCGAAAATGTATAATTATGAGAAGATAGTCTCATAATGTTTTACTCGGAGGGCTAATAGCCGCACATGAGTAATTTATCCTTATTGTACGAAATCACCCAGGCCCTGGCCGCGCCCGGCCCCCTGCCCCGCAGCCTGAACCAGGTGCTGCAGATTTTGGCCCAGACCATGGGCATGAGCCGGGGCACCATCACCATCCTCAACCCCGAGACCTCGGAGCTGCAAATCGAGGTGGCCCACGGCCTCACCGCCGAAGCCCGGCGCCGGGGCCGCTATAAGCTGGGGGAAGGCATCACCGGCCGGGTGGTGGAGACCGGAGAACCCATGGTGGTGCCCCGGGTGAGCCAGGAGCCTTTGTTCCTGAACCGCACCCGCTCCCGGGGCCGGGAAAAAGACGAACTCTCCTTCCTGTGCGTGCCCATCAAGATCAATCAGCAGACCATCGGCGCCCTGAGTGTGGACCGCCTGCACCGGGACCTGAACTTGGACCAGGACTTGCGGCTCCTCACCATCATCGCCTCCATCATCGCCCAGACCGTGAACAGCCTCCTCCTCATCGACCGGGAGAAAGACCGGCTGCGGGACGAGAATTTAAAATTGAAGGGAGAGTTGCAGGAGCGCTACCAGGTGGGCAACATCATCGGCACCTCCAGCCGCATGCGCCAGGTGTTCGAGATGATTCAACGGGTGGCCAAGAGCAACGCCACCATCCTCATCCGGGGGGAATCCGGCACCGGCAAGGAATTGGTGGCCTCCGCGCTCCATTACAACAGCCAGCGCGCATCCAAGCCTTTTGTCAAAGTGAACCTGGCGGCGCTGCCGGAAACCCTGGTGGAAAGCGAGCTCTTCGGCCACGAACGGGGCGCGTTCACTGGCGCCTTGCAGCGCAAACAGGGCCGCTTCGAACTGGCCCAGGGCGGCACCATCTTTCTCGATGAAATCGGGGACCTGACGCCCAACGTCCAACTCAAGCTCCTGCGGGTGATCCAGGAGCGGGAGTTCACCCGCCTGGGGGGGACCTCCACCCTCAAGGCCGACGTGCGCCTCATCGCCGCCACCCACCGGGACCTGGAACGGGCCGTGGCCGAAGGCGCGTTCCGGGAGGATCTCTACTACCGCCTCAATGTCTTCCCCATCTATCTGCCGCCGTTGCGGGAGCGCCGCGCCGACATCCCCCTGCTGGCCGAGCACTTCCTCAACAAATACAGTGCGGAACACCAAAAACCGGGGCTGCGGATGTCCGCGCCGGGCCTGGACCTGCTGATGCAATACCCCTGGCCCGGCAACGTCCGGGAACTGGAAAACATCATTGAGCGCGCGGTCCTGGTCTGCGACGAAGACACCATCTTGAGCGTCCACCTGCCCCGCAGCCTGCAGCGCCAGGAGCCCGGGGAAGGCAGCCGCAACAGCCTGGCCATGCAGGTGGCTAACCTGGAAAAGGAGCTGATCTCCGAGGCCCTGCGCCAAACCCGGGGCAATCAGAGCCAGGCCGCCAAGATCCTGGATACCAGCCTGCGCATCCTTGGTTACAAGATCAAGCAATACGGCCTGGATCACAAAAAATTCCGGGCCGCCGCCAAGCACCCGCCTTATCCCGGCCCGGAAAAAGCCGCGAGCGAAGGCCCGGCGCTTTGATCTCGTTTTTCGTTTTTGGTTAAATTGAGAACGTAGTGAGCGTCCATTGCGGGGGGAGCGTCGCTCCCCCCGTCCTCCCTTACCCGCCCTCCATGAACCGGGGGCGTATCTGTAGTAAAATCCTCAATCTTTTTTACCGAAGGTATTGATCTGAGGTGGCGTTATCCTCTGGGTGCCTATGCCCGTATTCTCGCGGGCGCGGTGGGCATGTACAGCTATATCAAGCGCATGATACCAAGTTGCCATCTAATGAGTAATATGGTAGACTGCCCAAAAAATTTTCAAGGGGGCAGTCATGGGAAAAGTTACCAAGTGCATCGCCCACCTTTCCAAGGAG
>JAKAKP010000069.1 GCA_021813445.1 Deltaproteobacteria bacterium
CAGGGTGCACGCCCGGGTGCCCCCCTACAAATCCACGTCGTTAGATTGCAACTCGGTATTAAATCAGGCACTTTCTTACTCCCCCTTTGAAAAAGGGGGCTGGGGGGACTTTAAGTCGCCCCAACCCTAAGGCCCCGTGGTTCATAAGAATTTAGCCCTGGCAGAATCTGGACACCATCAGAAATGCTCTCCCGCCAATTAAGACTTGTGGGTAATGATAAGCCTCGAAGGGGGAGGGAGAAAGACCGGGCAAGTTTTGTAGGGTATTCCTGGGACACTACACTGGATTCTGCAGTCGATTCGCTCCCTCAGAATGACAGACAGAGGGAGCTGTCCGTCGCATTGCCGTTTGCAGCCTCGAGAGGGCGGACACCTGGGTCCGCCCCATCTAAGATATTCTTTTTTAGCTTAGTGTAAGCCTCCCCCCTTTTAACGCCATCCCCCTTTTCAACCGATGTAAATTTCAAGAACCCCCTTAAGGTTCTGGGAGAGTTTGTGCGCGTTTAGCCTCCCCCTTATCTCTGCGCTCAGCGAGGTTTGCCCATGATCCCGGCTTATATCGTGCTGGCCCTGGTGGTGATCTTCTTTGTCGGCGCCATTACCATTTACAACCGGCTGGTGCGCAACCGGCAGATGGTTCAGGAAGGCTGGAGCGGCATCGACGTCCAGCTCAAGCGCCGGGCCGACCTGATCCCCAATTTGATCGAGGCGGTGAAGGGCTACATGGGCCATGAGCGGGGGGTGCTGGAAAAGGTCACCGAACTCCGGGCCCAAAGCCTCCGGGCCGGAGGCGTGGGGGATAAGGCCCGGGTGGAAGGGGCCCTGGGCGCGGCCCTGGGCAACCTCTTCGCGGTGGCCGAAAACTACCCGGATCTAAAGGCCTCCCAAAACTTCATCCAATTGCAGCAATCCCTGGCGGACATCGAGGAACAGATCCAGTTGTCCCGGCGTTATTACAACGGCGCGGCCCGGAACCTGAACATCCTGGTGGCCTCTTTTCCCAGCAACATTGTGGCCAATATGTTCCGGTTCGACCCGGTGGAGTACTTCGAGATCGAGGACGCGGCCGACCGGGCGGTGCCCAAGGTGGCCTTTCCTTAAAGAGTTGCAGCCATGAAGACTCTGGGAAGAATCCTGTTTCTGGCCCTGGTAGCCGTCTGTTTGGTCCCCTGGCTGACCTCTGAGGCCTCGGCCCGGCGCTACCAGTCTCGCTGGAACCCGTCCGCTTATTCCCAGGAAAAGATCCTCAGCTTCCAGAGCCTGGTGCAGGTGCATCCGGACGCCACCCTGACGGTCACTGAGACCATCAAGGTGCAAAGCGCCGGGGTGGTGATCAGGCGGGGCATTGTCCGGGATTTTCCCACCATCTACCGGGATAAGGCCGGCAACACGGTAAATGTGGGATTCGAGGTCCTAGAGGTGCTCCGGGACGGAAAGAATGAACCCTATCATCTGCAATATGTGAAAAACGGCGTTAAGATCTATATCGGCCGGAAAGACGTGATTTTACCTTCCGGGGTCTATGAATACACCATCAAATACCGCACTGACCGGCAGTTGGGCTTTTTCCCGAATTATGACGAACTTTACTGGAACGTCACCGGCCATGGCTGGACCTTTCCCATCGAGAGCGCCCAGGCGGTGATCGAGCTGCCGCCAGGGGCGAAGATCATCCAGTATCGCGCCTATACGGGCCGTTACGGAGCCAAGGGACGGGACTACAACGCCCGGGAAGAAGGACCGGGGATGATAGTCTTTACCGCTACCAGGGATCTGCCTCCAGGCTCGGGGCTGACCGTGGCCGTGGCCTGGCCCAAAGGGGTGGTGCAACCGCCCTCGGACCTGGATAAGATGGGCTTTTTTCTCCGGGACTACCTGAACCTGGTGGTGGGGGGCGCGGGATTACTTTTGGTTTTGGGGTTTTACCTGGTTTCCTGGAACCGGGTGGGCAAGGACCCGGCCAAGGGCACCATTATCCCGCTATTTGCGCCGCCTCCCGGGTTTTCTCCGCCCTCAGTGCGCTATCTGCTGCGCATGGGCTTTGATGACCGCACCGTGGCCGCAGCCCTGGTGGACATGGCGGTGAAGGGATATCTCACCATTGAAAATGTCGGGAAAGAATACACCCTTCATAAAAAGGGGGGTGGGGCCAAGGCCATTACCCGGGAGGAGCAGAACCTGGGGAACGAACTCTTCAGCGGCGGCGACACCCTGGAGATGAAGGGTATCAACTATAAATGCATTCAAAGCGCCCGGGAAGCCTTGAACGAGACCTTGAAAAGCGAGTTGCAGAAGGCCTATTTCTTCGCCAATTCCAACTACTTCGCTGCTGGCGTGGTCCTGAGCCTGCTGGCGGTGGGGGCCGTGCTCCTGACTTCCATGAACCATGGCAGCAATTGGGATAAATCCCTGTGGTTGGCGGTCTGGATCGGGGGTGGCATCGGTTTGACCGCCTGGTTCCTGAAAAGATGGACTTTCACGATTACCAAGAATCTGGGCGGCGTGGGCATGGCGCTGTTTGCTTGCGGATTTTTGTTGTTAAAGTTTTTTACCGCTCCTGCCCTCAGATCTACGTTCATCCCGGCCGTGGTGATCTTGTTGCCCTTTCTTTTGGGGCTGAACTTTTTATTCTATCGTCTGCTCAAGGCTCCCACGCTCACGGGCCGGAAAATCATGGACCAAATCGAGGGATTTAAGCTCTATCTGTCGGTGGCGGAAAAGGAGCGTCTGGACCTGTTGAACCCCCCGGAAAAGACCCCGGAGCTCTTCGAAAAATATCTACCCTATGCCCTGGCCCTGGACGTGGAGAACCAATGGAGCGAGCAATTCGCGGGGGTGCTGGCCCAGGCCGGGGAGGACGGCAGGGGCTATACTCCCGGCTGGTATACGGGCAGTTATCACGACGTAGGCAGCACCAGATTTGTCTCCGGCCTGGGGGGCGCGTTCGCCGGGGCCATTGCCGCGTCCTCCTCGCCGCCGGGTTCCTCTTCGGGCAGCGGTGGCGGGGGCTTCTCCGGCGGCGGTGGCGGCGGCGGCGGGGGCAGCGGCTGGTAAGAGATCAGGGGAGGGGCGGCGTCTGCAATCTGCGCCGGAGGCCAGCCCCTCCGGCCTTTGGCTTTCGCCGGGGGTAAGAATCTTCACAAAATCTTCCTTAAATCCACACCTCATAGACTTCTCTAAATGTCTTTTTTCACAATCTCAAATTCCCAAATCCTTTAAGAAGTTTTATAATTCAAAAGATAGCCTTGAGTGGCGGGAGCGTTGTTAAAGAATAAGGAGTGGAGCTATGCCGGTCAAAGGTAAGGATATCTCTTCTCTTGCCGGAGAAGAGCTGCTGAAAGCCATGGATGAATGGGCCGAAAGGCGGGAGGAACTGGCTGAGGACCGCACCAAGCTGGCCCAGTTTCGGACCAAGCTCGCTGAGGAACGGACAGCTTTAGCCAAAAAACGTACCGAACTTGCCGAAACCCGCACCAAGCTGGCGGAAGGCCGGACGGAACTGGCCAATAAGAGGACCTCCCTGGCCGAAGGGCGCACCAATTTGGCGGGAAAACGCACCTCCCTGGCCGAGGGCCGCACTAAGCTGGCCGAAGGCCGGACGGAGTTGGCCAACAAGAGAACGGCATTAGCGGAAGGCCGCACCAATTTTGCCGAAAAAAGGACCGAGTTGGCGAATAGGCGCACGGAATTGGCGCAAGGCCGGACTGAGTTAGCCAATAATCGGACGGAGCTGGCGCGCAACCGCACCGCGTTCGCGGAAGGCCGCACCAACTTGGCGGAAAAGCGCACCTCCCTGGCCGAAGGCCGCACCGGACTATCTAATAAGCGAACGGAGCTGGCCGAGGGCCGCACCAAGCTGGCGGAAGGCCGGACGGAATTGGCCAACAAGAGGACGGCCCTGGCGGAGGGCCGCACCGATTTATCCAGGAAGAGGACGGAATTGGCCGATAAGAGAACGGCATTAGCCGAATCCCGCACCTCTCTGGCCCATAACCGCACCGATTGGGCGGAGATGCGCAACAAGCTGGCGGAAATCCGGACCCGCATGAGCGGTGGCCGCACCGGCCTGGCCCAGTCCCGCACCAACCTCTCCCAATACCGCACTATCCTGGCCAAACAACGGACAGAGCTTTCCTATCTGCGCACCGGCGCCACCCTTATCGCCCTGGGGACTTTTTTTACCCGGTACTTCGGCTTCGGTTATTGGACCATTATTGACGGCCTGATTCTTGTCACCGGCGTCGTCAGCATTGTGATGGCAGTGAAACTCTTCCGTAAATCGTTTTTCATCGAACGCAAGCTTCTAATCAGGCTGGAGGAAGAGTTGGCCTCGGAAGCGGTGGAAAAGAGGATGGAAAATGCCATCCAGGCCCATAGATTCGGGGCTTTCTAGTTAGGGATGATAATAATACTTAAGAGATAGATATGACTATCCGCAATAGAATTATTATTGCCGTAGTGATCCAGGCGGCCATAATTTGTCTGATCTGTGTCTTCGTCTATCTGTCTTTTAATACGGTTCTCTCCAAATTAGGGGTTATCGAGATCATTGACGATCTGAACATCTCCCTGTTGGAAGTCAGAAAATCGGAGAAAAATTACTTTTTATATGGTGATGTCAACGCCTTAAAGGAGGTAGTGGAAAGAGGGGAAGAGATAGATACCGTGATTCAATCGTCCAAGGCGGATATTCTCAAAAGTCTGGGACCGGGAACTTTTAATACTTTGCTTAGCAATCTTAATAAATACCTGGATATGGCCCGGGAAGTACTCGCCACCAAGAAGACGCCGGTAAAATTCGAGGAGGAATTCAGAAATCTGGGGCATGAACTGACGCGGCTATCGGAGGTATTGCTCAAACGGGAACGGCGGGACGTCAACCGGATAATTTCCACCAGCATCACCCGGTTGATTGCATCCCTGGGGATGGTGCTGCTGTTTCAGCTGGTGGTCTGGCAATATTTCTCCCATTTTCTCATTAAAGAGCTGGCCATTATGGGGAATCTGATCCAGATGGTGTCCCAGGGGAAGTTGCATGAGGTGGCCAAGCAGACCTTTTCTCCCAAAAATGAGATTGATTATGCCATCAAGGCCCTGGCAGATATGGCCAGGGAACTGGAGAAACGGGAAGCCGTGCTCCTCCAAAGCGAAAAGCTGGCCTCCCTGGGGATTCTGATCTCCGGGGTGGCCCATGAGCTGGGGAATCCGCTAAATAACATCTCTTTGATTGCCCAGGGCTACCTGGGTCTTTATGATATTCTGGGAGACGGGGAAAAGAAGAACTTCATGGCGGATGTTCTCACCCAAACCGAGCGGATCAGCAGGATTATCAATAACCTGTTGGATTTTTCCCGGCAAAAGAAACAGGAACTGCGGGAATATGAGCCGGAAGACATCGTCGAGAGAAGCATCGCCCTGGTAAGCAATCAAATAAAGATCTCCAACGTCAAGCTGCATAAATTTCTCCAGCCCGACCTGCCCCATGTCTATGTGGATGCGCCGCAGATCGAGCAGGTGCTGATAAATCTTCTGATCAACGCCATCCAGGCCATGCCCGCAGGGGGAGACTTGACCATCGATGTGGGTCAAGATATGACAAATGGTAATCTGGTGGTCAAAGTCAAGGACACGGGCGCGGGCATCACCAAAGAGGACCTGCCCCATGTCTTTGATCCCTTTTTTACCACCAAGGGCACCAAGGGCACCGGTTTGGGGTTATCGGTAAGCTATGGCATCATTCAGCAGCACCACGGGGACATTGCCGTGGAAAGCGAAGAAGGCAAAGGAACCACCTTTACTGTGAAGATTCCCATATACCAGCCAAAGGAGAGAGAGGGAGATGCCCAAGCAGATATTGATCATTGATGATGAAAAGATTGTCTGTGACATGGCCCAAAGGATCTTGTCCCAGGAAGGATATGAAGTGGAAGCCTTTATTGACAGCACTCAGGCCCTGGAAAGGATCAGGGGAAAGAAATTTGATCTGGTGATTACCGATCTCAAGATGGAAAATGTCGACGGTATGGATATCCTGAAGGAAGTAAACCAGCGCTATCCTGATACCAAGGTGATCATGCTAACTGCCTACGCCACCCTGGACGCAGCCATCGAAGCCATCCGGGAGCGTATCTTCGACTTTTTCCCCAAGCCGGTGAAGATAGAGGACCTGAAAAGGTCGGTGAAAAAGGCCTTGGGTTTCTGAGGCCTTTGCCACTAACTGTCACCTGCCTCCAATTTGCGGGAGGCGCCGGCCCTTGGCCCGCATCGGCTGAGGGCAAATGTCTGTAAAGGATTGGATGATTTCAAAATGAGACGCAAAACCCAAGTAGTTATCGGCATCACCCTTTCCATTCTTTTATGCGCGGCCGCGGTTCTGGCCATGGTGCCAGAAAAAGATTTATTGCTGAACTCCCCGGAGTTGGGAGATTTCCGCAAGGCCGACCAAAGCAGAGAAAAAGACAAGGTCACCCTCAAGGTATGGCCAAATTATGCAGAATTTCAGAGGAAACATCCGTCCCAGGTCAAGAGCCTGATGCTGCAAGGCCCCGGCGCGTTAGACGTGAATTATGACGAGATCTGGAAGGTGGAAAGCGACCTGGACCCCACCCTGGTGGCGGCCAAGGAGCGCCAGGGCAAGCCCTATCTGATCAAACTCTATTGGCGGCAAGGCCAGGTGCAGGCCTTCACGGTGGAGAAATATTTCCAAAGCGATCCATTGACCTGGGATAACCTGGACAAACCGGGTTATAGAATTATTGCCCTGTTGGATAGGAAGACCCTCCTGCCAATGTTGACAAAACTGGAGGCGCAAGCGCAGGCCTTTGAGATCATGGCCGCGGCCACCCATCTCCAGAAGGCCAAAGAGGCCCTGGCCCTGGGCCACCCCGATGAAAAGGACCTCTTGAAAAGGACTTATGGGCGTCTGGGTGAGGCCCGCCGTCACCTGGAAGCCATCGGTTCTAACGCCGATGAGTATGATGCGGCCAAAAAGCTGCTGAACGAAGTGGAACACCGGGAAAAAGACCTGAAAAAATATCAGGAAGCGATGCGCCAGGCCGAATCCAAGAAGATGATCAAGAAACGGGAGGAGTTGGTCAAAGAGATGGACCGGGATTTCCTGGGCAAAGGCTTTGACGTGAAGTTCGATCTCAGCGGTGACGATAATACCGTCTTGAATATGGACTGCGTGCTCTTTTCCCGGCCCCTGGTCTTCGTGTTCGTGAACAAATCCGACCTGCTCCAACGGCTCCGGGAAGCGGGCTTTGCCGAAGTGGCCTTTTCCAACAAAAAGATCGATTATTCCTGGGATATCTATCTAAATAACTGAAAATCAGGTTTGAAACCCAGTTACCGTTACAGGACGACAATTGCCTGTTATATGCACCCCGGGGCGGACACCTGGGTCCGCCCTTACAACAGGATCTTATTGAAGGCAACGCGGTGTGAAGCAGACCTTATTCCCTTTCTCCCCTGATTGGTCTTGATTTTCTGCTCCAGAATCATAATTTCTCGCCGGTCAACACCTTTAGGGCCTGGACATAGCGGGCCCGGGTGTTGGCGATGACGTCCGGGGGGAGCGGCGGCGGCGGGGGCTTTTTGTTCCAGCCCAGGGATTCCAGATAGTCCCGGAGATACTGTTTGTCATAACTCTTCTGGGGGCCGCCGGGCCGGTAGTCTTCTTGCGGCCAGAAGCGGGAGGAATCCGGGGTCAGGACCTCGTCGATCAGGATCAATTCCCCAGCTGCCAGACCGAATTCAAACTTGGTATCCGCCAGGATAATGCCCCGGGGCTCGGCCCAGGCCTGGGCCCGGAGGTAGAGGGTCAGGCTGATCTCCCTTACCCGGGCCGCCAGGTCCTCGCCCACTTTGGCCGCCATGGTCTCAAAGGAGATATTTTCGTCGTGGGTCCCCAACTCCGCCTTGGTGGAGGGGGTGAAGATGGGCTGGGGCAGGCGGGCCGACTCCACCAATCCCGGAGTCAGAAGCATGCCGCCGATGGCGCCGGTGGCCTGGTACTCCGCCCAGCCGGAGCCGGAGAGATAGCCCCGGACGATGCACTCCACCGGCAGGGGCTGGGTCTTCTTGACCAGCATGGTGCGGTCCTGGAGCATCTCCCGGTAGGGCTGGCAGGTCGGGGGAAAATCTTCCACTTTGAGAGATAACACATGGTTGGGGACCACGTCCGCCAGATGCCGGAACCAGAACGCCGAGAGCCGGGTGAGGATGCGGCCCTTGTCCGGAATGGGTTCGGCCATGACCACATCGAAGGCGGAGATGCGGTCCGTGGCCACCAGGAGCAGGCGGTCCCCCAGGTCATAAATATCCCGCACCTTGCCCTGATGGCGGGGCCCCAGGCCCTCTAAGGCAGTGGCCAACACCGGCGCGCTCATCGGTTGCCTCCGCGGGCGGCTGCGGTCTGGGCCACTTTCGGCTTTATTTTGATCAGGCGGGGGCTGAGGTGCTCTTGGGCCTTCAGGCGCTTGGCGGTTTCTTCCGCGGCTTTTTTATCCGGAAAGGGGCCCAGGCGCACCTGGTAAGCGGGGGGTTTTCCCTTGACCGCGGTTTTGGCCAGATAGGCCTGGAATTTTTTGACCTTCAGCCGCCGGGCCATGGTCCGGGCCTGGTCCAACTGGGGATAAGTGCCGACGATCAACATGTATTTTTCTTCCTTGAGTACGCGTTTTTCCGGCTTGGGGGCCGCTGACGACGGTGGTGCCGCCACGAGAGGGGGATGACCCTGACTGGGCCGCACCGCGGTGATGGGGGCCGGAGCCGGAGTCGGAGACGGTTCTGCCGCCGGAGCCGCAGGCTCTTCTTGTTCCGCCAGAGGTGGAACAGCACTGGGTGCTGGCGTCGCGGTGGCGGCGGTGGGCGCGGCTG
>JAKAKP010000142.1 GCA_021813445.1 Deltaproteobacteria bacterium
TTGGTGATGTTGTCGCTGTCCTTATTGGCCACCCAGATGTTTGACCCGTCAAAGGCGATGGCATTTGGAGCGGACCCGACGCCGGAAGTGCCCAGGACCGTGCCGTCGCTGGCCCGTAACCTGGTGACGTTGTTGTCGCCCTCATTGGCCACCCAGATGCTGGCCCCGTCAAAGGCGACGCCATTTGGACCGGTGCCAACGGGGTAAGTGCCCAAGACCGTGCCGTCGCTGGCCCGTAACTTGGTGACGTTGCTGCTGCCACCATTGGTCACCCAGATGTTGGCCCCGTCAAAGGCGACGCCCTGGGGACTAGTGCCCACGGCAAAGGTCTGGCCGTTCTGGGAGGCGTCATACCAGCGCAGGGTGGCCATCTGCAGGGGATTGAGGGAGGCCCCCGGCGGCCCCTGGGGGCCGGTGGCTCCGGTGGCGCCCGTAGCGCCGGTGGCTCCCTGGGGTCCCTGGGGTCCAGTCGCGCCGGTGGCCCCGGTATCGCCTTGCGGTCCTTGCGCCCCGGTGGCCCCGGTATCGCCTTTAGGACCCTGCGGCCCAGTGGGTCCGGTAGCCCCCGTATCGCCCTTGGGTCCCTGGGGGCCCTGCGGCCCCGGCGGTCCCACCCGGCCCCCAGGATCGCCCTTGTCCCCTTTATCCCCCTTCTGGGCCAGCTAAGGTCCATTTCTGGGGAGAGGTGCCGGCGTCCCCGGGGACATTCCCCCGGTTGTTGCCCGCCAGGCTGAACCAGCTGGAGCCGTCGTAGAACACCACATCCCGGGCGTTGTAAGTCTTGGACACGTCCCAGTTCCCCTTAAAATACATGGATCCCACGGAAATCACGTAGAAGCCGTCGTCGCCCCAGGAATGCGTGGCCCCCATTAGTACTGTCCCGGAGCAGAGCACCACGCCCGCCAGCGCCAGCAGCAGCAGTCTTTTATTCATATCTTTGTCCATCTTTTAAAATCCTGATTCTAATGAATCAGGATGAGAGGAACCTCCTCCTGCCAAGTAAAATAAAGATTACAAAGTAAATCTAGCAAGTAGCATTTCCTTTTCTCGTCGAATACGCATAAATTACCACAAAATTTCCCTAAAAAGCTATAATATTAAGACCCCTGCCAAAATGTCGGGGAAAATCGTTACAACCATTGCCTGCATCGCCATGCGGGAATGAAGGCGGCCCCAGGTTCTTTTTGGCGCAGGCAACACCATAAACGCCAACCTGGGCTTGGCTGCGGCATCGCTCACCGAGGCAACTTGGAGACAAAGAAAAAAAAGGGGCGAATCCCATGTCCGCCCCAAGATTTCACTTTTTTACCTGTTACTTGAGAAGAAAAAATTTTCTAATCCATCCTCTCCAGCAAATATTTCACCTTCTCCACCACCGCGGGCAACTCCGGGTTGGTGTTCACCCCCCAATAATCAGGGAGCGTGAGGTCCACGGGGTCGAAATCCTTGGCCTGGGCCTCCAGAATCTCCCTGCGGCCGTCGGAGATGGATTCGGGGTCCTGGGCCCGGATGTCCAGGCGCTGGATGACTATCTCCTGGGGGCAGGCGCAATAAAGGAAGACCGCGGCCGCGCCGTGCTCCTGGGCGCATTGCTTCACCAGTTCCCGCTCTGCGGTCCTCTTATAAGAGCCGTCCAGGATGACGTTTTGGCCCGCGGCTAGATGGGCCGCGGCCTGGCGGCGCATCTCCTCGTAAGTGCGCCGGGAGAAGTCCTCGTCGTAGATCCCCTTCCCGAACTCCGTGGGCGTGGGCGTGGTGGGGGTCAGACCCGCCAGTTTTTTGCGTACCGCGTCGCTGTGCACCACCGGCCAACCCAGCTCCCGGCCCAGGGCCCGGGCCAGGGTGGTCTTGCCGGTGCCCATCAACCCGAAAATGACCACCAGCTTTTTCATAATTAAAAGCCTTTCACCGCCAAGACACCAAGGCACAAAGTGTCACCAAGGAAATCTATTTCTGACTTGGCAAGGCCAAGGCAGAACGTATTTTTCTTTGTGCCTCTTGGTGTTCTAGGTGTCTTTGTGGTTATTCTTTAAGCCGCGGCCTTGGCCCCTTCTTCAGCATATTCCCCGGCCAGGGTGAAGTAGGCCCGGGCTGCGGCTCCGGCCTTCTCCCGGGCCTCCGGCCTTTGCCCCTGGTCCTGGGCCACAAACGCGTTGATCTTTCCTCGCACGTAAGCCCGGTAACACTTGTAAAAATCTAAGATCTCCAGCAGCTCCTGATCCCCGGAGGCCTGGGCGAAGCGCTGCACAAAGAAGCGGCTGAGGTCCCGCAACCCATGAAAATCCAGGTCCATCGCCAGAAAATCGATGTCCGCGGCCACATCACCATAGCGGAAGCGGGGATTAAATTCAATGCAATCATAGATGTACACCCCGTTCGCCAGACAGATGTTCTGCATATGCAGATCCCCGTGGCAGTCCCGGATCTTACCCTCCCGGATGCGCCGCAAGAAAAGCTGCCGGTTCTTTTTCAAAAAGCCCCAGGAAAATTCCTTAATCCGGAAGAACAACTCCGGGGACAGCATCTCTCCCACCAATCCCGCGGTGCGGGAGAAATTCTCCTGGTGGTTGAAGTGGATGATGGCCGGCTCCCCGTATTTATTGATCCGGGGGCCGGTGGCCGCGGCCTCGTAGAAAGGCACAAGCCGCTCAATGATCCTCTCCAGGTGCTCCGGCTTAAGTTCCCCCCGGTCCGCCACTTCATCCATCATACGCTCCTGGGGCATCCGCACCATCTGCAGGGCATATTCCAGGGGGTGGCCCTGACCCCCCACCTGCAACCTGCCCTGATGTTCGACAATGGGCAGCACCTCAAGGTAGATCTCCGGACAGAGGCGGCGGTTGAGCACCAGTTCCTGGTGCAGGTAAAAATGCCGTTTCCTTAAAGTGGTGAAATTGAGAAACCCCAGGTCCACCGGTTTTTTGACCTTATAAACGAAGCGGTCCGTCAGAAAGATCCAGGAGACATGGGTCTGCATCAACTCCACCCGGGAGGTGGGCTGGGGATATGCGGCGGGGTCCTTAAGACAGGCAATCAGATCCATGGGATAAATATAAAGCATTCCCCGCCGGGAGGCCAGGGGCCGGGCTCGCCTCCTCTTTTCAAACCTTCCCCGGTCCTGGGTTTCCGGTCCCTTAAGGTCAAATTATCTTTTCCTTCAGGCGGCGGTAATGTCATAATACCGCCCATCGCCAAAACTGGGCGCCAACCGCGGGAGACGCCGGCGCCCTCTTCCCTTTGGCGGTCAGCACCCGGATTAATCACTCTCCTGCAACCTCGAAAGGGTGTGACATGCCTGCCTACATTGAAAGTTTGCTGCAGCCCGGGGAAAGGATCATCTATCAGCCCAGGTTATCCAGGTTGTTGCTCGCAGTTTCTATCCTGGCAGTATTGGTCTCTATTCCCCCGCTCTTCTATCTGTCGATGCAACTGCTGGACTATCTTGGCCAATTTAGCCGGAACGCCCCGAAAGCGCCGGGCCCCGGAGTGGAGCCGATGTCGGTGTTAGTTGTCTTCCCCCTCGTCCTGGGCATGCTTTATTTTGGGGTCAAATATCTTTATGCCTGCTTCCGGGTGGGAATTGCGGTCACCGATCGGAGGATTATCGGCAAAGTCTCCCGGGCGTTTGCCGTGTTTCCCCTGCAGCCGGTGGACCTGCCTTTGGCCGATATTGCCGGGGTCCGCTATACCATCAGCTCCAGTGGTTATGGGGGCGGCAGCAGTATATTCAGCCTGGTCTCCGCTCTTGTCTTTGGAATCATCGAATACCTGGCCAACTATGGCACGGTGGAGGTGGTGGACCAGGAGGGCAACGAGACCAAATTGCGGTCGGTGGTCAGGCCCAAGGAATTGGCGCGGCAGATCAGGCAGGCTGCCGGGCTGGGGGAGTATGCCGCCTCCCCGGCCGGGACCGTGGGAGAAGTTCCGGGGTTGGCGGAACAGGCCTTGCACCGGGACTTGGGCTGGAAGCCTCTGGCGGCCTTGATGGTTTTGCTCCTGATTTTTGGCGCGGCCGTTTATGCCTATTTCGCTATAAAATAGCAGGCCGGTGGCCATAAGCCCGGAGCACTGGGGGAAAAGCCTCCGCCTCCCGGCTCCGGCCACCGCCTCAGATTACCTGCAACTCAGCCTCGAAGATGTGCATTCCCCGCCTCTGGAGTTATAATACATATCGAACCTCTATGAACGCTCTCCGGGAAAAAACTGCGGCTCCCTCCTACCCTGCCCTCCTGGCCATCTGCTGCGGCATCGCTTTTGCCAGCTACCTGGGCTCCTACATGCGCATCCCGGTGGTGCCGATCTTCGCCCACTCCCTGGGGGCCAGCACCTGGGAAGTGGGGATCATCAACGCCGCGTTCCTGCTGATGTCCGGGGCCCTTTCCATCCCGGTGGGGATGCTCTCCGACCGCTGGGGCCGGAAGCTCTTGATCGTGGCCGGGCTGGTGATCTCCATGGGCACCTCTTTTCTCCTCTATGGCAGCAGCACCCCCCGGCAGTTGATCTGGATTTATCTGCTCTTCGGCACGGGCCTGGCGGCCATCGGCCCCACCCTCATGTCCTATGTGGCGGATTTTTCCCCCGCGACCCACTTGGGGCGCTCCTACGGTTGGTATACCACCGCCATCTACACCGGCATGAGCCTGGGTCCGGCCCTGGGCGGGTTTATCGCCCAATGGCTGGGATTCGGCCCCTTGTTTCTCATCGCCGGCTTTTTTATCCTGGTCCTCATCGTCCTGACAGCCATGTTCCTGCCGGGGCACGCTCCGCATCTGAGCCGGCGGCCTGCCAGCCCCAAAATGAGAGGCATCACCCGGGACCTCCTCAAAAACCGCGCCCTGTTGGGCTGCTGGCTCCTCACCCTGGGGAGCTGCTTCGGGCAGGGCGTGTTCGTCACCTTCTCCCCGTTGCTGGCCCATGACCAGCACCTGAGCATGGGCCAGATCGGCCTGATCTTCACCGCCCAGGCGGTTTCCAACGCCGTGTCCCGCCTGCCCTTCGGCCGCCTCAGCGACCGGGTCCGCAGCCGGGGCAAACTGGCTGCATTGGGCTTTATTCTCTTCAGCCTCTCCCTGGGAATCTTCGGCTTCTGCCGGACCCTGCCCCAATTCCTCCTGGCCGCAGTGGCCCTGGGGGTGACTATGGGCCTGTCCTTCACCCCCTTGGGGGCCCTGATTGCCGAAGTCGCGCCCCCGGAAGCCCGGGGCCTGGCCATGGGTGGTTACAACACCAGCATTTATCTCGGGATGATGCTCAGTTCGGCCTTTATGGGCGGGGTCATCGGCTGGGCCGGCTATGCCCTCAGTTTCATGCTCACCGGGGTCCTGGTGCTGCTGGTTACGGGATATTTTTATCTGCTGATCAGAGATTTTGCAGGTACAAAAATATCTTGACAATGATATTAATTATTTTATATAAAATATAGATTTACTTGATTTATCAAAGGCAGGGGGATTACGGCCATGCACTGCGTAAGCGTAAAATCGGGCGTCGATTGCGTCTTCATGAGCAAAAAGGGCTGTTCGTTCAACGGCGGCAAATGCCGCACCATCGTGGAATCTTGTCAGGGTTGCGACCGCGTCCTTTTATGGGAAGAGGCCAGCTACTGCGGTTCCTTTCCCGATCCTGCGGCCAAGTGGCGTCAAGGTCACTGCAATCTGGCCACGCACGTGAAAAAGGAAAAGAAGGAAAACGGCAACGGCACCAAGCTCAACCCGCTCAAGGCTTCCAAACGCAAAGCCGCCGGCCGCTAAAATCTAGCGGCGGAAAACGGACAGCGCGGCCCGGTTTCAGGCCGCGCTTTTTTTTTCGTTCTTTCATCGGCGTTCATCGGCGTCTATCGGCGGTTAAATATTAACCGCCGATGCACGCCGATAGACGCCGGTTTACTACCCCAGCTTCCCCAAGGCTTCCTTGATCCGGTCCAGCCCGGTGGCGATGCGCTCCCGGGAGGTGGCATAGGAGAACCGCAGGCAGTTGTCCTCCCCAAACTCCGCGCCCGGCACCGCGGCTAAGCTGGCCTCATTCAGCAGGTACTCGGCCAGGGCCCCGGAATGGGACTGCCCCGCCGCAGGTTTCAACTTACTGTAATAGGCCGAAAAATTCGGGAAGAGATAAAAGGCCCCGCCGGGCTTGGGGCAGGTAACCCCGGGAATCTCCAAGCTCCGGCGCAGGATATCGTCTCGCCGCCAGGCAAATTCCTTAACCATGGCCGCGACCGTGTCCTGGGGGCCGTTTAAGGCCTCCACCGCGGCCTTCTGGGCGATGGAGGTGGGATTGGAGGTGGACTGGCTCTGGAGCTTGGTGGCCGCGGCCACACCGTCCTGGGGGCCGGCCATGTAGCCGATGCGCCAGCCGGTCATGGCATACGTCTTGGACACGCCGTTGAGCACAAAGGTCCGGGCCTTGAGCTCCGGGGAGAGCATGGCGATGTTGCAGAACCTTGCGCCGTCGAACAGGATGCGGTCATAGATGTCGTCGGAGACCACGTACAGGCCCTTCTCCAGCACCACTTCCCCCAGGGCCTCCAGTTCCTGGCGGCTGTAGACCATGCCCGTGGGGTTGGAGGGGCTGTTCAGGATCAGGGCCTTGGTCTTGGGGGTGATGCGCTCCCGGAGTTCCTGGGCGGTGAGCTTGAAGCCGTTTTCCTGGCGGGTGGGCACCACCACCGGGGTGGCGTCCGCCAGCATCACCATGGGCGGATAGGAGACCCAGAAAGGCGCGGGGATGATGACTTCGTCCCCCGCGTCAAAGATCACCTGGAAGAGGTTATAGAGGGAGTGCTTGCCGCCGCAGGAGACCAGGACTTCCCCGGGTTGGTAGGCCAGGCCGTAGTTTTCCTGGCAATGGCGGATAATGGCCTCTTTCAGCTCCGGGATGCCCCCCACCGGGGTATAGCGGGTGAAGCCATCCTTAATGGCCTTGATCGCGGCCTCCCGGATGTTTGCCGGGGTATCGAAATCCGGCTCCCCTACTCCGAAATTAACCACGTCCACTCCCTGGGCCTTCAACTGGTTGGCCTTGGTATTCAGGGCCAGGGTGGCCGAGGGAGGAATTTGGCGGATACGGCGCGCTAGTTGCAACGTCTTGGTGCTCCTTCATATGAAATTGGCTTAAGAGAAAAAAGAATTTACCACAGAGGCACAGAGGACACAGAGGTTCACAGAGAATTTTGAATTTGGGCGCTGGCAGCGCCCAAATTTAAAAATATTCTCTCTGTGTAACTCTGTGCTCTCTGTGTCTCTGTGGTGAATCTCTCTCTTCCCCAAACCCTTTGATAATTACCCAAGATTATGATAATTGTCAACAGCGGGAGGAGCGGGGTTGAAGGGAGTCGCCATTATCAGCAAAAAGGCCCAGCCCGACGCCTGGGACGCGGGCCGGGCTTTGGCCGCCTGGTTTGAGGCCCGGGGTCTGGAAGCCTCCCACGTGATGAACGAGCCCGACTCCTTGGAGTTGCCCCTGCCTCCAGAAGTGGATTTCATTGTGGTCATGGGCGGCGACGGCACCCTCTTGAGCGTGGCCCGCCGCTACGCCAAAAAAGGCGTCCCTCTCCTGGGGGTGAACGTGGGGGGCCTGGGATTTCTCACCGAAGTCTCCCTGAGCGAACTCTATCCCACCATGGAGCAGGTCCTGGCCGGGCAGTGCGAAGTGGAAGAACGCCTGATCCTCCATGCCGCCATCTACCGCCAGGGGCGCTTCCTCTTCGGGGAAAACGTCCTTAACGACGCGGTGATCAACAAAGGCGCGCTGGCCCGAATCATCGAACTCACCACCTGGATCGATGGTGAATACCTCACCACCTACCGGGCCGACGGCCTGATCATCTCCACCCCCACCGGCTCCACCGCCTACACCATGTCCGCGGGGGGGCCCATAGTTTACCCCACCCTGCGCCATGTCATCCTGCTGCCTATATGCCCCCACACCCTGAGCAACCGGCCCATCATCCTGCCGGAGACGGTGACCGTGGCCGTGACCCTGGACAAAAAGGCCGAGGATGTCTACCTGACCCTGGACGGCCAGGTGGGCGCAGCCATGCAGGCGGGAGACCGGCTGGAAGTGAAGTGCGCGCCCCACCACTTAAACCTGATCAAATCCCCCCGGCGCAGCCACTTTGAGATCCTCCGGGCCAAACTGGGCTGGGGCGAAGTCCCGGCCCCCAATTTCTTTGCCGGCAAAGGCCCGGCATGAAAAGACTTCACCACGGAGAAACAAAGGGCACAGAGATTCACAGAGAAAGGAATCTTTTCCTCTGTGATTCTATGTGATCTCTGTGCCTCTGTGGTAAATATTTTTATGACTGAACCCATCGCCGAATTCCCCATCCGCCGCTACCGCCAGGGGAAGTTTACCGCGGTCAACGACCCCGTGGCCGTGGAGGAGCCCCTGGAGATCCGCCTGGCCGGCGAGCCGTTCCAGGTGCTGATGCGCCTCCCGGGCTGGGAAAAGGAACTGGCCGTCGGTTTTCTGTACACCGAAGGCATCATCCGCCAGCTCTCCGAGATCACCTTCATCCATTTCTGCGGCACGGCCACCGACCCGCTGCTGCCCCCCAACGTGGTGGACGTCAGGTTGACCGCCGAGGCCCAGGCCCGCACCGGCAGGAGGCATCTGGAAGTGGCCTATTCCAGTTGCAGCCTCTGCGCCAAAGAAGCGGTGGCGGAAATCCGCCAGAAGATAACCCCGGTGAGCAGCGATCTCACCCTCGACGCCCCTACCCTTTTGGCTCTGATGGACCGGCTGGCCGCAGCCCAGAGCGTTTTCCAGGAGACCGGGGGCACGCACGGGGTGGCCCTGGCCGCGCCCGACGGCCAGATCTTCCTGCTGGCCGAAGACATCGGCCGCCACAACGCCATGGATAAGGTCATCGGCCGGGCCTTGCTGGAGCGGCGGGATATGACCCGGATGGTGGCCCTGCTCAGCGGCCGCATCAGCTTCGAGATGGCCTTAAAATCCGCCCGGGCCGGCATCCCCATCCTGGCCGCCATCTCCGCGCCCACCTCCATGGCCCTGACCCTGGCCCAGGAGACGCACCTCACCCTGGCCGGCTTCGCCCGGGGCCGCAGCATGAATGTCTATACGCATCCGGAAAGGATTAAAGATTAACCACAGAGACACAAAAGACACAGAGTTACACAGAGAATAAAAAGAGGGTGGGCCAACGGCCCACCCTCTTTAATATTTTTCTCTGTGTATCTCTGTGCTCTCTGTGCCTCTGTGGTAAATCTTTTCTTTAAGCCGCCTGCTGGATTGCGGACAACTGCCAGGGGTTGTTGCCCACCGGCCGGGAGAAGGTCCAGTATTCCTCGAATTTCACCGGATCGGTCTTGCTCCCGGAGAGCACCTGGCCGGAGGCTTCATCCACGTTGTAATCCAACAGGTTGGCGTAAACCCTGACAGTGATGTAGTCCTGTCCCGCTTCCTGCCAGGCCTCGGTGAGGTCCACGGAGCGCACCGCAATATTTTCCAGGCGGTTGATCTGGTGCTCGGCTTTCAGCTTGTCCGCATCCGCCTGGAGCAACTGGTACATTTCCCCGGTGAGGAGATTCCTGACCGTGGACATATCCCGGTCGGCATAGGCGCCCTGAACCTTGAAGAATGTGTCCATGCACTGGTCCTGAAACCGGGCTTCATCGAAACTGGCATCCATCTGGCGGATATAGGCCAGCCCTTGTTCCAGGTCCCGTTCTCCCTGGTCCGCGGGTGGCAGGGTGTCATAGGCCGGAGGAAAGGTGGGCTGATAGGGCATCTGCACGGGCTGGGAGGAGCTCTGGTAATACCCCTGGGTAGCTGCGGCCTCCTGTCTCTTCTTTTTGATATACCAGTAAATCAGGTAGCCGATGCCGCACAGCACCAGGATATCGAACAGGCCGATACCCCCGCCGCTGCTGCCGCCCCAGCCACCTTGAGCCGCGGGACCGCCGAACAGGCTGCGGAACAGGAAACCACCGGCCAGGCCCCCCAGCATGCCGCCGCCGAAACTCCGCCAGAAGGAACTGGGTTGGGACCCTGGCGGTGTCGTAGGCCGCGTCGGCGTGTATCCCGGAGAGGGCTGGGAAGGTCTCGAGGTGCTGGGAGGCGTGTAGGACCTGGAGGGTGCAGCAGACCTGGAGCCGCGGCTGCCCATGGAGGAGCGGCCGCCTCCGGCCCGGGCCCAGGCATGATCAACCTGGAAGGCCCAGGCGCATAAAAGCACCAGACTTGCCAGTACCAGCGCGCCTTTGATCCATTTGCTTATGTACATACGTACCTCCATTGAATTCTCTGGTTATGGGTAAAGATCAGGTAATTATAACTTGGGCGGAATCCGGAGATAATCAAAAAATAACTTCTCTACCTGGCGCCTTAAACAATTGCGCATTTTTGTCTCTGCGCCCTCTGCCTCTCTGCGTGGGCCGCCGCAGAGAAAGCAGAGAAAGGGCTTATGTGCAATTACTTATGCCGCTATATATGGTAATGTTATTTCTGTTCCGGTTTCAGGCCCATTTTTTCCAATTCCCGGCAGCACAGCGGGGACTCCAGGCGGCAGCCCTTTTGAAAATCGGCCGCGGCTTTGTCCTTTTGCTGCAGATGGTACAGATAGATTTCGCCCCGGCAGAAATAAAACAGACCCCGGTCCGGAGCCAGCTTGATGGCCGTGCTTAAGTCGGCCACGGCCGCAGGATACTGGCCCATACAAAATTTAATCATGCCCCGCTTTTGAAAAACCCAGGGGTCCCGGGGAGCCAGGGCCGCGGCCCGGTCCAGGTCCTTCAGGGCCGCATTGAAGCTTCCCTCCTGGGATAAATTGTCTCCCCGTTCCTTCAAAGCGTCGACGTTCTTGGGGTCCCGGTTAAGGATCTTGGAGTAAACGGCGATGGCTTCTGTCCGGCGTTCCAGCCCGGCCAGAATGGTGCCTTGCGTCAGGAGCAGGTCTTTATTATCGGGATGCACCGCCAGTCCCCGGTTGATCTCCTCCAGGGCCCCGGTCTTGCGGCCCAGGTCGTTCAAGGCCTGGGCCCGGGCTTGCCGGGCCGCGCTCGCGTCCGGGTGCTCCTTCAGGTATGCTCCCAACAGTTTCACCGCGTCTTCATTTTTACCAGCTTTTTTGGCGGCCAGGCCCTGGGAGAGGAGATCCGCAGCCATTGCAAAGGAAGTGAGAAATACCAAGAACGTGAGGGGGAGTATCAGACTTAGCAGTTTGCTTATCGCAATTGACCTATTCAATCTAGCTCTCCCTTAATCGTGAAATTTTCTTGAAAGACATATGCGGGTTGGGGAGGGGGTGTGGGGGAGGGGAAGGGACCTCAGGTCCCTGGCCCCTCCCCCGCTATCCTTTCAATAGCTGCGCATGGCCCGGAGGCGCGCGATCCGGTCCTCGATGGGCGGATGGGTGCTGAAGAGATTGACCAGGCCGCCCCCGGTCAGGGGGTTGACGATGAACATGTGGGCGGTGGAGGGAGACGCGTCCATGGGCCTCTGTTCCACGCCCCGGGCCAGTTTCCCCAGGGCCGAGGCCAGGGACTGGGGATTGTGGGCCAGCCGGGCGCCGGTCTCATCCGCCAGGTATTCCCGGGAGCGGGAGATGGCCATCTGGATGAGCATGGCCGCCAGGGGCGCGACAATGGACATGACGATGACGCCGATGATGCCCCCGCCTTCGTCGTCATCCCGGCTGCCGCCGAAGATGGCCGCAAACCGGGCCATGTCCGCCAGGATCATGATGGCCCCGGCCATGGTGGCGGCGATGGTCGAGATCAAAATGTCCCGGTTGCGCACATGCCCGATCTCGTGGGCTAACACCCCTTTCAGCTCCTCGGGGGTGAGGATGCGCATGATCCCCTGGGTGGCGGCCACGGCCGCGTGTTCCGGGTTGCGGCCAGTGGCGAAGGCGTTGGGGGAGTCATCGGGAATGATATACACCCGGGGTTTGGGCAGGCCCGCCTCCCGGCACAAATCCTCCACCATGTGGTGGAGTTCCGGGGCCTCCGCGGGCGTTACCTCCTGGGCGCCGTACATCCTGAGCACGATCTTGTCCGAGAACCAGTAGCTGAAAAAGTTCATGCCCAGGGTCAGGATAAAAGCGATGTACATGCCGCCGCGGCCGCCAATGACCTTGCCCATGAAGACCAGAAAGACCGTTAACCCGGCCAAAAGCAGAAAAGTCTTTATCTTGTTTTCCATAAATTTGCTCCTCTAGATGGAACTTCTCTTCGTCCTCTGCATCTCTGCGCAATTTAGCGGGTTGGCGATATAGCGGTTTGGCCAACCCGCTAAACCGCAGACCCACGCACGCAGAGGGCGCAAAGATATATTCCTTACTCCTTCCCAAGATTATCCTTGGGAACGCCTGAAAATGCTGTCACCTCGTTAATTTAGAGTATTAGCCTGACTAAATATTAAAGGGGGACTTTATCTTTGTCAATAGGCTTGCGACCTTGTGCCGGATGGATAAGGTATAGAAAATATTCCTGATTCCCTTTAGGACCTTTCAGGGAGGACGGGAAGGCCGGACTCACCTGCAGGCCCAGGGAGCGGGCGGCGCGGGCGACTTTTTCCACCGCCTCCTGCTGCCTTCTGGGGTCCCGGACCACCCCCCCCTTCCCTACCTGGCCCTTGCCCACTTCGAACTGGGGTTTCACCAGGGCCAGGATTTCGCCGCCGGGGCGCAGGAATTCCAGGATTTTGGGGAGCACCAGGGTCAGGGAGATGAAGGACAGGTCCAGGGTGATGAGGTCCACGGGCTCGGGTATGTCCTCCGGGGGCAGATGCCGGATATTGCGCCTCTCCAGCACCACCACCCGGGGGTCCTGGCGCAGGGATGCGTCCAACTGGCCGTAACCCACGTCCACCGCGTAGACCTTGCCCACGCCCTGGACCAGGAGGCAATGGGTGAAGCCGCCGGTGGACGCGCCCACGTCCAGGGCCACTTTGCCTTGGGCCTTGACCTGAAAATGGGCCAGGGCCCCGGCCAGCTTTTCGCCGCCCCGGCTGACAAACTGGTGGGGCGCAGGCTTAAGAATAATCGGGGCTTCTCCGGGCACCAGGGTGCCGGATTTGGTCTCCACCCGGCCGGCCACTTCCACCCGCCCGGCCAGGATCAGGGCCTGGGCCTTGGAGCGGGTCTCCGCCAGGCCCCGGTCCACCAGGAGGGTATCCAGGCGCTCTCTGGAAGGCTTGTTTTCTGCTTTCAGTTTTCCGTTTTCCGTTTTATTAGGAGAATCGAGCAGGGTGCATTTTATGCTGCAAAATAACGGCACCTGACAGCCACAGACATTACCGCATCCCCGTATCCAACCTGATGTCCAGCCGCTGTTCCTGCCCCGGGATGATGGTCACGATCGCGGGCAGGTCCTTGGTGAATTCCTTGCCCTTTCTGGGGACCATCTCCACTCTATAAGTGCCCGCCGGCAGGTCCACGCGAAACTGGCCGGCTGCATTAGTGGTGACCGAGGCAATTTCTTGCCGGGTCGGGGACAAGATCAACAGCTTCACCCCGGCAGCCGGAATCCCGGCAGGTGGGCCGCCGGGCCGCTGCACCGGCGAGACGGGCCCCAGGGTGACGCTCCCGGTCAAAGTTCCCATACCTAAGGCCTGGGGCTGCTTGCCGCGGTCGGCATAAACGCCGCCGGGAAAACCCGCCCCTCCCGCCAACGCCGCCAGGAAGCCCCAGATCAAGACATATCTCATAAATCTCATATTTGTTCGGGGTTCGCCAGGGTTAATTCAACAATAACAGCAAATAGGCGCCGGTCGGGGTGCGGTGGCCCGGCAATTTGATGCTGCCGATGCGGCTGCCCCAGGAACTGGCGTTCAGAACCGTCTCATTAACGATCCAGGCAGTCAATCCGGTGGCATCCGCGGGATCGATAGTGACCGCGGAATAGTCCCCCCACCTTTGGGTAGTGTCCGAGGTGCCTTGATTGGCCAGGTTTCCGGTTAAGGCGGCACTACTGGCAAAAAGCAGCGAACCGGGGCTGGGGATAACCCCGGAGGTATCGGTATGCAGGCGGCCCGAAAACCGCACTTCGGCATAGGCGCTATTGGTGGGGTCCGTGGCCGACCAGGTCACGAAGACATCTTTGTTCTGGTTGGCGGCGATGGAAGCGTTGAAGTCATAGGAAGTGCTGCTGCGGTAGAAATCGCCGTATTGGATTACGGTCTTATTGACCGTGTCGAATTCATAGAATCTGCATTTGGCCCTCACCGCGGGAGCGGTTGAATTTACCGAGATTGAGTGAACCTGGAACAGGGAATTGCCAATCTGAGTGCTGCAATTGACAAAGCGGGCATCCGAAGTATCGATCAAATAATTGGCGCCTTGTCCGGGTTGCTGCGCATTGGCGGGGTAGTAAAAACTTGGCACCGTAATGCCGGCGGCAGCGCTCAGGGTGGGAGGATTGGACGCGGAATTCGTCAAGGTATAGATCCATACCCGGGCGAACGTCGAGTCATCAGCCGCCACCAGATAGGTGTTGGCATTGGTGTCCAGCACGACAGGGGGCGCCAGGGTGCCCTGCAAGCCGGTGAAAAGGGTGGGAGTCAGAGTCTGGCTCGGGCCATTATACAAGAGTGATTTAGCCACAGTAAACATGCGGGCGTCAACAAAGGTATTGCCGTTGAACAGGTTCGCCGTAAAGATTACCGCGTTGCGGTCCATGCCCACTTGGGGGAAATCCCAGAAGGAGTTGGCGCCGTAAACCGGATCATTCACATTAACCCGGTAAATGAAAAAACTGCCGGTGGGATCAGACGTTTGGGAGATGGCGATAAAGAAATATTGTATCGTTGCGGACTCGGGAAAGGCATCGGCAGTCATGATCCATCGCTGCGAGGCCGCATCGTAGAGCACCCGGGGATCAAACAGGTCTTGGGTGGTGTACCCGAAGAAAGAACTCAGAGGCACACCGCTCACCTTGGTGTTGGGAGATGCCTTTTGATAGATATCGATATGGGAGTTGGTGATCTCCACGAAATGGTTGAGCCCTACAGCTCCTTCGGTATCAGGAGGATACCATTGGATCGTTTGGCTTGTTTGATCCATCCCAGCAAAATTAACGGTATTGGTTAGGGTGGCGGCTGCCAGGGGCGCGGCGCTCTCCACGCCGGGGGGCTGGGGCGCTTGCTGGGCGCTGGCCTGCGCGGCTTGGGCCTTTACCGCCCTATACTCCGCCTCCCCCCTGGTGGGACGAAATTTTTTCACCTGCACCGGTTGAGGCAGGCCGGCGGCTTCTTTGGCCGCGTCGACCTCCGTTTCTTTCCAGGTACGCAACTGGGGAGCGGGAATCTCTATTTGGCTGGTTGGCTTAATTGCGGGCGCAGAACCTGGTTGGGCCTGGGCCGGCGCTCCTGAAAAATATAAGAGCGTCAAACTCAAAATGGCAACGAGGCCTGCCAGGCTAAGAAGGTTTTTGGGTTTCATCAACACCTCAGAAAAATAGACTTGTGCGAGGCAAGCCCCCCTAGAAGTATGTTCGTATAAAAACTAAGTATGACAGATTATCTTGTCCAGGAGCTTCTTCAGAATAAAGCCGACAATAACAGCAAGGGGGGTTATATGGCGGGTTAGAGAGGAACGGCGGGCAGGGCTCCGATGCGCCTGGAGGTCGGAAAAGAAGGGGGAAAGGGGCATGGGCCCGCAGCCCGTGGCTCCTCTCCCCCCAAACCTTATCCTTTAAAACTCCCCCAAACCACTTTCTTTTCCTGGGCCGGCTGTTCCAAAATTTCCAGAGCAGATTTGAGGATACCGGCCGCGTCCAGGCCGTATTTCTGGCGGAGGATATCCGGCTTGCCGTGTTCGATGAATTGATCCGGGATGGCCAGGCGTTTCACCGGCACGCCGAGATTATGGTCGGCTAGCAATTCAAGTACTGCGCTGCCGAAGCCGCCCAGGGCCACGTTTTCCTCGACCGTGAGAACCCGTCCATGCCGGGCTGCCAGGGTAAGGATGAGCTGCTCATCCAGGGGTTTGACAAAGCGGGCGTTGACCACGGTGGCTTTGAAACCCCGCTCCTCCAGTTGCTGGGCCGCGTCCAGGGCCGGATGCACCGAAGCCCCCAGGGCCAGGATCAATAGGTCCGTGCCTTCGTGCAAAACTTCGGCCTTGCCGATGGGAATTTTCCGCAAGGCGGAGGCAAAGGCCACGCCCACGCCCCGGCCCCGGGGATAGCGCAGGGCAATGGGCCCCGGGTGGCCCACCGCGGTATAGAGCATGTGCCGCAGCTCGTCTTCATCCTTGGGGGCCATGACCACCATATTGGGGAGGTGACGCAGATAGGAGAGATCGAAGAGGCCCTGGTGGGTTTCCCCGTCTTCGCCGACAATGCCGCCCCGGTCCAGGGCGAAGACCACCGGCAGGTTCTGCAAACAGACGTCATGGAGCACCTGGTCATAGGCCCGCTGCAGAAAAGTGGAATAGATCGCGGCCACCGGCCGCTGGCCTTCCACGGCCAGGCCCGCGGCAAAGGTCACCGCGTGCTGCTCGCAGATGCCCACGTCAAAAAAGCGGTCGGGAAACTGGTGCCCGAAGTCCACCAAACCGGTGCCATCCGGCATGGCTGCGGTGATGGCCGTAATCTTGGGGTTCTCTTCGGCCAGCCGCACCATGGTCTCCCCGAAGACTTGCGTGTAGGAGGGCACTTCGCTGACGCTCTTCTTGGCTTCCCCGGTGTCGGGATCAAACCGGCCCAGGCCGTGAAACCCGGTGGGGTCGGACTCCGCGGGTTCATAGCCCTTGCCCTTGGTGGTGACCACGTGCACCAGAACAGGGCCTTTCAGATTTTTGATATTATTTAAGGTCTCTATGAGATGATCCAGGCGGTGGCCCCTGACCGGCCCCAGGTAATTGAATTTCAGGGCTTCAAACAACATGCCCGGGGTGAAAAAAGCTTTAAAAGACTCTTCGCCTTTTTTGGCCCAGGCCACCAGGTCGCCGCCGATACCGGGAAAGGAGCGCAGCAGGCTCTCCACCTGTTTCTTCAGAAAGACCATGGTAGGCCCGGTGAGCTTGCGGCTTAAAAAGGAGGAGAGCGCGCCCACGTTTTGAGCAATGGACATGCCGTTGTCGTTGAGGATGACGATTAAGTCTTTATTCAAGTCCCCGGCGTTGTTCAGCCCCTCGAAGGCCAGGCCCGCGGTCATGGAGCCATCGCCGATGACCGCGATGGTCCGGCCGCATTCCTTTTTCAGACAGCGGGCCGTGGCCATGCCCAGGGCCGCGGAAATGGAGGTGGAGCTGTGGCCGGTGTCGAACGCGTCGTGGGGGCTTTCACTGCGTTTGGGGAAGCCGCTCAGCCCGCCGAACTGCCGCAGCGTGTGGAAACGGTCCAGGCGGCCGGTGAGGATTTTGTGGGTATAGGCCTGATGGCCCACGTCCCAGATGATCTTGTCCCGGGGTGAATCAAAGACGTAGTGCAAGGCGATGGTCAGCTCCACCGTGCCCAGACTGGGGGCCAGGTGGCCCCCGGTGCGGGAAACGGAAGAAATGATGACCTCGCGTACTTCCCGGGCCAGCGCCGGCAGCAGTTCCGGCGACAATTTTTTCAAATCCTTGGGACTTTTGATGGTGTCCAACAACCGACGCGGGTTAGACCCTAACTGTGGCCCCTTTCTGTCTGCCATTAGCCCAAATCCTCCATTCAGGAGCGACGCGCCAAAAGATAGCGCGCGATTTCACGCAACGGTTCGGCCCGGGGCCCGAACGGCTCCAGATCCGCGATGGCCGTTTCCACCAAACGCCGGGCCCATTCCCGGGCCTCGTCCCGGCCTACTACTCCGGGATAGGTGGCCTTGCGGCGCTGTGCATCCATCCCCGTGGCCTTGCCCATTTCTGCGGCCTCACCTTCCACATCCAGGAGGTCGTCGGTAATCTGGAAGACCAAACCGAATTTCTCCCCGTAACTGGCAAGCGCAGCTACCTCGGCTCTGGTGCCTCCGGCCATCAGGGCTCCGGACCGCACCGACGCGGTCAGCAGGGCCCCGGTCTTCAGGCGGTGGATCGTTTCCAGTTCCTTCAGGGTAACTTCTCGGCCTTCAGCTTGCAGATCCAGCATCTGACCGCCCACCATGCCCCGGTAACCCGCGGCGTCGGCAATGAGTTGGATCACCGCCAATAGGGCGATCTCCCGCTCCTCAAAGCGGGGCGCGGCCTCCGCCAGGGTATGAAAGGCTGCGGTCAACAGTCCGTCCCCGGCCAAGATGGCCGTGGCTTCGTCATATTTCTTATGGCAGGTGGGTTGCCCCCGGCGCAGATCGTCATCGTCCATGGCCGGTAAATCGTCATGGATCAGGGAATAGGTATGAATCATCTCCAGGGCGCAGGCCACCGGCAGGACCTCGGTGATATCGCCTCCCACCGCGTCCGCGCCGGCCAGGCAGAGTATGGGTCTGAGGCGCTTGCCGCCGGCAAAGAGACTGTAATGCATGGCCTGGACCACCCGGAAGGCTGGGCACCGCACCGCCGGCAGATAGGCCTCCAGCGCCCGGTTGACCAGGGCCCGCCGCTCTTCTAAGTAGGCTTTGAGATCCATAATAATTTTACCACAGAGGCACAGAGATCGCAGAGTTACACAGAGAAAAAATTCTTTTATTTTTGGCGCTGAAGCGCCAAAAATAAAAAAGTGTTTATTCCTCTGTGAATCTCTGTGTCCTCTGTGTCTCCGTGGTGAATCTTTTAATTTCCTTCCGTTTCTTCTTCGGCGAAGGGCCGGGTGAAGAATTGGCCCGCGTCGTCCTTGAGGAGCAATTCCACCCGTTTTTCCACCTCATCCAGCTTTTGCTGGCAAAACTTCACCAGGCGCACCCCTTCTTCAAACGCGGCCAGGGATTCCTCCAGGGCCAGGTCCCCGTGCTCCAGGGAGGACAGGACCTCTTCCAGGCGTTTTAAGGCCATCTCGAAGGTGGCGGGTGGTTGTTCTTTTTTTGCCATTATTTTTATGGTTCTCGTTCTCAAGCTGTGCTTGGGTACGCCAAATGTAGGGTGCGTCTCACGCACCATTTTTGGAGCGTAAGACGCGCCCTACCAAAGAACATTTTCAGGCCATAGGGATAGCCAAAAGGCGGGATGCGCGGCGCTTTCCCACCCTACACCCTACTCACTGCTCACTTCCTTCACTTCACAATCCATCCGGCCTTTAGCCACTCTGACCCGGAGCGCCGTGCCCGCCGGGGCCTGCGCCGCGTCCCGGATAATCGCGCCCTCCGGCAGCTTGGTGGCCACGGCATAGCCCCGCTCCAGGATGGCCAGGGGGTTGAGCTGCCCCAGGTGGCTCTTAAGATAATCGAGATGGCGCCGTTGTTCTCTAATTTTTAGACGCCAGCGCTGGGCCAAGGTTAGTCCTGCCTGCTCCAGCCGCTGCCGGGCGAGAATCAGGCCCCGCCGGGGGCTGAGCAGAAAAAGCCGGGAACTGGCCAGGCGCGCCTGCTGGCGGCAGCCTTCCAGACCGCGCCGGGTGCGCCGGGCCAGGGTCTCCGCCCGGTCGTCCACCAGGAGGCGCAGGTCCGTGAGACGGCGGCGCAGATCGGGGAGAAGCCGGGAAGTCAGCCGCAGTTGCTGCCGGGCCCCATTCACCCGGCGCTTCCAGCCCAGCCCCAGGGCCGCGCTCAGACGCGCCAGCCGCCGCTCCAGTTCCGCCTTGTCCGGCACCACCAGTTCTACCGCGGCGCTGGGCGTGGAGGCCCTGAGGTCCGCGACAAAGTCGGCGATGGTATAATCCACTTCATGACCCACCGCGGAAACCACGGGGATGGGGCAGCGATGGATGGCCCGGGCCACGATCTCTTCATTGAAGGGCCACAGGTCTTCCAGCGACCCGCCGCCCCGGGCCAGGACGATGACCTCCAAGCCCGGATAACCGGCCAGATCGTCCAACGCCGCGGCGATCTCTCCGGCCGCGGCCGCGCCCTGCACCTTCACCGGGTAGATGAGCACCTCCACCTTGGCGAAACGCTGCCGCAGGAGGCGCAGGAAATCCTGTACCACCGCGCCGGTGGGCGAAGTGACCAGGGCCAGGCGCCGGGGCAGAAACGGCAGGGGTTTTTTATTCTCCGCAGCAAACAATCCTTCGGCCTGAAGCTTTGCCTTCAGGGCCTCAAAGGCCTGGGCCAATGCGCCCCAGCCCAGGGGTTCCAGGTAGTCCAGCACCAGTTGGTATTCCCCCCGGGGTTCATAGACCGTGAGCCGTCCCCGGCACAGCACCTGCCCCCCTTCCTGGGGCTTAAAGCGCAGATGGATATGGTTCCCTTTGAAAAAGACGCAGCGCAATTGGGCGCTTTCGTCCTTCAGGGTGAAATAGTAGTGGCCGGACGAGGGCTGGCGCAGGTTGGAGATCTCACCGCTGACCCACACCAGGGGGAAGCCGGTCTCCAGCCGCTGCCGGATTTCCCGGGTCAGGGCGCTGACCGTATAGATATGAGGATATTCCTGATCCTGCATAATGAATATGTTAATATACCATATTCATAAGTCCGCCACCAAGGATTCTTCCAAAGCCCAGCTTCCTTCCTGGTCCGAATATTACTTGGGAAGGGCCTGGCCCTTGGATCAGCTTGATATCCCGGCCTCCCCCAAGAAAATTATAAAATACTTTAACTTTTTTAATAAAGATACCGTAATAATCTCTTAGAAATTAAGACCTCTGCGAAAGTCCTCTACCTTGTCATTCTGAGGGAGCGCAGCGACCGAAGAATCTCATAGCCTCCAACCAATAAAGGCGAGATTCGCAACGAAGCTGCGCTCCGTTCAGAATGACAGATGGGGGCCTATTACGAACAGTCTCAACTTTGGACTTTGAACCAGGAACTTTGAACTTTTTTTAATGGACTATCCGCCCGGCTTACCTGCGCTGTTGCGCTCCCGGAAACGGCATGGCCCGCCCCGGCGGGTTTTTGTCCTCCGGCAGCAATTTTTTCTGGAGGAGGAGTGTGTCCGGGCCTGCCGCCAACTGGGTCTGGAAGTGCGGGAATGGTCTTTGGGGGAAGATTGGGACGCGGCCGGCTTTTCCCGTTTTTTAACCGGCCTGATGGAGTTCCAGCCGGATTTTTTCTTCTGCATCAATCATATCGGTTTTGACAAGGCGGGCCGCCTGACGGAGCTGCTGGCGGCCAGTGAGATCCCCGCCGCGGTGTGGTACGTGGACAACCCCGACTTTATCATCAGGGCCTACCCCCGAAACGTCTCTCCCTGGGTCTACCTCTTTGTCTGGGACCGCCATTACCTGGATGATCTCCAGGGCCTGGGCTTTCCCCATGTGTCCTATCTGCCCCTGGCCGCGGACCCCCGGCTTTTCCGGCCTTACCGCAGCCCGCCCCTGTGGAAATTCGGAGAGATAGCCGCCGCGTTTGTGGGCTCCACCTGGACGCAACGGGTCCAGCAGCAACTGGCCCGCTTTCAAGGTGAACCCCGGAAGCTGGCGGTGATTGAAGAAGTTGCCGGGCGCTTCATCCATAGCCCTGCGTATAAGGCTAGGGCCGCGTTGGCTGCGCTTTATCCCGAATTCACCGGCCTCCCCCTACCGGAACAGATAGACCTGGAGGCCGCGGTCTTGTGGCGCGCCTCCCAAAAGCACCGGGTGGCAAACATCGCCCCCTTAACCGCCTTGGGGCTGGAGGTTTACGGCGACGCGGCCTGGCGGGATTTTCTCCCCGACCCGGGGGCCTATGGGGGCCGCATCGGTTATAACCGGGAGCTGCCGGCTTTCTATCAGTGCGTGGGGGTGAATCTGAACCTCACCAGCCTGCAGATGAAAGACGGCCTGAACCAGCGCGTCTTTGACGTCCCGGCTGCGGGCGCGTTTTTGCTCACCGATTTCAAAGAATCCTTGTTGGAACTCTTTCACCCGGAAGAGGTGACCACTTACCACCACCCGGAAGAAGCCCGGGAAAAGCTGCTTTATTTCGCAGCTCATGATGAGGAGCGCCGGACCCTAGCCGCCCGGGCCCGGGAGCGGGTCCTGGCCCAACACACTTTTTTGCACCGGGTCCAGACCATCATTGATATTCTAGGTCCTGTATTTTTCTAGAAATCATTTCCAAACCAGGAAGGAATACTCGCTTATACCCGGCCCTTACCCATCTTTATAGGCATACTTTCCGCAAGTTTTTTAGATTTAAGCCGATAAACCTAGAAGAACCAGTAATACCTTTCTTCGCCTCGATACCATGCCTGCGGGAACGAAAATGAAGGATGAGGAAAAGACCAGGGCCCAGCTCTTGGAAGAGGTGGCGGCCCTGCGCCGGGAGCTGGAAGATCTCCAGGCCTATGCCGACCCTGAATGGCGGCGGCAGGAGAAATGGCGGCAAAATTTCCGGCAACTCCAGGAAATGCTGGAAGGTGCGGTAGCAGTCCTGGAATGCCGAGTCCCAGGCCTGATCGAGCACCAGCGACGCGTCACCCACCTGGCCTGCGCCATTGCCGAGGAAATGGGCCTGTCCACCGCCCAGATCGAAAGTTTGACCATCGCCGGAATGGTCCATGATATTGGCAAGGTCTTTATTCCTCTGACAATTCTCAACAAATCCGGGGCGCTGGACCCCGCGGAAATGGCCCTCATCAAGGCCCATCCCCGCGCGGCCCATTATATTCTGAGAGATTTGGATTTCGACCAGCCCGTGGCTGAAATCATTATCCAGCATCACGAGAGGTTAGACGGCTCCGGGTATCCCGCGGGCCTGGCAGGGGAGGAAATTCTGCTGGAAGCCAGGATCCTGGCGGTGCCGGATGTGGTGGAAGCCATGGCCTATGCCCGCCCCCACCGCCTGAACCTGGGCATCAACACGGCCCTGGAGGAAATCTCCCAAAACCGGGGCCTCCTCTACGACCCGGAAGTGGTGGACGCCTGCCTGCGCCTCTTCGACCGGGGCTTCGATTTTCTGTAAAAGAAAAAAATTCACCACGGAGGCACAGAGGACACAGAGGACACAGAGTTTCACAGAGAAAGGAATTTATTTTTGGCGCTGGGGGCGCCAAAAATAAAAATTCTTTCCCTCTGTGGTTCTCTGTGCTCTTTGTGCCTCTGTGGTAAGTCTTTTTCTATTTGACCCAACCCGCATAGAGGGCCAGGCCCAGCCAGGCCCAGTTGTTGGCGTAATAATTATCCCGGCTGACAAAAAACGCGTCCTCCCCTTCCTCCCGGTAGAATTCTAAAATCTTTTCCGCCATTTCCCGGGCAAAAGCCCGATCCCCCGCAGCCAAAGCCGCGGCCAACACTGCGGCATAAAGGACCGGGCTCTCATAGCTCACCAGGGGGTCGCCGCCGTAGCTGTACAGGGCCATAAGTCGGCCCCGGTGTTGCCATTCCTTCTTGAAAAAGGGCAAAAAATGCTGCCGCAAAAGGCTTGTGGCCCGTTCATCGTGAAACCAGAGGCTGTCCAGGGCCAGCCGCCAGGGCAGGCGCATCGCTTCCCAGCCGAAATGGGTGTCCTGTCCCGGTGCGGGGCCCGCGTCCCCCCTGCCGTCGATCTGGCACCAATCCGGAAACAGCCCCACCCCTTTTTGCGGCCCTAATCCTTGAGCCAGTTGCCCCAGCAATACATAGGTGGAGTCCCGGAGCCGCAGCCAATCGGGGTTAGGGTAAATTTTTGTAAAAATCTGGTACGCAGCCGGGGAGAAATAAGAAGGGTTGACGAGATACGGGGGTTTTTCCTCATGCCAGTTGCCGGGGGCCAGCAGCAGTTCGCCGCCGGGCAGGCGCACGGTCTCCAGGGCCAGGATTCCTGCCAGCACCCGCCGGGTTTCTTCGGCACAATCCGGAAGCTCCGGTCCCGGCTGCCAGCCCCGGGCCGCGGCCAGGGCCAGGGCCAGGGCATAATCCAGGTTCCCGTCGGTGGCCGTGTTCCGGTCCAGCACCCCCCAGGAGCCGTCTTGATTTCGACCCCAGCGCCAGGACAGCAGCGCGTCACCCGGCCCGGCACCCCGGGACAGGTTTTTATAGGTCCAGGCGTAGACCTGGCGGAAAGTATCCCGGTCCCCGGCCCAGACCGCCCGCAGCAGGGCATAGGCCTGCCCCTCGGAGATGCTCTCCCCGGACCGGTCCGGGATCACCACCCGCCCGCTGGGCGTAATAAAATGCCGCCGGTAGCTCCGCCAGGAGGCCTGCAGCACCCGGTCCACATCGGCCAGGCTGACCTTTTTCTCGCCGCCGCAGCTCAGGGCCGACAGGGCCAGAAAGATCAGGAGAACGCCGGGGATAATGCCGACTTTTAGGAATTTTGCGAGGCGCAAAGCCATCTTCTCTGCCAAGCCTTTAATCTTGGTAGCAAAATGGCATTTAAGAAGAGGAAATGCAATGATAATTTACAAGCCATTGCAAAACCTCTTTTTCTGTCATCCTGAACGCAGTGAAGGATCTCAACCCCTCGAAAATACGAGATTCTTCGCGGCGCTCAGAATGACCATTCAGGGCTATTGAGGTTTTGAAATGGCTTCTATCCGTTAAAGATCAAGGAGGACTCGTATTATTTCCCTTTCCCTCCCCCCACCAGCCACTCCTTGAACTGCGTCTTAGGTGCGGTGGTCAGGTGGATGAGCGCGGTCCCGCCGTCCCCCTGCACCTCCACGGCCACTGGCGTCTCCGGGGGAGCGTCGCTGTAAGCCCCGGCCAGGCCTGCGGCCACCTCCAGATCGGCGGCCGCAGCACCGCCCGGCACCAGGACCAGGGGGCCGGGGTGGCACCTGACCTTGAGCAGCCGGTCACCCGGGGTGATCAGCCCTTCCAGGGCCTCATTGTCCCTTTGGGTGCGTCCCACCACGGCCTTGGCCCCGCCGGGGAGGCGAAAATGGCGGCCCCATTTCAGCAATTCCAGATCCCGGCGGGATACTTCCCCTTGGTGGCGCAAAATCTCCTTGAGGCGGGCGGCATAGCCCGGATCGGTGAGGAGGCAGCCCCCCGCGGGTGCGGGATAACTGGTAATGCCGTAGGCCGCGGCCAGGGCGATCTGGGCTTTGCGGCTGCGGCCGTTTAAGTCCAGGAGCTTTTCCCGGTCCACCCAGCCCAGGAGTTCCGGCCGTGTGGGCGCCAGCAGTTTGGCGCTCAAAGGCCGCAGCAGCAGCTCCGGGACCCCGGAATCCCGGGCGATGAGGTTCAAGGAATTCCGGTGCTGGCTCATGGGCCGCTGGCCCAGGACCTCGCCGGTGAAGAGAAAGTCGAAGCCCTCCGGCTCCAGCATGGCTGCGGCTTCCCGGAGCATCAACAGGTGGCAGTCGATGCAGGGATTATGGCCCCGGCCGAAACCGTGAGGCGGGGCGTAGATCAGGGGCAAAAACTTGTCCGTGAAATCCCGCACTATCAGGGGCAGCTGCAAATGGGCCGCGGATTGCCGGGCCTTTTCCGGCCCGAAGAAAGGAGTGACGAAAAAAATGCCGGTAACCTCCAGGCCCTGGGCTCGAAGGACCGTGGCCGCCAGCATGCTGTCCAGGCCCCCGGAGAAAAGCCCCAGGCCGCGTCTGCGCTTTTCCATAATTTTCAGCAAGTGCTCCCAGTTATAACCATCGCCAAAAGCTTTTCCCGATTGGCAACACGTGGCAGGGGCACAACTTGCTGTGCCCCTGCTTTATATTTTGTCAGGAATATCCAGGATGTAACCAGAACTATTCTAAGTGGGAAATGTTCCTGTTAATATTATAAAGAATAATTCGGCTTAACGGTATGAAGATTTTTTATCTGGCAAATCTCTAACTGCTGCTCTTTTGCAGAGGCATCGAGGGCATATGAAAAAAGTGGGACTGGCGCTGGGCGGCGGCGGCGCCAAAGGGATCAGCCATATTGCTTTTCTCCAGGCCCTGGATGAACTAGGGGTGCGGCCCGCAGTCATCGCCGGGACCAGCATCGGCGCGGTCATCGGCGGCTTATATGCCGCGGGCGTCTCCGGGAGCCAACTGGAAGAATTGGTCAAAAACCTGGGCCTCATGGACCTCACCAAGATGGTCCTGGACTTCTCCATCCTCAGCAATTCCGCCATTTACAAGGGCAAGGGCATAGAAGAGTTTCTCTCCCGGGAGATTCCGGCCCAGACCTTTGAGGAAATGGAGGTCCCCCTGAAAGTGGTGGCCACGGACTTCTGGAGCCGCAAGGAAGTAGTCTTCAGCCGCGGCCCCCTGATGCCCGCGATCCGGGCCTCCATGGCCATGCCCGCGCTGTTCGAACCGGTGCAGCTCAACGGCAGGATTCTCATTGACGGCGGTGCGGTCAATCCCCTGCCCTATGATCTCCTGCGCCAGGAATGCGAGGTGACCATTGCCATCGATGTCTCCGGGGAAAAGACGCAGCCGCCCCACAACCCGGTTCCCAATATGGTGGAAAGCATCCTCTCCACCTTCCAGATTATGCAGGCCTCCATCGTGGCGGCCAAGAAGCAGGTCTCCCCGCCCTCCATCTATGTCAAACCTGCGCTGACCAATATCCGGGTCCTGGACTTTTACCGCTATAAAGAGATTTTGGCGGGAGTGCAAGAAGAGGTGCAGGAGTTCAAGGAGACCTTGATAAAGCTCTTTGAGGGTCGAGATTGACAGCCCCTGGCCCCGATGCTAAAAATGTAAGCGCGGAGGGATGGCCGAGTGGTTTAAGGCGGCGGTCTTGAAAACCGCAGACCGATGAGGTCCGGGAGTTCGAATCTCTCTCCCTCCGCCATATAATAACCTATATTATCAATGACTTAGCTTTATGCAAAACTGCTAAGACACCGCGTGCAAACCGCGTGCAATCGCCTTTGCCCCAACAATAGCCCCCACCTCAGAATCATCCAGCAGAAACCTTTCCACCGCTGCTATCATTCCATGGGTTTGCAGGGATAATCATAGCTGCGCAAGACCGCCCCCTGGGTGTCGCTGTCCACACCTCAGCATAAAAAATCTTAGGTCTCATTCACGACATGGCTTGGACGAAAAGCCGATAAGGCATGAACCCTGAATAGCTACTTCTGCGCAGAATTATCAGCAGCCCCTGATTCTCGGGCCTTCCAATCACCAGCGGCTAATCTTGACACGGTGATCTAAACCCCTACCTTATAAATATTCCTTGCTGCCCGGTTTTCTAATCGGGTTACGATCCTGAACCCTCCAGCACCCACAAGAACCGGGTCAAGTGGCTTTGAGAACCCGGGCTTTCAGATCACCGGGTTTGATAAATATCGTAACGCCCTTTGAGACCTTGGGGGATTAATGAAGAGAAAGAAATACTTTGTTCTTGCCAGCTTGCTATCCTTCTGGGCGTTAGCCTTCCTCGTAGGTTGCAGCAGGGTAGTCTTGTTCGACCCCAAAGGACCCATTGGCGAGGCGGAGCGATTCGTCATTATTGCCGCCATCGTGCTCATGGCGATCGTCGTCATTCCCGTCTTCTTCATGGCTTTCTGGTTTCCCCGCAAGTACCGGGCATCCAACACCGCCGCGACTTACCTGCCGAAATGGAGTTATTCCGGCAAAATCGATTTTTTCATGTGGGCGGTGCCCTTTACCATTGTCATTGTTCTGGCGATTCTGGCCTGGACCACGACCCATGCTCTGGATCCTTATAAGCCCATCCCGGCCGCGAGCAAACCCATAAACATCGAAGCCATCTCCCTGGATTGGAAGTGGCTCTTCATCTACCCGGAGGAAAATATCGCCACTGTCAATGAAATCACCTTTCCCGTTGAGGCGCCGCTTAGCTTCAGGATCACCTCGGACACCGTCATGACTTCCTTCTTCATCCCTCAGCTCGGCAGCCAGATGTACGCCATGGCCGGCATGCAAACCCGCTTGCACCTCCTGGCCGATAAACCGGGCACTTTTGCCGGTCAAAATCAGCAAATCAGCGGTATCGGCTTCTCTGATATGTATTTCCAGGCCCATGCGGTTTCCCCTGCAGAATTTCAAGCGTGGCTGCAAAAGGTCCGGCAATCTCAGGAAAAGCTTGATCTTAACCGCTATGAACAGCTCGCCAAGCCGCAGGCCGGCTACCACCCCGTGACCTATTTTTCCGCAGTCAAACCCGGTCTGTTTGAGGATATCGTGCGCAAATACGATCCGGCCTGGAAGGAACACCCCATGCCCATGAGCCGAGGCCCCCTTTCCACCCGCGCAGGAACCGAAGTGGCGGAGGGAAATTGAGATGTTTGGCAAGTTAAGCCTGGCCGCGATTCCGTACCATAATCTGATCACGATAAGTGCCGTAATTGGATCGGTAATCCTGGGCCTGGTGATCCTGGGCCTGATCACTTACTACCGGAAATGGACCTACCTGTACCAGGAATGGCTGACCAGCCTCGACCATAAAAAGATCGGCATCATGTACATTATCCTCGCCCTGGTCATGCTGCTGCGGGGGTTCTCCGACGCCATTCTGATGCGCTCGCAGCAGGCCGTGGCCGCGGGCGGCCACCTGGGCTTTTTGACCCCTGAGCACTTTAATCAGATATTCAGCGCCCACGGCTCTATCATGATCATTTTCATGGCCATGCCCTTTCTGGCGGGATTGATGAATATCGTGGTGCCCCAGCAAATCGGGGCCCGGGATGTGGCCTTCCCCTTTTTGAATTCGGTCAGTCTCTGGCTTACCGCGGCCGGGGCGATGCTGATCATGGTGTCTTTGGGCGTGGGTGATTTTTCCAAAGCCGGATGGTCGGGATATACCCCCCTCACCGAAAAAGCATACAGTCCCGGCGTCGGGGTGGACTATTGGATCTGGGCCTTCCAGGTCGCGGGGATCGGCTCGACCCTGACCGGCATCAATTTTCTCGTCACCATCCTGAAAATGCGGGCTCCCGGCCTGACGCCCATGCGCCTGCCCCTGTTTGTGTGGACTGCCTTTTTTACCAGCGTCCTCATAGCTTGGGCCTTTCCGGTGCTGACGGTGGATCTGGCCCTGATAACCCTCGACCGCTACCTGGGTATGCATTTTTTCACCAACGACCTCGGCGGCAACATGATGATGTATGCCAACCTCTTCTGGACCTGGGGGCATCCCGAGGTTTATATCGTCATCCTGCCTGCCTTCGGAGTCTTTTCGGAGGTCGCCGCCACTTTTTCCGGAAAACGGTTGTTCGGTTACCGGTCCCTGGTCTATGCCACGGCAGCCATTACGATTCTCTCCTTTTGCGTATGGGTGCATCATTTCTTCACCATGGGCGCCGGGCCGAACGTCAATATCTTTTTCGGGATTGCCACCATGCTCATTGCCATCCCCACCGGGGTGAAGATTTTCAACTGGCTTTTCACCATGTATCGCGGCCGGATCAGGTTTACCCCGCCGATTTACTGGACCCTGGGGTTCATCGTGACCTTCAGCGTCGGCGGGGCCGCTGGCGTATTAATGGCGGTACCGCCTGCGGATTACGTGCTGCACAACAGCTTGTTTCTGATCGCGCATTTCCACACTATGCTGATCCCCGGGACGTTATTCGGCTTTATGGCAGGTTATTATTATTGGTTTCCCAAGGCCATGGGCTTTCGTTTGCAGGAAGATTGGGGCAAACGCGCCTTCTGGTGCTGGGTGATCGGCTTTTATCTGGCCTTTATTCCCCTCTATATCCTGGGCTTCATGGGCATGCCCCGGCGCCTGCAGCATTATGTCAACCCGGCCTGGCACCCCTGGCTGCTCGTTGCTGCCTTGGGTACGGCCGTGATCGGGCTGGGCCTCGTCTTTCTGGTCATTCAACTGGTCGTCAGCATCAGGAATCGCCAGATCCTCAGTGATGCCACCGGGGATCCCTGGGACGGCCGCACCCTGGAGTGGCTGACCTCTTCTCCGCCGCCGGCCTATAACTTCCCGACAATCCCCGTAGTGGCAGACATCGATGCCTTTATGGACCTGAAAGAAAAGGGGATTGCCTATCAGCGGCCGGAGCAATATCGCGACATCGAGATGCCGAAAAACGCGCCCCACGGCTTAATCATCGGCGCCTTGACCTTCCTCTGCGGATTTGCCCTGATCTGGCACATCTGGTGGCTGGCCATCCTGGCCGCCCTGGGTCTCCTGGGCACGGTCATTGCCCGCGCCTGGGACGATGACCTCTATGAAACCATACCCGCGGCCGAGGTCCAGCGGCTCGAAGATGAACGCTATCAACGGTTGGCCGCCACGCAAAGAAATCTCGCAGACCAACAGGCCATCCCAGAACCTGTGCCGGAGGGGTAACTGATGACCACTGAGGCTACGACCATCGCCGCCGCTCAGAACGCCGAAATTGCACACCCCGATACCCTGGCCATACAGACCTTTGGGTTTTGGATCTATCTAATGAGCGATCTCATCATCTTTGCCACGCTCTTCGCGACTTTTGCCGTCTTCAGCCGCAGCTATGCCGGCGGACCCACGGGGAAGGAATTGTTTGACCTGCCTTACCTGTTGGGTGAAACTTTGTTTCTGCTGTGCAGCAGCTTCACCTATGGTCTGGTCATGCTGGCCGTGCACGACGGCAAGAAGAAGCGGGTGCTGTTGGGACTCGCGGTCACCTTTCTTCTGGGGCTGGGATTCGTCTCCATGGAAATCCTTGAGTTCCATCGTTTGATTGTCGCGGGTCATGGGCCGGACCGCAGCGCCTTCCTTTCGAGTTTTTTCACGCTGGTGGGGACGCACGGCACCCATGTGACTTTCGGGCTGATCTGGATGGCGGTCATGATGGGCCAAGTCGCGGTCAAAGGGTTGACCTCTCCGGTGCAATCACGGCTGCTGCGCCTGAGCATGTTCTGGCATTTTCTGGACCTCATCTGGATCGGCATCTTCAGTCTCGTCTACCTGATGGGAGTGGTGTAAATGAATCAAGCACCTAGCGAGAGCATCGGCGTCAGCAGGGGCAGCCTTAAGTCGTACCTGACCGGCTTCGTCCTGGCCCTGATTCTCACCGCCATTCCCTTTGCCTTGGTGATGCGCGGCGCCTGGTCCCCCGCGGCCACCCTGGCCGGCATAATCATTGCGGGCATCGTCCAGATCCTGGTGCACCTGCACTATTTCCTGCATCTGGACACTTCCTCGGCGGCGCGCTGGAACGTGCTGGCCCTGTTATTCACTTTATTGATCATGATCCTCTTCGTGGGCGGCGGCCTCTGGATCATGTCCAACCTGAATTACCGCATGATGTGAGGTTAGCGTGCAGCTATCAGCTTTAAGCATGATGTGAGCATGCCTGGAAAGCTAAAACACTATTTGCTCGTGGCCAAGCCGGGGATCATCGGCGGCAACCTGATCTCCGCGGCTGCCGGCTTTTTTCTGGCCGCCAAAGGGCAAGTCGAGGGCGTCTCTCTCCCGGCGACACTCATGGGCATCTGCCTGGTGGTGGCTTCCGGCTGCGTTTTCAACAACTGTGTCGATAGAAACATGGACCGGAAAATGCTGCGGACCCGCCGCCGCGCCCTGGCCCAGGGGCTCATCTCCCTGCGGAGCGCCCTGGCCTATGCCACGCTCTTGGGCCTGGCGGGCCTGGCCCTGCTCTGGGCGGCCACCAACCCCATGGCCGTGGTCATCGTGCTGGCGGGGCTAGTGATTTATGTGGGCGTATACAGCCTGTACCTGAAGCGCCATTCCGTCTACGCCGCCTTGATCGGCAGTCTGGCGGGGGCCGCACCGCCCCTGGCGGGCTATTGCGCGGTCACCGGCCGCTTCGACCTGGGGGCCTGGATCTTATTGGCGGTCTTCAGCCTCTGGCAGTTGCCTCACTGCTACGCCATCGCGGTCTTGCGGTTTGATGATTACCGGGCTGCAGGCATCCCGGTGCTGCCGGTCAGGCAGGGAACCGCCGCGGCCCAAAGGCATATGGTGGGCTATATCCTGGCCTTTATGGCCGCCGCGCTGATGCTCACCTTCGGGGGGTACACCGGTTACCGCACCTTGGCGGTGGCACTCGTGTTGGGCCTGTCCTGGCTGTATCTGGCCCGGCCGGGCTATCAGGCAGCCGATGAGCGGCTTTGGGCCAAAAAGCTTTTTATTTTCTCCATTCTGACCATCTTCATTCTGAGCCTCATGATGTCCATTGATTTCACCGCGCCTGTCCCGCGAGAAATGCTTTTGAGCTATGCTCCGTAATCCCCACCGCGGTACCTAGAAATTAGATGCGCCTTAGGGGTCAATTATCCGCCCCTCGCGGCGCAGTATCTCCTCTGATTTTCCCTCCCTTGATCGGCCGTGGCCCAGTGATTAATTTTTGAAAGGCAACTGATTTCGATATATGCAGAGGGTGTGATGAAACCCCGAAACGTTAAATTTCCTTTCAAGAGCAGGCTGAGCCTGAAACCGCTGTTGGATTTCTGGGAAGGCATATTGGCCGCAGACAAAGGCGGGATCGGCTCCCTGGGGCCGGTTATTCGCCAAAAGCTGGAAAACCATCCGGAGCTCCGGGAACCCATCGAGGATATTAGCATCCTGGAAAATCACCAGGAACTCATCGAGCTGCTGATGAGCGTGGTTTTTCCCCCGGCGTTTTGGGAGAGCGATTGTGCCGCGGCCTTCGTGCCTTTCCAGTTCACCGGCTTTTATGCCACTCCGGCTTTCAAGACCCTGTTCCGGATGGACGGACAAGGTTTTACGCCGCAGTTGAATATCGACCCCCAACAGTGGCAGTGGGGGCGGCTCCTCAAGGCGTATCTCTATATCCACCAGAAGCATTACGGCTTTGACCTCAACTGGGATACCCCTCTGATTGCCAGGGCCAAATGTCCCAAAACCGGACTGGACCGGTTCTTCAATATTGTCCTGGATCCAAAATTCCTGGAACTCAAGGTGCTGGGAAAGCCTCGCAGTTTATCGGCAGCAGACCTGAACCGGCTCCTGGCTGACGTTGCCGACCTGAAGAGGTGGATGGAACTGATCCCGCCGGAGCATTTCGAATTTGAGGGTTTTGGGGTGTTCCGGGCGGCGGAGGTGACGGCCCGGGAGATGTTATCGGCCCTGCAAGCGGATCTGTTCGAAAAGGAGACGATTTTTCAGCAGGATGGTTTTACCGGCCTCCAGGAAAAATTGCAGGTCTACCTGCAAGAGCGAGATCTTTCCCTGGGTCTGGCCGCCATCCGGGGTGAACAGATCCTCACCTTGCCCCATAGCCATAAAAAGCCGGAAACGAGCTGTGTCTTGGAGAATGCCACCCATTACCAACGCAGTGAATTCAAGGGATCAATCTTTTCCCAGGTGATGGAGCGGGGCGGGCCCCTGGTCATTGAAGATCTGAGCAATTATCCCAAGAGGACGATCCTGGAAGAGCGGATGCTGGAGCATGGGTACCGGAGTGTTTACGTCGCCCCTCTCATCTATCAGGACAGGCTCCTGGGAACCTTGGGGCTCAAATCGACCCGGGCCGGGGCGCTGAACGCCCTGAACACGGCCAACCTGCTGCCGGTTCTGCCGCTGTTTGCGGTGGCCTTGAATCGCAGTCTGGAGCAATTGAACCAAAAGATTCAGGCCGTCATCAAAGAGGAGTTCACCGCCATCCACCCCTCGGTGGAATGGCGTTTTCAGCAGGCTGCCCTGCACTATATCCAGCATAAGGACGAAGGAGGGGCCGGCCTGGAACCCATTGTGTTCCATCAGGTCTATCCGCTGTTCGCGGTGTCGGATATCAGGAAGTCCAGTGACCATCGTAATGCCGCCATCCGCACCGATCTCATCGAACACTTCCGCCTGGCTCAGGAAATCCTGGAACTCGCCCATGAACACCGGCCCTTGCCGATTCTCGCGGCTTGCAGTTATCGCCTGGACAAACATATCAACGGCATGAGAACTGGCCTGAATGCGGGAGACGAGGTCACCAAACCCCTTTTCATCCAGCAGACCGTCGAACCCATGTTTGACCAACTGGCTGGTTTCGGCGCGCCGGTGGCCGAGAAGATCGCGGCCTACCGGGCCGCGCTGGATCCCCAGATGAAGACCATTTACCAGAGCCGGCGGGACTTTGAAGAGAGTCTCAAGCTCATTAATGAAATCATCGCCGCGTATCTGGATGAGGAGGAGGCCAAGGCCCAGGAATATTTCCCCCACTATTTCGAAAAACTCAAGACCGACGGGGTGGAACATACCATCTATATCGGCGCGAGCATGGTGGAAAACGGCAATTTCCATCCCATGTATCTGAAAAACCTGCGCCTCTGGCAGCTCATGGTTGTCTGTGAAGTGGTGCGGCGCACTGTGGCAATCAAAGACAAACTGTCCGTGCCCCTGGAAACCTCGCACCTGATCCTGGTCCAGGATTCGCCGCTCTCCATCTTCTTCAGTCCGGACGAACGCCACTTCGAAGTGGAGGGGGCCTACGATATCCGCCACCAGATCATCAAGAAACGCATCGACAAGGCCGTCATCAAAGGCAAGTCCGAACGGCTGACGCAACCGGGCAAAATTGCCATCGTCTACTCCCAAAGGCAGGAGGGCCTGGAATACCTGGAGTATATCGATTATCTCCAGACGGCCGGGCTGCTGCAGGCGGGGGCGGAGGATGTGGAGCTGGAGGACTTGCAGGGGGCCCAGGGATTGAAAGCCCTGCGGGTCACGGTGAACCTGGGCGCCTCCGGTGTCCAGAATCAGCCTCTGCCGGAAATCGCCACCCGCGCGGTCAAGGCGCTGGCCAGCCACAGGAGAGGAGATTAACAATGATCAAAGGATATGCCGCAAAAGAACCCGGGGGCAGGCTGGAGCCCCTCCAATTCGATCCCGGTCCCCTGGCAGACGCCCAGGTTGAGATCAAAGTCGAATACTGCGGGCTGTGTCACAGCGATCTCAGTATGGTGGACAACGAGCTTGGCATCAGCCGCTATCCTTTGGTTCCCGGACACGAAATTATCGGCACGGTCACGGCCATGGGCCCTTGCGCCCAGGGATTCACGGAGGGGCAACGGGTGGGAGTGGGCTGGTTCGCCGACTCCTGCCAGACCTGCGAATGGTGCCAATCCGGCAATAACCACCTCTGCGCCTCCGTGGCGCCGACCATCCTCGGCCGCACCGGCGGCTTTGCCGAGCGGGTCCGGGCCAACGCGGCCTGGGTCATTCCTTTGCCCGACCAGGTGCCCCCCGAAACCGCGGGTCCCCTGATGTGCGGCGGCGTCACCGTCTTCAACCCGCTGCTGCTGGCCCAGGTGAAACCCACGGCCCGGGTGGGAATTGTCGGCATCGGGGGACTGGGCCATATGGCCCTGCAATTTGCCCGGGCCTGGGGCTGCGAGGTGACGGCCTTCTCCAGCAACCCGGAGAAGGAGGCGGAAGCCAAGGGCTTCGGCGCCCACCACTTTATCAACTCCCGGGACTCCGAGGCTTTGAAGAAGGCGGCCAACTCCTTGGATTTTATCCTGTCCACGGTGAATGTGCCTTTGGACTGGCAGTCTTATATCGCAGCTTTGCGGCCCCAAGGCCGCCTGCACCTGGTGGGATTAGTGACTCAACCCATTGCCGTGCCGCTAATCCCCTTGCTGTCCGGCCAGAAATCCCTTTCTGCCAGTCCCACGGGCAGTCCGGGGGCCATCGCCGCGATGCTGGACTTTGCGGCCCGGCACCACATTCAGCCTGCCATAGAGTCCTTTCGCTTCAGCGAAGTGAATGAAGCCCTGGAGAGATTGCGCCAGGGCAAAGCGCGGTACCGGATAGTCTTAAAACCCTGAAGCCGCATCGGCCGTTGCCTGCCACTGGGCAGCGTGGCCAGTGGGGCCGGAAAACCTACGACCAGCCAACGACGTGCAGGCAGGACGCCAAAGGCCGCAGCCGCGTCAAGGCAGCCTATCACCGGATCAATGGCATGGGCCAAATCAGGAAAATCAGCAAAGTCTGGCAAAGCAAACCCACGATGGAAGGCGCGGGGGTCCATTTGCACCAGGCCCTCAATGTTTGCCGGGCTGCAGGGACAACCTGGTGAAAGCCTTAGCCCTCATCGTTCTCAACCTGGTCCTGTCGGGCCTGTTTATCTTTTTGCTGACCCGCCGGGAGCTGCTGACCTATCACCAGAAGCGGCGCTGGTGGTTGACCTGGCTGGCCATCGGCGTCATCACCCTGATGGATGAATTTACCTCCATCTTCTACGTGCCCGCGGAAGCCTACCGTTTTATCGGCCCCGGCGCCCTGGTCTTCATCGCCTTAACCAGCCTGCTGATTCGCTTCATGTCCACCAGGTTCACGGAAATCGGGGAAATCCTGGAGCGCAACAACATTATCGGCGGCGGCGTCTATTCTTTCTCCTACCTGGTGCTGGGACCCGTGATCTCCTTTGTGGCCGTGGCCTCCATCATGGTGGACTACACCATCACCGCCTGTATCTCCGCGGTGAGCGCGGTGGCCAACGCCATTTCCTTCACTCCCTACGCCTCTTCTTATCCCTTTCAGCTGTGGGCCTCCCTGGGGGTCCTGTGGCTGGTCGCCGGGTTGAATATTGCCGGCATTAAAGCCAATGCCCGTTTTACTTTCGGAGTATTTATCCTGGCGGCCTTTGTCATTTTGAACCTGGTCGTCTCCGGCCTGGTGGACTTCGGGAAGCTGGGCGCGCCGGCGCGCCTTCAGGCTGCGGTCGCCGGCGCCTTCAAAACCATGGAACGGGGGTCCTGGCTGGACCACTACGGCGCCGTTATCTCGCATATAGCTTTTTGTATTCTGGCTTATTCCGGAATCGAGTCGGTGATCCAGACCGCGGGCCTGGTGCGGGGGTGGCGGGATATCCGTAAAGCCTACTGGTTTTTGGCCCTGACCGTGGGGCTGATCACGCCTCTCATCGCGGTCCTGGCTTTGACCGCGCCCATTGATTTTGCCCGGCATGAGATGGACCTCATCCCCCATTTTGCCGCCCTCTTGAACGGCCGGGGCTTCGGGTTCCTGGTGGCCGTGTTGGCGGCTTTCACCCTGACGATGGCAATCAACACTGCGTTTGTGGCCTCCAGTGAACTGATGGAACGGGCGGCCGCGCGCTACCGCTTCCATTGGCTCATTGCGGTCAACCGCCAGGACTCTCTTTACCGCATTCATCTGCTGAACGCGACCTTCTTTTCGGTGATCATTCTCATCACCGGGGCCCAGCAGGCCTTGCTGGCGGATATGTACGCCATCGGTCTGCTGGCCAGCTTTTGCATCAATTTGGGGGCCTTGCTCATCTACCGCTATTACCAGGGCACTTCTGAGATCGAGTATTACACCAACCGCGTCGGCACCCTCTGCCTCTGGATCATCCTGGTGAGCTGCTTTGTCTTCCTGGCGGCGGTGAAGGTCCACGGCACCATTTTATGGGCCTCGGTCACCACTTTGGTGCTCTTTGCCGGGCTTATGGTAGCCCGGCGGCGGGCCCCGGAAATCCAGGCCATCGCCAGGGGCGACGCCTTGGAAGATTTAGCCGCCTATCTCCGTGACTGCAGGAGTGAAGCAGTCTACCTCTTTTTCCGCCGGGCTAAAGAGCCGAAGCACGGCATGGAAGAAAAAGCCCCCGGCCGGGAAAGGGTGCAGCGGGGTATCAGCGGCAAGAACAGTGCCTATATAACTTTCTATTCACCCCGCCGGGGCCTCCCTCCCAAGATAGGGCCCAATCATTTCCGCTTTCCCCTTTCCCAAATGAGCCTCTACCAGGAGATCGTGGCCATCTTGGAGATGATGGAGAGTGAATTTCCTGACCGCAAAGTGGTGGTGGTGATCGGTTGGCCCTTGTCCTCCTGGCTGGACCGGTTCTCCATAACTATCCGGTACCTGCATATTATGCGCCTGCCCCGGCGCTTTCCCGGCTTTGAATTTATTATGCGCTATGTAACGAGCGTGCCCCTGGCTGAAGAAAAGACTTTGGCTAAGAGGGCGGCCAGAGAAAAGACCGGGAGGAAAGCCGGTGGGCCTTAACTCTCTGACCCTGTGGCGAAATTGCAAGTCAAGGGCATGGTGCAGCAGGCCCCGAAAGAAAGAATAGGCGTCAGGCTTCTTGATCTTTAATATTGAGTTCTTAGATTTAAGTTAGTTTTTGTCTCACATTTTGTCCTCTCCTTAGGCGTAAAATTATCGATTCGAATTGAGAAATCACCTAACTATGGGCAAAAAATGTCATATCTGGAAGCAGTCTCTTCAGGCGCTAACATATTCCGGGTGAACAAGCTCAAACTGCTTCTGAACCTCGCCTTTATCCTCATTGCTTTATCGACCTGCTATCTAGAGGATATCTATTTGTTTTTCCGGGCTCCTAAACCTGGGGAAACTGCATTGCTGACATTCCGATCCCAGAGTTCCTTCGATTTCGATCAGAAAGAGGTTTTTAAGGGCCTCCGGGATGCTGCCATCGCCCGGCGTACCCCCATTTATGTTTATAGCCCTGCCCGGGCCTCCGCCAAGAACGGCATGGAGGATTTCACCACTGCGGTTCTCAAATTCCAGTCTCAAGGCAGAACTGGCCGGGGCGCCCTCATCGGCTACCTGAAAAAAGAATTCGGGATGGCGATCAGTTGGGACGCGGCCATGCGGCTTCTGAGATACCCTGATCTCAAAAATCTTCTGGCCGGCATTGTAGCCACCCGGGAATCCATATCCCAAAATAAGATAACCGAAGATACGGAACCCCTTAGAGGCAAAAAGGCTTTCCGGGTGCTCTATCCTGATCCCATCAGGATCAATGCCTTTTCTACCAATGACATCATCTCCCTAAAAAAGGCGCGATTTGCTCTGCAGGAAATGGTGCACCAATTATTCTGGCAGGTTGACCCAAGAATATTGGATCCGATTTTGCAAATATCGCTGGCGACACTGCAACCGAACCTCAGATATGATCAGAAGGAAAATGACAGAGAAATTAAGGAGATAATGCAGCGGTATCCGTTACCGGTCATAACTTATAGACCTGGAGAGGTGTTAGTTCCCTTTCGTAAAGTTCTGAATGAGAAGGATTTGCTTTTGCTGGCGGCCAGGCAGGAGGCCGAAACAAAAGACCTATATAACCATTTCCCCTGGATTTTATTCATAATATGCTTCTCCGTGTTGCTATACAATTTGCTGCTTTCCAAAATATTTTCCCCTTATCGGCGTATTGAACCTCCCTACCAGCTCTTCCTCAGCGTGTTGACTTTAACTCTTCTGGTGTCTAAAGCCAGCCTCCTTTTTACTCCTTATCCCGTCTATGTCATGCCCTTTGCTATCCTGCCTTTATTGCTGGTGCTGTTGCACCAGGAAAAAGTCCCCATAACCTTTACCGTCATATTAGGGGCCATCCTGATCAGCCTCTTTTCCTGCCGGAATCTGGGGATCTTTCTTTTCCTCATGTTTGGAGGACTGGTGGCCATCCTGACCTCTTTCCGTATCCACAAACGCTCCCACATTCTGATCCCGGCGCTGCTGGTGGGAGCCACCAATGCAGCGATGGTGCTGCTTTCACAAGCAAGTTCCTGGGGCCCGGGATGGGCCTCCCTGGCGGCCGCCAGCAATTCCCCTTTGCTTGACCCCATGGGTTGGGCCTTTGCCGGCGGCCTGGCTGCAGGGCCATTAGTCCTTCTCCTCCTGCCCTTGCTGGAACTGAGCTGGCATTATACTTCTACTTTCAAACTGAACAAGTTCAGCGACCTCCAGCAGCCGCTCATGGTCGAACTCTTGACCAAGGCGCCGGGGACCTACCAGCACGTCATGACCGCAGCCCACCTCGCCTCTGCCCTGGGAGAGGCCATCGGCGCGAATAGCCTGCTCCTGAGGGTAGCGGCTTACTATCATGACATCGGCAAGACCGCGAACCCAGATTTTTATGTGGAAAATCTCTTCGGGAAGAAAAGCCCCCATGACGCCCTACCCGCCAGGGAGAGCACCAAAATCATTATGGATCATGTCAAGATTGGCAAGAAGATCGCACTGGAGGCGGGATTGCCCGAGATCGTGGCGGATTTCATTCCCCAGCACCATGGCACCTTGCTGATAGAATATTTCTACGATAAGGCCGTGAAAGAAAATCCGGAGGCCGTAGTCAATCAGGAAGAATTTCGCTATGCAGGACCAAAACCCCAGAGTGTGGAAGCCGCAATTCTCATGATCGTGGATGCCGTGGAGGCCACCTCGCGAACCCTGGAGGAGCCGACCCGGGCAAACCTCGAAGCCATGATCCGCCACATTATCCTGAATCGTATTACAGATGGCCAATTCGATGAATGCAACCTCTCTACCAGAGAGATAGCAACGATCATCCAGGTGTTGGTACACACGCTGGAAGCCTCGTTTCATAGGCGGGTGGAGTACCCCTGGCAACATAAAGAGAAGAACGAAGACCAAAAGCAAGAGAACCAGAAAGAATCTGCTTAAACTGCGCGTAGCGCCTGATCATTAGAGCCGCAGGGGACACCATCAAGCAGGAGTCAGGTCCAGCGGGTTAATAACTGGTTTAAATTTTCCCTATTTTAAGTTAACAAATCAATAATCTGCAAATGGGCCAAGAGAACCGAAAGAATAGGTCCCAGCTCTTGGTTGACCTTGAAGTTCAACTAAGCAGCTCTTCCAGTAGTTCCAGACTGAAAGAAGTCTCGGAGCCTGTGACATCCGCTGTTACATGACTCGGGAAGAATTAGAAGATATTTACTCCGGCTTCTTGGGGCCCGGAAGCTGATGCTTGGGAACATTTTCCGGGCCGTCAGCCAACGACCGCTCCAAGTAACGCATGTAGGCCCAGCCGACGATATTGCGTCGCCTGTCGCGTACTCTTCCCCAGCCATTGGAGGTTTCCAGGAGGTCCACCTCGTCTTTGAAGTTGAGGAAGGCGATGTAGGATGCATCCATGTTGGGGCCTTCCCGGACAGTCAGTTCGTAGGTATTCACAAAATACCTGGGCAATGATGGCGCTGGGCCCGTCACTGCCGGTGAAGAAGAGACTGTCGGTGCTGAGGTGACCTTGAGTTTCTGGACTGCTGCAACCTTGGAAACCGCAGGGGTCTTTTCTGACGCAGGGACGGGCGGGGCAATGGGAACTTGCTCTGAAACGGCTGGTAATGACGGGGCTATCAACAACTGAGGAAGTCCAAGATTTTTATAAAAAAAGAAGACCAAGAGCAGAGCCACGCTAAGCAAACCAGCGCCGATGCAAATGTTTGGGACCCTGAGCGGGAGTCTCCAAGTCCTCGAAGAGGTCGCGGCAGGAATCTCAGAAATCTCCTGGGTAACTTTGCAGCTCTGGCAGATTTCCTGGGGGGTGGCCAGGGGAATGCCGCATTGGGGGCAAATATATTTCTCTTCATCCGTATTGGGAAGGGGGTTCGTACAGGTTGTGCAGTATTGCTGGCCCACCCAAACGGCCGCGTTGCAAATTGGGCACTGGGGCATAAAACACCTCCGGATCAGTTCGCAACTTGCCGGCAGAACCGCATTACTTCACCGGCGTTTTCAACCTGGCAACCGTTGCTTCCAGCTCATCCTGTTCCCTTGCTAACTATATGCTAATAATTTTTTGCATAAATTTTTTTTGTATAACAATTTTTACTGCACCGTTACTTAATCGGAAATAAAGTAATTTTAATTAAAAATCAATAAATTTTTGTTGAAACAATCGGATAGGAAGAGACTTGAGCAAGAATAGCTGATCATCCGTTTGCGCCATTTGAGAATAATTTGGTAGTGCGCAAGATGATCTCATCAATGGTCCCTTTCTCATGAATTTGCCGGCGCGCCAGTTTCCCCGGCCGAGAGAGCTGTTTAAGCATGGGCGTGCCGCAAGGTTTTGGAAGCCGGTCCTCCAGATTATTGCGGATGAAATTAAAGAAAGCTTTGAGGTAAAAAAGCGCGGATTTTTAGTTAGTTGTTTACAGCCATCGTTGAGAGCGACAAAAAACAAGAGACTTTCTCAGGTGAAATTGACTCCGGATCGCGGTCAAAAAATTTGTCTCGAAACTCCGTTAGTAGCGACTCATACCAAGTTGCCATCTAACAGGTAATATTAAGATATGGAAAATTCGTCATCGAACGAAGTTTTTCCGGGTTATTAGCGAGATCATTCAGTCCCAG
>JAKAKP010000093.1 GCA_021813445.1 Deltaproteobacteria bacterium
CCCCGGGCGGCAGGACCGGCCGTCCCCCGGCCTGAGCCTTCCGGAGTCCTGGCCGGGGCGGTGATCCTGTTCCTGCTTTTATGGTTGGGACTGTTGCCGGGATCAGTGCTGACGCTGGTGGGACGGATCGTGGGCTAGGGGGCAGGGGTCAGTAAAACTAGTGCCGCCCCCGGCCCTGATTCCGGTAATTACGGGATTGCTGGCAAGGCCAAGGCTCCTTGCCCCTTCCTTTGCCCACCATCCTCTCAGGCCAGAAGCTTGACGATATCCCTTTCCTGTTGCCCGATGATGCGGATATTCTCGAGGAGCGCCAGAAAGATGGGCGCAGCCTGGGGCAGGCAGACCCCCTCAATCAACCGGGTTTCATGTTCGGTGGCAAAGTTGCTGCAAGCCTGGATCAGGTTCCGGGCTTCCGTTTCCGTGTATCTTTTCAGAAAGTCATTGTCGGTCTTGAAGATATCCAACACGGAACGCAATATTCCTGCCTGAGTATCAAACAGATAATTGGTCTGAGAGACTGCTTTATCGGAAAAAAGCACCGCGTCTTTAATCTTTTTTTGGATAGGGTCCGCCAGGGCGCCCAGGCTCTGGGACATGATCTGTAGATGCTTGTAAATGCCGCAAAGGCGTTGCCACTCCGGGTCCTGTGTCTTCTCTTTTTCCATTTTCTTAAATGCGGCCTCAATTTCCTGGGCCGCAGTCCGACTCAAATTTAGCATTTCCTCCACGCTGCTGCGGCTATGCCGGTTAAACGCATCTCGGGCTGCCCCGGTGCTGGCGACCAGTTTGGTAATGACTGGATCAATATCTGCCATGCGTTCCTTAAGAGACAGAGCGGACATAATGGGCCTCCCTTTCTTCTGATTTTCCCTTGAAGATAATCATCCCGGGCCCCCCTGACAATCCCAGGATATTGCCAATCTCCAGGGATTTACCGATTGTGATTGCCCCGGGCATTTACTATAATCGGGGACATGTCGTCATGGACCTCGCAAATAAAGGATTATACTTTTCTGGTAACTGGCAGCGCCGGCTTTATCGGCTATCACCTGTCCCGAGCCTTGCTGGCGGCAGGGGCGCAAGTGGTGGGCCTGGACAATTTTAATGACTATTACTCCCCGGCCTTAAAACGGGACCGGGACCGGCAACTGAGGGATTTCCCAGGATTTACGTCCATCGAAGGGGATCTCGTCGATTTGGCCGGGTTAGAGAGTCTGTTTGCCGCGCACCAGCCCCAAAAAATCTGTAATTTGGCGGCCCAGGCCGGGGTGCGCTACTCCCTGGTCAACCCTTTCTCTTATCAGAAGGCCAATCTGGAGGGATTCCTCAATCTCCTGGAGGTGGCCAAACGTTCCGGAGTAGAGAGGTTCGTGTATGCTTCCAGCTCCAGTATCTATGGGGGGCTGACGGAACTGCCCTTCTCGGAGGAACAGCGGGTGGATACCCCCATCAGTCTTTATGCCGCGACGAAGAGGGCGAATGAGCTGATGGCCCACTCCTATACCCATCTTTTCGGCTTGCCCACTGTGGGGTTACGCTATTTTACGGTTTATGGCCCTTGGGGACGGCCGGACATGGCTCTGTGGCTTTTCACCGCGGCCATGCTCCAGGGCAAGCCCATCAAGGTGTTTAACTACGGACGGATGCAGCGGGATTTCTCTTATATCGATGACATCATCCAAGGCACCATGGCTGCGCTCATGGTCCCCGACCTGGCCCCCTACGAAATTATTAATCTGGGCAATCACCGCTCCGAGGAGTTGACCCAGGTAATCGCCCTTCTGGAACAGGAGCTGGGGGTGGGGGCCCAAAAGGAAATGCTGCCCATCCAGCCGGGAGATGTCCCGGCTACTTTTGCGGATATTCGCCGGGCCCAAGAAAAACTGGGGTTCCAGCCCACCACCCCCATTGCCACTGGCATTCCCCGCTTCATTCAGTGGTATAAGGAGTACCACGGACTCACTCCCGCCTCTGCAACCTAGTTCAGGATTTCTTCTTTCAGCTTGTGTGGGTATCACAGGTTTCTGGTCATTTTATCCCAAGAAATAAGCCAGTTGATCAACTGAAAATCGTTAATTTTTGTAAAAATTATAGTTAACTACTAGTGATTATTAAAAATTTTACACAAAACTATTTACACTTTCTTTACCGGGGTGGTAAAAGGAAATACTGTTTCCGCAAATTGGATCCCTGCCATTGACAACTTGACTTGAAGTGGTCCTTGGAGGCAATATGGCTGACCGGCCGGTCCTGCTTCCTTCAGATGGTGGTATCCCTGGGTGCCCGGAGGATTCTTGCGTGAGTAAGAATCCTTTTACTTTTTTCTGGCTGGATTGGCGCGGCCGTCTTTCTTACCGGCGCCACCGGGAATATGAGGACCGTTGCCGGCGTTTGTTGGCCTCGTTTTTTTCCCTGTTGACCTTCGTTCTGGGAGTGGCCTATATCCTCTGGGTGGGCTGGCTGGTGTTCACCCATCCGGTCTGGCAGGATCTGGTTTTCCTGGCCGCAGAAACCTTATCCTTCCTGCTTCTGGCTATTCTGGCGAGCGATGCCTGGCATTTGCGTTTCCATCACCCCAGCGGCCTAGAGCCAGTCGCGTCCTATGAAGTGGATATCTTTATCCCCTGTTGCGGAGAGCCTCTGGAGGTGATCCGCACCACGCTCCGGGCGGTGACCCGCATCTCGTACCGCCCTTTTCAGGTTTACGTTCTGGATGATGAAGGCTCGGAGCAGGTGGCGCACCTGGCTCAATCCCTGGGATGCCACTATCTCTCCCGCCCCCGGGCGGGGTTGTCCCTGCAGGATTCCAAGAGCGGCAATCTCAATTTCGGCTTGAGCCAGAGCCGGGGTGAGCTGATCCTGGTGCTGGACGCCGACCAGGTGCCGGCTCCGGAGATTCTCACCCGCCTGGCGGGTTTTTTCCGTTTGCCCCGGCTGGCTTATGTGCAGACCAAGCAAGCCTTTTTTTTGCCGGATGGAGATCCTTTCTACAACCGGGATGAGGTTTTTTACGATGCCGTGCAACCGGGCAACGACCAGACCAATGCCGTGCTTTCCTGCGGCTCCGGGGTGATTTACCGCCGCCGGGCCCTGGAGGAGATGGGCGGATTTGCCACCTGGAACATCCTGGAGGATGTCACCACCTCCTACGAACTCTTAAGCCGGGGCTGGAAGGGCATTTATTTCCCCCATGCCCTGACCCAGGGCCTAGCGCCCCATACCCTGGCCGGGGTTTATCGCCAGCGTTACCAGTGGTGCCTGGATACCATGCGGCTCTTTTTTTGGGACACCCCCCTCTGGAAATCCGGCCTCACCTGCAAGCAGCGCCGCCGTTTTTTGCTGGTCATGCTGAGTTATTTAGTGAGCGGGCTGGCTTTTCCCCTTTTTTGTATGTTTCCTCTGCTCGCGTACTGGGGGGGCGCCCCCAGTTTATTGGGGCAGGAGGCGGGTTACTGGGGGCTGCGGGGCGCTTATCTGCTGGCCACCGTCCTGATGTTCCGCTATCTTTTTGCCGGACTCCAGCCGCTCAAGCAGATTAAGATCATGTGCGGCCTTTTTCCGGTTTACGGGGCCGCGGTCCTGGCGGCCCTGTTTTATCCCCCGGGACACAAGCCCCGATACCGGGTCAACAACCGCCAGCCCTTTGCCTTATCCGGACCCTGGTGGCCTCTAATCCCGCACCTGGGCTTGATTATGTTGCATCTCACCGTGCCTTTCTTCTCCCTGTGGCTGGGATGGGCCTCGCCCCGTCTGATTGCCGTCAATGCCGTGGTTTCCGCGGGAATTATCTGGGTGCTGGCGGACCTGGTGCTGGCCGCCGCGGTCAAGCCCCAATGGAGCCCGGCTGCGGATCCGAGGTTGGTCTATGGCGGCTAAGGTGCGTTGGCTGGCATGGGTCCTTCCCGTGATTTTCCTGGGTCTGATCTTGTGGTTGGTCTGGCGCCAGGACCCGGACTTCTGGCGGTCCGCGGCCGCCCTCTATGAGCAAGCCCGGGAAGTGTCCAGCCGCGGGGAAATCCCCCGGGCCCTGGAGCTGGCCCGGAAGGCCTGGGGCCGGGCTCCGGATCAGGGCCAATACGGCGCCTTTTTTGGCTTCCTCTGCCTGGAATCCGGCCAGCCTCAGGCAGCCCTGGAGGTCTGCCGCCGGGTGTGGGCCCGGGACCACCGGGTCACCGGAGCCCTGAAAGGCCAGGCCCTGGCCCTGGAGTATCTGGGAGACAGGGCCGCGGCCCTGAAGCTGCTCTCGGCCTATCTCCAGGAACACCCTCTGGACCGGGAAATTTGCCAGTTTGCCGCGGAATTTGCCGCCCGTAGCAATGCCGACCGAGTGGTGGCCGTGACCTACTACCAGCGTCTTTACGAGGATACCGGCGACCCCCAGGTGCGCCGCAAGTTACTGGACCTGCTAGTGGCCTTGGAGAGGTTTCAGGAGGCCATTCCCCTCCAGGAAGAGGAAGCCGCCCAGTCCCCGGAGGACCAGGAAGCCCTGCACCGCCTGGCCCTGCTCCATTACTGGCTGCGGGATTACCAGGCGGCCACCCAGATCTACCAGCGCTTGCTGGAGCGGGCTGCTGATGATGCGGCCCTGCGCCAAGAGGCGGCTAAGGCCGCGGACGCGGCCGGAAACGTAGACCAGGCCTTGAGCCAATACCTCTGGCTCTACGGGAAGCATCAAGGCCAAAAGGAATACGCTCTGGCGCTGGCCCGCCTCTGGTCTAAGAAAGGCTGCCACGCTGAAGCCGCGGCGGTGCTGGGCCCCCAGATGCAGAATAATCCGGATATGGAGATGCGTCGCTGGTATGCCCTGGAACTGCTGCTGACCCGGGATTTCACCAAATCTCTGCAAGCTTACGAGCAGGCCTGGCAGGCGGGCGACACCCATCAAGAAACCATCGTCAGCCTGGCCCGGCTCTACGCCGGGAAACGGCATTTTGCCAAGGCCGCGGCCTTCTGGGATGAGGCTTCCCGGCGGCAGCTCCTCAAAGGGGAATTGGCCTGGGAGGCGGCCCTGACCTATTCCTATGCCCGGCGTTACCGCGACGCCCTGGAAACCCTGGGGCCTCTGCACCGCCGTGCCCCCAAGAATCCCAAGATCCTCCTCTTCCTGGGGCAGCTCAATTTCTATCAAGAGAACTGGGGACGGGCGGCCCATTACTTCCAGGCCTATCTCCGGGAAAAACCTGGAGATGATGCGGTGCGGGGGCAACTGGCCGAGATTTTGTCCTTCCGCCCGGAGACCCGGGAGGAGGCCCTGGGGCAATACGCGGCGGTCCTGAAACATCAAGACAGTCCGGTGCTCCGCCTCAAGCGCGTCGCCCTGCTGCTGCAAAACCGCCGGTGGGAAGCCGCGGCCCGGGAACTAAAAGCCTGTTCCCCCACGGAGGAGCCCCGGCTTATCCGGGAGCAGGCCCGTCTCTCTCTGTGGCTGGGGGACCTGGACGCGGCGCTGGCGCATTATCAGCGCTTCCTGCAGAAAGAACCAGGAGATCGGAGGGCTTGTCTGGAGCAAGCCCAGGTCTTGATCTATCTTGGCCGGGCCCCGGAAGCCCTGGAAGTCCTCCGGGCTTTGCGGGTGGTCCAGGCGGGCGTGGGCCCGGACCGGCCGGGGGACCGGGCGGTGTTTGCCGCCCAGATTGAGGCTACGCTGGCCAACCGGGACTGGCCGGAAGCCCAGCGCTGGGCCCTGCGGCTGTTTTGTTCCCAGTTTCCCCAGAAACACCGGTTGGCCCGGGACTGGGGGGAAGCCCGGCGCTGGCTGCAGGAAGGAGCACCTCCTTCCCCCCTGGGTCTGGAAGAACGGGCCTGGGTGGCCCGAGCCCTCTGCCACCACCCGGACCTGGAGAAGAATGGGGAAATCGTCCGCACCGCCTGTGACCTGGTCATCCTCAACCTTCGGAAAAATCGTTACCATCATCCTTCTCTGCTCATTCTCAACTATCTTTTGCCCCATTTGCCCCGCTATGCAGATCTGAATGGCCTGGTGCGCCGCATCCCCGGCATTAAGGCCGACAGCCCGGAATATATCGCAGCCCTGGCCTTTTTCGACGGCAATCTGGGCCGCCAGGGGGGCAAACTGGATTATCTGTCCCATGTGCTCCGGGAATGCCGGCACCATCGTTGGCCGGACAGTCCCGGGGAGCTTTTGGCCCTGGGGGAACTGGCCCGGGAACTGGGGGATCTCCGCACTGCGGGCCATTATTACGACCGGGCCTTGGCCCTCCGGCCCGGGGATACGCGCATCCAGGCCCTGAAACTTAATGGCCAATTGGCGCAGAAGAATTGGGGGGAGGCCCTCAAGACCTTGCAGCAAACAGGCAGTAATCCGGACACGGCTCTGGAAATAGCCCGTCTTTATCTGTGGCGGGGGCAATACGAAGGAGTTAAAGCCGCGGTGCAAAAGATTCCCCAGGGGCATCCGGATTACCCCCAAGGGATGCTGCTTAAGGCCCAGGCCTGCCGGTTGCAGCGGAGTTACGGCGAAGCCTTGAAAACCCTGGACCTCCTTGCCGGCCGCGTTCCCCGGGAAGAGTTGCTGATGGAAAAGGCCCGCAACCTGGAGGGCCTGGGGGACAAAGGGGCCGCCGGGGTCTATGAGGAGATCATCCGCAGCCAGCCTGATTCCCAGGCGGCCCGGGTGGCCCGGGCCAGAGAGGCCCGGAGCCGGGGGGATTGGGCCGGGGCCTACCGGGCTTTCGCCCAGGCCTTAAAGCAGGCCCCCCAGGACATCGAGCTGTTAAACGAATTGGAGCACATCCGCCAGCAGATGCGGCCCCAGGTGGCTTCCCGGAGTTTTCCCTTTGCCCGGGGGGAGAGGCGGCCGGATGAAGGGGACCGCCCCTGGCAGTTTTCCCGCTACGATCGGGAATACCTGGGCCGCTCCCTGGCTTCCCTGATGCAATTGCCCACAGAGGGGAAAATTCTGATCCTCCCGGAAGCCGTGGGTTTCACGGACAGCAACAAGCTTTATGGCGGTATCTTCCGCCTGGCCGCGAGTTTCTGGATCTCCAAGGTGCTGCCGGCCCAACTGGCGCTGGAATACCGGGAATACAATCAGAATATTAAAACCCAAAATTATTGGCAGCGAATGAATCCATCCTTACCCGAATGGCTCGAGAAACATCATGCCACCACCTTTTCGGCCAACCGCCTGCGCCGCGCCGAAGTCGCCCTGGCCGCGGGGCCTCTGGCTCTCCAAGAGCGCCTGCGCCTCACCGGGGAAATCATCCTGAGGCGCTACTGGAAAAGGATTGATGGCAATACCAAAGATTATTTCGATTTCTATAACAACCAGGGGGTGTTTCAAGAAACCCATTTTTTGCATCCCGATATCGAGCGGGGCCGCAAGGATGATTACAACCGCTTGTGCGGCTCCCTATCTGTGGGTGCCCTCCTGGGCTCCCGCACCGAAGCCTCCCTGACCTACAGCCGCCGGGATATCTTTGATCAGGACCCCCATCTCTACCCCCGTCTTTACCAGGGAGAGGGGGTGATAAACCTGGAAAAGGCCCAGATCACCGGAGTCCATCAGGTGGACCTGGCCGCCAACCACCAATTCCGTCCGGGGCTGGACTGGCGGGGCAGCGTCGGAGGGGCCTTCTTCTCCGATAAAAACCGCAGGCTCACGGTCTACCAGGGCCTGGCCTGGCAGCCCGTGCGCCAGCCCCGCATGCAATTGGAGTTAACCCCCCATGTTTACCTGGCGAACTACCGGTTCCAGCAGCAGGCCTACTTCAGCCCCGGGGAATACCTGGCCTTGGGGCTGGGGCTGGATTTCCACCGCCAGATCTTTCGCCTGCCCACTCTGATCCTTCAGGGCACGGCCCAGGGAGTGACGCAGCACGGCGATTGGGGCCCGGCTCTCCACGGCCTGGCGGCCCTGGAATGGGAAATGGCCCATAACTTCTTTTGCAATCCTTACATTTTTTATTTCCGGGAATGGATCGACAACTACCGCCTGCTCACGGTGGGGCTCTCTTGCCGTTATGCTTTTTAGTACGGTCTTTGGTCTTCGGTTTTCGGTTGAAGGAATGGGAATGATTAATACCTATTTGCAATCAAACGGCAATTTTTCTGTAGGGGCGGACCCATGTGTCCGCCCCAGCGATCACAGAAACCATTGCGCTTTTATTCTATGATTACATGGTTTTTAGGGGTTGGAGGATTGGGTTTTTGTAAACGCCAGGGGGCACACATGGGTGCCCCCCTACAAAATTCCCGCGGTTTTATTGCAACTCGGTATAAGAGGTTATTGGGAGCCGGGGGCCTGCTGTTGACTTTTCTCTGCCTCCTGCTGCTGGCAGGCTGCGCCGAGGTGACCGGGCCCCAGCCCAGTGACGCCGAACTGGAAGACGCCCAGCTTGCGGCAACGCTCCGTCATCCTTATAAGAGCTGGGCCCTGGAGCGCACTTCCCGGGTCTTTCTGCGTCTGCTGCGACAGGTCCCCCAGGTGCATGGCCGCACCTATCCCTTTCTAGCAGGCTGTTGAAAAACCCCAGCAATTATGTTGTATCGTCCTCTTTGTAGACGATTTGGTACTTTTATGACGGGCAAATTCTCGAAAAAATCTGGGCTGTTTCCTCCATCGGTGGCCGGT
>JAKAKP010000166.1 GCA_021813445.1 Deltaproteobacteria bacterium
ACTGAGGCCCAGGGCGAAAGCCCTGGTGAAGCCACCGGACCCTACCGTAGGCGCGCCAGTCCTCGACCCTACCTTAGGGGAGGGGGTCTCAGCAATGGGACCTCCTTACCCGACCCCAAGAAGCTGGATCATTTTCTGGTCACCACCATGCAGCGGGACGCTGCCGGCCGGATGCTCCCGGACCTGGAGTTGATGCGCAAATTGGCCCCCCAGGGCGGCAAACTGAAAGAACTTCCGGTCATGCTGCTCTATAACGATCCGGACATCAACTTTCAGACCCGGTATGCCTGTTATACCGGCAACCGCCTCTGGTGCTGCGGAGATGGGGAAGGAGCCCAGAGGCTGGGAGAAAACGGCAAGTATCAGGCTGTCCCTTGCTCTTGCCTGCGCCTGGAGGCCAATTATGGAGGTAAGGATCGTTGTAAGCCAAACGGCACCTTGCAGGTGCTGCTCCAAGGGGTGGACCGGATAGGGGGAGTGTGGAAGTTCAGGACGACTTCATGGAATAGTGTCAACTCGATCATGTCTTCTCTGAAACTGATCCAGGCCATTACCGGCGGCGTCTTGGCGGGTATCCCACTGAAGCTGGTCCTCAGTCCCAAGACCGTGACCGTGCCCGGATCGGGGCAAAATATGGTGGTCTATATCGTGAGTCTGGAATTCCCCGGCACCGAACAGGAGCTGGCCAAGATCGGCTACGACATCGCCAAACGGCGGGCGGACCACCGGGCCAAGATGGACCAGATCGAGGCCGAGGCCCGGAAGGCCCTGGAGCACTTGGAAGAGACCCCGGAAGAAATGCGGGAGGTACAGGAAGAATTCTATCCCGAAGGGGTAACCATCGAGGTGCAGCCCGAGGCGGCGCCGGAGTCTGAATCGGAACCTGGGGAGGGGTCCTCAACAGTGCCGGCCCCCGATGCAAGCCCTCATGTAGTCGAGGAGAAACCGGAAACACCTGAGGAAACTTTCCCCTCATCAGAGCCATTATCTGCGGAAGAAACCGTGCCGGTGTCCTGGGATGCGCCGCCTCCGCCACCCCAGCCCTCCCCTAATCCCAAAACCAACAAAGGCAGAAATGTTCCGCCTCCACCCCCGCCCTCGCCGCCAGGCGAAATGGCGGAAGAAGGCAAACCGACCCTCTTTTGACCCCTAACGATGCGGATTAAAGCGAGTCCCGGGGCGATTCAAGGGCTTTCCCCATAAACCCTTTTTCGTCCCGGCGCAGAGCCTCAGTAAAGATTGGCGAGAATTTTAACCACCATCCCTGGGACTTTCAACTGGTCCCGGAGACGAAGCTTTATGAAGGGGAGAATGAGCATGTCGGCTAAAAAGTTAACTCAATATTCTTTCTCACGTCTCGACCTGTATGAGAAGTGTCCGTGGGCCTTTAAGAAGGTCATCCTGGAGGGAGTTCCCAGGGTATCCAACGAAGCCATGACCACCGGAAAAATGCTTCATGCCCTGATCGCCGATTACCTGCTGCGGCTCATCAGCAAAAAGCAGCAGACCGACTGGGAATGGGCGGAAGGGGCTGCCCCCAAAGATGCTTCGCCCGATGTCCTGGAAATCTGGCAGAGATTTTATAACTCGTTCATCCTGCCTCCTGGCCTGGAAGTCTATGGGGTGGAGCACAAGCTGGCCTTCGATCGCAACTGGCAGCCCTGCGAGTTTTCATCCGCAGACGCTTACTTTCGTATGGTGGTGGATTTTCATTTTCGCCAGGGGAACCTCGCTGTGGTCCTGGACTGGAAGAGCAACCGGGCAGTGCCCGAGACGGTGGAGAAGGACTTGCAACTGCGAACCTATGGCTGGGGGCTTAAGCGGGTGGCCTATCCTGACACCCAGGAGATTCTCCTGCGGCTCCACTTCCTTCGCTACGGCAAGGAGCGGGAAGTCCTCCTGGAACCCCGGGACCTCGATGGAGTGCCGGAAATCCTGGCAGACAGAATCAACATCATTGAGCAAGATAAGGAATACACTCCCACTCCCGGTTCCTTCTGCGGTCTTTGCGGAATTACAACCCATTGCCCCACCATGGCCCAAGCCCTGGTGCCGGTGGAAATTATGGCCCCATCAACCCGAGAAGATGCTGAAAAAGCTGCCTCCCTTCTTCTGACTCTTCAGCAAATGGAGAAGGAACTGGTCGCCCGATTAAAGGAGTGGATTAAAACCAATGGTTCTGTGAAGGTTGGGAATATGGTTTATGGTCCCAATCAATCAGTTTCCTATGACCTTGACCCCAAGCTGGTTACCATGACTTTGCTAGAGGCAGGGATCAGCCGGGAAGAGATCTGGCCGCTATTGTCCATCACTAAAACCAGCTTGGAGAAAGGGTTGCGGAAACTGCGTCGTAAGGATCTTACCGATTTAGCCCTTTCCACTGGCACCGCCAAGGTCTTGGAAAGGATTGAGTTCCGGAAAGAGAAGAGAGAATAACCTGGGGAGGAGGCTTCCCAGTAAGCCTCTATTTGTGGGTTCGGTCTCGACAACCATTAGGCCGGGACAGGGCATTTCCGAAATGAATTTTCCTTCAAGATATGAGAAACTATAAACTATGCGGGTATTGGTAGTAGAGGACGATCAAAAGATCGCTTCATTTGTCATTAAGGGACTGAAGCAGGCGGGATTTGCCGTGGATCATGCCGCCAATGGTGAAGACGGCCTGCATATGGCCCTGAATGAGCCTTACGATGTCGCGGTCATTGATATCATGTTGCCAAAACGGGACGGCCTGAGCCTGATTCAGGAACTGCGGCGGCAGCAGATCAACACCCCCGTAATAATCCTCAGCGCCAAGCGCTCGGTGGACGACCGGGTTAAAGGCCTGGAGACCGGGAGTGACGATTACCTCACCAAGCCATTTGCCTTTACCGAACTCTTGGCCCGGGTCCAGGCCCTCCTTCGTAGGGCTGGCGGCGGTGCGGGGGCTACCCACCCCACTCGCCTGACGGTTGGAGAACTAACGGTAGACCTGGTTTCCCGGGAAGTGATGCGGGGGGGCATGAAGATCGACCTGCAACCCCGGGAGTTCGCCTTGCTGGAGTACTTGATGCGCCATCCGGGTCGGGCGGTTTCCAAGACCATGATCCTGGAGCATATCTGGGACTACAGTTTCGACCCGCAGACCAACGTGGTGGATGTCCTGGTATGCCGCCTGCGGAACAAGGTGGATCGGGATTTCGAGCCCAAGATGATTCAAACCATCCGGGGAGTGGGCTATGTTCTTAAAACCTCTTAGGCAACTCCGCCAAACCCTCAGCTTCCGCCTGACCCTGTGGTACTCGGCCATCTTTGTCATCAGCTCCCTGGTTCTGTTTGTTACCGGCTATCTGTTTCTCGCCTCTTCCCTGCGCCAAAAAGATCAGGAAACGATCATGGCAAAACTCAAAGACTACCAGGCCCAATACCAGGCGGGGGGGATTATCGCCCTGAGAAATGAGATCAAGTTTCAAAAATATGCCGGCAAGCGCCAGGAATATTTCGTCCGCCTGGCCGGGCCACATAACCGGACGCTGTTCTTGAGCCTTCCCGAGCAATGGGCCGATTTCGACCTGGCTTCCCTGGAAGGCAGGCCCGTCAGCGGTCAATCCTGGATTCACCTCAAGGCCCGGGACGATGAAAATGTCTTGGAGATCGTTTCCCAGCGGCTCGCAGATGGTTTAATCCTCCAAGTGGGCAAAAACACCGAAGACCGGGAGGAATTCCTGGAAAGCTTCAGGGGGATCTTTCTCGCAGTTATGCTGCCGGTCATCCTTTTAGGCTTTCTGGGGGGTCAATTTCTGGCCTCCCGGGCCTTGCTCCCCATCCGGCAGCTCATCCGGACGGTCCAAACCATCACCGAGACGGGCGATATTGAGGCGCGCATGCCGGCCACCCCGTCCGGGGATGAACTCGGGGCACTGGCCCGGCTCTTCAACCGGATGCTGGAGAAAATCGAGGCCTTGATCAAGGGTATGAAGGGAGCCTTGGACAATGTGGCCCATGATCTACGCACCCCGCTGACCCGGATGCGGGGAACCGCCGAAATGGCGTTGCAAGCCCCGGAAGACCCGGTGGCCTGCCGGGAAGCCCTGAGCGATTGCCTGGAAGAGTCCGAGCGGGTTCTCACCATGCTGAACACCCTGATGGATATTACTGAAGCGGAGACGGGAACCCTGCCGCTTAATATGGCTCGAGTCAATCTCGCCGGACTGCTGGAAGACGTTTTGGACCTTTACCGCCATGTTGCCGAAGAGAAGCGGATCACGGTTATAAATGACTATCCTGCGGAGCTCTGGGTAACTGCCGATGAAAACCGCCTCCGCCAGGCACTGGCCAACCTGATGGATAATGCCTTGAAGTACACTTCCCAAGGCGGGCATGTCGAGGTGAAGGCCCGGCAAGCAGAACAGCAGGCGATAATTGACTTTCAGGATATGGGGATGGGAATATCACCGGAGGATCTGCCCCGAATCTGGGATCGCCTGTATCGCGGGGACAGAAGCCGGTCGCAGCGAGGCCTGGGCCTGGGATTGAGCTTGGTGAAGGCCATTATCCAGGCACATGGCGGCCAGGTTTCGGTCATCAGTACTCCCGGCGTCGGTTCCACCTTTAAGATTGCTTTGCCTCAATAATTTCCCGCCCTTCGATTCCCTTATTCCCTAGCGCAAATCAACCTTACTAATTTGTAATGTTGTAGCAAGGTTCTGGTAATATTCCTTGTGATATCACCTCAGCCAGATTTTTAGTCAAAGGAGGAAATAACATGAAAACCGTGTCAGCCTGCGTGGGAATCGTGGCGATATCACTCCTGCTGAACTTGCCCGCTTTTGCCAAGAAAGATAAGGGGCAAGCCTACCAAATCCAACCGACCATCACCGCGGAGCAGGCCAAAGCCGCGGTCACCTCCGCCCTGCCCCAACTGAGTCTCGGCAAGCCCTTTACCAAGCAGGGGAAGAGGGGAGATATCAAGCTGGAAATTCCCCTCATGTGGGAAGGCAAAGTGGTGGGAAGAATGAGGCTGAATCCCCTGACCGGGGTGGTCCTGGTAAAGGGACAGAAGCTGGAAGTCCAGAAACTATCGGTTGCTCCCGAGCAAGCCACAGCCGCGATCCAAAAAATCATGCCCAACCTGCAAGTTGGTTCCGCCTGGCTGGGCAAACAGGGAGAATGGAAAGTTCCCCTGCTTTACCAGGGCGCGGTCATCACCGAGATATCGGTCCATGGCCAGAATGGTTCTATCTTGCCGGACTGGAAAGCCGCCAAGGACGTGAGCTTGTTCGGCAGGTAGACCTTACTTGTTGGGCGGGCTGTTATGCGCAGTGAGGTCGGTTACCCGGCAAATCGCCCGGGCAAATATTGAACCTTCAACTTAAGCTTATGCCGCCGACCTCATGGCGCTTAATCTCCGGTTATTGAGAAATTGCCGTCATAATAATAAAAAAGTGTTTAAGGCTTTGTAATCACTAAATCTATAAAGTGGTGGATAAAGATGATAATTTGGAGAATTATCTTTGCATTATTTATATTATTAATAATAAGTATTAATGGTTGTGCTATTGGATATCATTCACTCGGTTTTTTGGGTACTGGCTATCATAAAAGTAATTTAGCCGGAGGCTATGATGAAACCCAAATAGACCAGAATACTTATCGGGTCACATTCAAAGCAAATCCATTTACGAGTTTTGATAAAACTGCTAACTATACGTTATATCGCTGTGCTGAATTTACCTTAGATCATGGTTATGATTATTTTATCGTTCTAGAGAGCCATGAAACCGGGCAGGTCTCAGGAGCTTATGTTACTGCCATGGATCCCTCTTTCTCCAAAACGATTAAGGTATTTAAAGGCAAAAAACCTGAGAACGAATTAAACGCCTATGACGCTAAGGAAGTTATGGCCAATTTGGAGAAATATATTAAAAAATAACGTCCCAGGCTTCGATGCCTCTGAGTCTATCGCCTACTGCTTGTTCTTTAACAAGCAGCTGCAATGATTGTTCATTACCATGCCAGCGGCGGGTTATGGGACTTGTAATGTAAGATGTCGGTCCATGGCCAGAACGGTTCTATCTTGCCGGATTGGAAGGCCGCCAAGGACGTGAGCTTGTTCGGCAGGTAGAACCTTATCCGTTTGTTCCGGTAAGAGTTGGGAGCCGGGTAAACCGGGATGCCACACCGCCCCACTGAGGCAGGCCGGGTATCGGGCTCCCATCTTCATCAACACGTAGCGATACGTGGCAACGTTGCAAGATTGTAGCCGCTATTATGCTGATATTGTTGAGCTTTTGACAAGATTAATTTCATCAGAATCAGTAAAAGGAGAACCAGCATGAAAACGAAATTTTCTGTACTGACACTAACCGCTCTACTCGTCCTGGGACTGGGTATTACCAGTGCCCTGGGCACCAATGTCACTTATCTGGGCAAGACCACCTGGACTGCAACAATCACTGACGACACCGATCCCACTAAAATAGGCGCTACCTTCACCGTCACTGGAGGGGTCAGCAAGGTGGGCGGCGAATTCTATATGTTCCAGGGTTATGTTACCCCTGATACGGACGGGCCTTTTGTGATCTCCGGTTCGGGATTCCTGATGGGGAACACACTGGTATTCACTGCGAGCGAATCCCAGCAGCACACGATTGAAACCTGGCGGGACAGCGGCGTGATGCACATCAGCATTGACAAGACCACTTTAAATGGCACTTTTTATGATATAGGCACGGACTATAACCCGTCAGGAAAGACATTTGGGAATCATAGGAATACCGCTGGCAACCTGACCCGTTCAGGTACGCCCATTCCTTTAAGTGCCGCGAACGTGCCTGCGCAGCTATTATTGCTGCAAAAATAGTGAGGGCTGGCGGCTCCGCTATCCAGCCTGCCAGTGGTTAAACCTCAAGGGCGATCCATGGGATCGCCCTTTTTATCGATACCTCGGAATAGTTCTGGCCGCCAAAGATTATGAAAGTTTAAGGCACTAATTTCATTTAACTTCTTTTTGTGCGCAGGGTTAGCACTAAATAACCTCACCGGTCAAATTTCAGGAATAGGCCTTCATGGCAGATAAAATCGCCGGGGCGCGCCCTGAACGCGGGCGGCTAATAGTTTATCTTCGTGGCGCAACGGCCGGAAACCTCAAGGTTTCCGGCCCCTTGTCTTTATAGGGACCAAATAGGGACCAAGTTTTCTAACGAGGGGCCGGAGGCCATCGCCATCATTACTTATTTGTAATCTCCGGGCAAGGTTCCGGTAATCCAGCCTGATTATAATGAAGTTCAAAAGGAGGTGAGAAGCATGAAAAACTGTGGTTTTTGGAAGGGAGCAAGCTTGGCCCTGGCCCTGCTGTTAGCCGGAGGGGTCTGCAAGGCGGCCCTGGCCGCGGATCAGCAGACCAATGCCCAGGTCCCCACCTACACCTGTAGTATCAAGGTGCCGGAGCCGGAACCCGCGGACCTGTCCACCCTGGCCAAGATCAAGGCCGATCAGGCCATGGCTGCGGCCCAAACCGCCTTCCCCGGCGCCCAGGTGAGAAAAGTGGAACTGGACAATGAAAACGGCTGCCTGGTGTACAGCGTCTTCCTGAGCAACGGCCTGGATGTGAAAGTGGACGCCGGCAACGGCAGTATCCTCCACAAAGAACCGGCCGGGAAGGAAGGTCACGAAGGCCGCGAGGGACGCGAAGAAGAAGATTAACCTCAACTTTCTCGGGGGCTCCGGGGTTCTCCTGAGCCCCCGGAGCATTTTGGAGAGGTTGCCATGCCTGCCATAGATATTCAGGGTTTGAAAAAAGCCTTTAATGAACGGCCGGTGCTCCAGGGGGTCTCGCTTACGGTTAATCAGGGAGATATCTATGGCTTCCTGGGGCCCAACGGCTCGGGCAAGACCACCACCCTGCGCCTTCTTTTGGGAATTTTGAGTCCCGATGAGGGCAGGATCGCCGTGCTGGGGATGAACCCCTCGGTCTCCGGCGCTCAACTGCACCGTCGGGTTAATGCCTTGCCGGAATCCCACGGACTGTATGGCTGGATGCCGGCGTTAGCCTACCTGAATTTTTTCGGGCGGCTCTACGGCATGGAGTTTAGCGGCGGCGATTACCGCGCCCGCTTGCGCCGGGTGGGTCTGGACCCCGACGATTCCCGCCCGGTGAGGACCTTTTCCCAGGGCATGAAGCAGCGCCTGGGTATTGCCCGGGCCATGATCAACGATCCGGAAATCCTGTTCCTGGACGAACCCACCAACGGCCTGGACCCCCGGGGACGGCGGGAGATCCATGACCTCCTGTTACAACTCAATAGGGAGAAGGGCCTGACCATCATTATCTCCACCCACATCCTGGACGACGTGGAGCGGCTGTGCAACCGCATCGGCATCCTGGAGGGTGGCCTGGTCCGGTATGAGGGGCCCTTGACCGATGAATCTCAATCAGCAATCAGCTATCGCTTCCACCTGGAAAATGGCGCAGCAGTTCAGTCGCCTTGGAATTTTCCGGGTATCGCCTTGTTGGAGCGACAGGATAGTTGGATTACCTGCCTGATAAAGGAAGGTTCCCCGGCCGCGGCCATCAAGACCTTGGTGCTGGGTGGGTTGCCCATAATCGAGGCCGTCGCGGTCTCCGGTGGCGTCGAAGACCTCTATCTCTACTATACCCAAGGAGGTAAGTTGTGAATCTTTTGCGGCCTTTGATCGGCAAGGAAATCCAGGAGGACTTCAGGTCAGCCCGAGGGGCGTTTTTCCTGGTGGTGGCGGCCCTGGTGCTCAGCGTCTTTGCGGTGCTACTGGTAAGCAACACCGAACTTAGCCTCTTAGACAACGCCCAGGCCGTGTACCTGATGGCGGGCTTGGTCATCGCCCTGGCAGCGCTGGTGGCGGTGCTCCGGGGCAGCGAAGGCTTTGCGGGGGAGCGGGAGCGGGAAACGCTGGAGACTCTGTTGCTGACCCCCGCTACCGGTCACCGCCTGGCCTGGGCCAAACTGCTGGGGATTTTGTTTTCCTGGCTGATTCTCTTTATCCTGGCGATCCCATATCTTTGGGCAGTGGGGAGCGCCGGGCAAAACCTCCTGCCCGCCCTCTGGTATCTGTTCATCACCGGCACCCTGATCGTTCTGATCCTTGGCGGTCCAGCCCTGGCCTTTTCGGCCAGAATGAAGTCCTTCAAAGGGGTGCTGTCCCTGGGTCTCACCCTTCTTCTGTTGTTGGGCAGTCCCGTCGTTCTCGGCCCATCCCTTAGACAGAGCGCCGTAGGGCGGATACTGGACCTGGCAAATCCCCTGGCGGGCACCTTAAATACCCTGGACAGCGTGATCATTGACAGCCAGGGAGTAGCCTTGCAACTTGTCCGCTTGACCATCATGATCGCCTATTCTCTGGCGGTCCTTTGGTTCCTAAAGGCGGTTACCCGGAGAATCGAGCCATGAACCCAAAAATTTGGCATAATCTCTGGTTAGTTTTGGCGGCGCTGGCACTGGTGCTTGGACTTGGGGCTGCCCTGGCTTGGCCCGCAGAACCGCCTGCGCTGCGGGTGACCTTGCAGCCGCCGGTGGGTCCCTTAAAAATGGGCGACACTCCCAATTTCCTGGGCGCGGTCACCAATCTCAGCCCGCAGCCGGCCCAGGGGCTGGTGGTTTATCTGTCGCTGGTCTCCCTGGCTCCAGGGCATGAGCATCCCGTGGACCTGGAGGACTGGTCGGCCCAAAAAGCCGTGCGCCTTGACCGCCTGAATCCCGGCGCCACGGATTTTCGCAACTGGGGCATGCGCCTTATTCAGGCAGGGAAATACGGAGTGGCCCTGACCGTGGTGGACCCCAGGGAGAACCGACCCATCGTCAGCGACCTGGTGCCCTTCGAGGTCCAATCCAAGGTGACCCTGCTGTCCAGCCGGGTGCTGCCTGTAGCTCTTGGTGAGCCGTTGCTCATCCTGATCTTTTTCGCCGGCCTGAGATTCTTCTATGCGGGCCGTAAATGTCGACCCAATCATAATGATGAACGATTGGATAGCAATGGCGGACATATTTAAAATTAAGAGTCTTTCCCAACGGTTGGTTATTTTTTTGGTTCTGCCGGTGATTCTATTTATGACCGGTATGAGCGTCGCGGGATATATCTTTATCAAAAATAGCCTTTATGATGAATGGCAAGAAGCCGCTATAGTTAATTTGGAGCAAACAGCAAACCGCTTGGATATGCGTCTCAGCGAAGTTATGCAATTATTGGAGGCCTTTGACAAGGCTGGGAGTGCGGACCAGCAGGAATTGGTTCTGAAGCAATTGCAAGAGCACCCCGAAGTTAACCGAATCAGATTAACCTGGCATAAAGAGCTGACAACGCCGCGGGTGGCTCGGGTTTCTCCACCAGAATACCTTTACCCTACGGATGGGGAAACGGTTGGGCTTAGGTCTGATCTTCTCGGTGAGGCCGGGAATGTCCTGGGGCAAATCCAGGTGTTTTTAAAGGTTGATTATCTGATTAAAGACCTGTTTACCCACAGATGGATGCAAAAATATACCGTTTATCTGGTGAATGCGACCGGTAAAATTCTGGCTCACATCAACCCCGGAATGAAAAACAAGAATTTCCAGGGAGAAACCCAAAATCCTCTGGAGTCGACCCTACTGGCGAAGATGCAGGGAAGGCCTTCCGGCGCCATCGTAGAAAAGGATCGAGTAATCGCGTTTTGTCGGCTCCGGGAGGAGGCCCCTTGGGCCATTATCTTGCAAGCCCGGGATAGCCAGATCCTTGCGCCAATTCAATGGGTTCGCTTCTATTACCTGGGAGGCTGCCTTTTGTTCCTGGCTCTGAGCTTGATGCTAATTCACCTGGGGGTGGGACCGATAGTCTCTGCTATCCAAAAGATGTCACAAAAAGCCGGACAGGTGGCTCAAGGCGAATATGGAGACCCGCTGCCGGTATTCACCGAAGACGAAACCGGTCAGTTGACCAGGAACTTCAATGACATGATCGCGGGACTCAAGGAACGGGATTTCATCCGCAATACCTTTGGACGTTACATGGATCGGGAAATCGCTCGAGAGTTATTGCGCCGGCCGGAAGCAGCCCGCCTGGGGGGAGAGAAACGCGAGGTAGTAATCCTGTTCTGCGACATCCGTGATTTCACTCCCATTGCGGAGAACCTGGGTCCGGATACTATTATTCGCTTCCTGAATCGTTTTTTTTCTCAAATGACCGGGGTAATCATGGAACATCATGGAATTATTGTTGACTTTTACGGAGACGGTATCTTGGCCTTTTTTGATCCCGTGGACGGTCCCCTTACCCCGATTATGCGGCAGGCCATTACGTGCTCCTTGAAAATGCAGCGAGCTTTAGGGCGAGTAAATATCCCCGAGAGCGACGGGGCCTTCCCTCCCGTCTCCATGGGCATAGGTCTCCATGCCGGGGAAGTGGTGGTGGGCAATGTAGGCTCCGAAAAACGAGCTCAATATGGTATTGTGGGGGCAGCGGTAAATCTGGCTAACCGCCTACAGACCCAAGCTCACGGCGGCGAGGTGGTAATTTCAGAGGCGATCTATCAGCCCTTACGGTCAGATCTGGTAGTCAGTCGAGAGTTTCGAGCTTGCCTCAAGGGAATTCAGGAACCTGTAACCATGTACGTGGTGGAGAATCTTTCCGGAGAACCTTGATGCTATTATCCTTACAAAATTGCTTTAGTTAAACCAACCGGTTTGACTGGGGAGAATAAATTTGAGGCCATCGCAAGAGAGGAAAGCAAACAATCATACAGCAGGCGGGTGATATGTTCGGATTGCTCCTGTTCCTGACCCTGACGCTCACTGGCTGCGCTACTTATCACCCGATGCCGCTTGATAAGGCTGCGGTGGACCGGGCCTTGATGCCGCCGGCCTTAGAAACCATTGCCCTCGAAGCCTCGCAGATTCACCATCCCCTGCTGCGGCCGGTGAACTTCGACCTGAGAGATGGTCTGTCTCCGGACGAGGCGGCCATACTGGCAGTGATTGCCAACCCTCAACTCCGGGCTCTACGGGATCAAAAAGGCCTGACCCAGGCGCAGCTTATCCAGGCGGGGATTCTGCCCAACCCTCAGTTCTCGTATAGTCTCGACCTCCCCATGGCGGGAGCCACCCAGGGCACGGTCAAGGCCTACGGTCTGGGATTGAGTTGGGACATTGTCTCTCTGCTGAACCGGGGCGCGAAGATGGCTGCCGCCCGGAATCAGGCAGCGGCGGTAGATTTGGACGTGGCCTGGCAGGAATGGCAGGTGGCCCAGGCGGCCCGGCTCCACCTCTACCGGCTGGCGCTCCTGGACCGGCAACTGGCCGTGGCCCGGGACGAAGAGAAAGGCCTGGAAGATAATGTCGCCACCGTCAAGCGCGCCCTGGACCAGGGGTATGTCACCATCATCAACCTCTCTGCGGCCCAGGCTTTGCTGCAAAAAGTCCATCTCCAGGTCCAGAACATCGAGCAGCAGCGGGAGCAGGAGCGCCTGGCCCTGAACCAGGCCCTGGGGCTTCCTCCTGAACAGCGCCTGGCTTTGCCGGCGCACCTGGAACCCCCGTCTCTCCAGACACTGCCATCCCTTGAGGAAATCAGCCGGGATCTTGAGACGCGGCGGTTGGATCTCCTAGCCCTCAAGATGGGCTATCAGAGCCAGGAGGAGCGCCTCCGGGCGGCCATCTTGGCCCAGGTTCCCAGGATAAATATCGGTTTTGCCCATGCCAGCGACACCACCCATGTCATTACCACGGGCTTTGCAGTCACCATCGACCTGCCCATTTTCAACCGCAACCAGGGAAACATTGCCATCGAAAAAGCGACCCGGCAGAAGCTCTTCGATGAATATATCAGCCGCCTCTTTACCGCCCGGGTTGACGTGGCGCGGCTTCTGGCCAATATGGCCTCCTTAAGCCGACAGATCAAAACCACGGAAAAAGCCATTCCTACCTTGAGTCACCTGGTGCGGACCTACTACCGCGCCTTGTTGGAAGGCAACGCCGATGTCATCAGTTACTACAATGCCCGGAATGAGCTAATCGCCCGGCAGATAGAGCTCCTCACCCTGAAGCGCAATCTGGCGGACCAGCACGTAGCACTGGAGATCGCTGCCGGCGAATATTTGGGGAGCGGAGAAAGGGGGACGTCACCCAAATGAGATGGGGTCGAAGTATTGCGATTATCCTTATCCTAGTGGTTATTCTGACAGTGGCTGTCTGGCGGCTGCGTCATGCGGAGGAGGGAGGGACCGGAGGCACGCCGGGACCGGTGGCCAAAGTCAAGACTGCGCCCATCCGCCAAGGAGTCATGACTGAAAATATTACCGCCTATGGCTCGGTCATCCCAGCGCCCGGGGCCTTGCAGACCGTCTCCGTGCCGTTCGAGAGCCAGGTCATGCAAATCATGGTCAGCAGCGGCCAAAAGGTATCCAAAGGCAATGATCTTCTGGAGATTAAGCCCAGTCCCGATGCTGCTCTCCAACTGGAGCAGGCCGCCCAGGCATATGACCTGGCCCGGCAAAGCCTGCAATTTATGGAGCGGAAGTTTGAGCTCAAGCTAGCCACCAATGACCAGGTGCTCCAGGCCCAGCAGGCCCTGCAACAGGCCCAACTGCGCCTGGAAAGCATGAAGAAGCGCGGCGTTGGGGCTCCCCGCATCATTCATGCCGATGTGGGAGGGTTGATTAAGAAGGTTTTCGCCCAAGAGGGGGCCATAGTTCCGGCTGGCAACCCCTTGCTGGAAATCGTGGCGCAAAATCGCCTGGAAGTTCGCCTGGGGGTTGAGCCGGACGATATTAACCGGGTGGCGCCCAATCAGTCAGTGTCATTAACCAGGGTGAATGTCCCTGCGGCCCCAGCGGTTACCGGCCACATCCGTAAGGTTTCCTATGGCGTAGATCCTGCCACGCGGCTGGTTGACGTGTTTGTGACCCTCCCCACAGGGGCCGAGTTTTTGCTGGGCGAATCCACCTCCGGAGAAATCACCGTGGCCACGGTCCAGGGGCTGATCGTGCCCCACTCGGCCGTTCTGCCCGAGGGCCAGGGTTACAGCCTGTTTACCATCAAAGATAATCGGGCCGTGAAACACCTGGTCCAGGTAGGTCTCCGCAATGACCGGGAGGTAGAAATCAAGGGGGGGGACTTGCAGGCCGGCGAGCCGGTAGTGGTGTTGGGGAATTACGAACTCAAGGACGGCATGGCGGTAAAGGTCGAGGCTACGCCGTGACGTTCACTGACTGGATTCAGGCCCACCGTCGCTCCCTGCTCTTCATTATGGCGGTCATGGCCGGAGCCGGGTTGATCAGCATATTCAGCCTGCCAGTGGCCCTGTTCCCCCGGACCAATTTCCCCAGGATTGAAGTGAGCCTGGACGCGGGTGACCGTCCCGCCGAACGCATGGCCATCGAGGTCACCTACCCGGTGGAAGAGGCCATCCGCTCCGTACCCGGCGTCCTCGACATTCGTTCCACTACCAGCCGGGGCAGTGCCGATATCTCCGTCAATTTCCAGTGGGGCCAGGACATGGTGGCTGCCATGCTCCAGGTGGAGTCGGCCATCAACCAGGTCATGGCCACCCTGCCTGCCGGCACCGCCTTCCGGGTGCGGCGCATGGACCCCACCGTCTTCCCGGTGCTGGCCTATAGCCTGACTTCGAAAACTCACTCCCTGGTTGAACTGCGGGACATCGCCCTGTATCAATTGCGGCCGTTGCTTTCCGCGGTGCCCGGCGTAGGCCGGGTGGGGGTGGGAGGCGGCGCCCAAGCGGAGTACCACGTGGTGGTCGATCCGTCTCGGCTGGCCAGCTATCATCTCTCCCTGGATGAAGTAGCCCGGGCCGTTTCCGCCGCCAATATCATTACCGCGGTGGGCCGGCTGGAAGACCATTACAAGCTTTACCTGGTGGTTTCCGACACCCGCTTCCATGCCTTAAAACAGATCGGGCAAACCATTCTGCGCTCGGGTAAAGACGGCCTGGTGCGTCTGGATGATATTGCCCAAGTCATTGCGGCTACGGCCCCCCAGTGGACCCGGGTCACCGCCGATGGCCGTGACGCCGTAATCTTTCAGGTCTACCAGCAGCCCGGTGGCAATACCGTGCAGATTGCCACAGATATCAAAAAGGAACTGGCCGGGTTTCGGGGGCACCTGCCCGCGGGGGTCACCATCGCCAACTGGTACGACCAGAGCCAGTTGATCCTGGCTTCCGCCGCCAGCGTCCGGGACGCCATTCTCATCGGGGTGCTCTGTGCGGTCCTGATTTTATGGCTCTTCCTGCGCAACCTCCGCATGACCTTCATTGCCGCCATCATTGTGCCCTGCGTCCTGGGGGCCACCATCCTGCTCCTCTATGTGTTACACATGAGCTTTAACATCATGACCCTGGGGGGCATGGCCGCGGCAGTGGGCCTCATCATTGACGATATGATCGTCATGGAAGAGCAGATCGTCCGGAGAATGCGGGAGGCGGTCATGAGCCATAAATTGAGCGTCATGGCGGCCATGCGGGAATTTTTTCAGCCCCTGTCGGGGTCGTCCGCGGCCACCATCATCATCTTCACTCCCATGGCCTTCCTTTCCGGGGTCACCGGCGCGTTTTTCAAGTCCCTGTCCCTGACCATGGCCGCCAGCCTGGTCATCTCCTTCCTGATGGCCTGGCTGGCCGTGCCGCTACTGGCCGCACATCTGCTTCGGGCCGAGGACGCCCAACAAGAGGAAGGCGGCTTCTGGACCTTGCGCTGCCACCTCGCCTATGACGCCATTATGCGCCGGCTCCTTCAGCGTCATTGGCTGGTCCTTTTGGGGATATTGCCCTTGTTGGTTCTGGGCTGGCTGGCTTATCAGCACCTGGGCTCCGGCTTTATGCCCAAAATGGATGAAGGGGGCTTTGTCATCGATTATCATGCCCCCCCCGGCACCTCCTTAACGGAAACCGACCGCTTGGTGCGCCAGGTGGAGGCGATTTTGCAGAAAATCCCGGAAGTTGACACCTATTCCCGGCGCACCGGCCTGGGGCTGGGCAGTGTCGGTCTCACCGAGGCCAATGAAGGTGATTTCTTTGTCCGGCTCAAACCTTTCCCCCGGAAACCCATCGAAAGCGTGATGGATGAGGTGCGCCGGCGCGTCGAACACGCTGTACCCGGCTTGCACGTGGAAATGGCCCAACTGATGGAAGACCTGATAGGCGATCTCACCGCAGTGCCCCAGCCCATCGAGATTAAAATCTTTTCAGACAATGCCCCACTGCTGCAAAAATTGGCCCCCCGAGTGGCCGCGACCATCGGCAAAATCCCGGGTGTGGTGGACGTCAGGGACGGAATTGTACTGGCGGGGGACGCCCTTGATATCAGGGTGGACCGGGATAAGGCTTCGCTGGAGGGGGTCAACCCCGATGAGGTCACCCGTATGGCAGCAAACTTCCTGACTGGCGTGGTTACCACCCAGATTCAGCAAGGTCCAAAAATGGTGGGGGTGCGCGTCTGGACGCCTTCGGGAAGCCGTCACATCATCCGCGACCTGTACCGTTTGCAACTGCGAGCCGCAGACGGGCATCTCTTCCCCCTCAAGCGCATCGCCCAATTAACTGTAATTACCGGGGAGCCGCAGATCACCCGGGATAATCTGAAGCGCATGGTGGCCGTCACCGGGCGCATCAGCGGCCGGGATATGGGTTCGGTCATCCGGGACGTTGAGGCCGCACTTAAGCAGCCAGGCCTGTTGCCGGCGGGGGTGTATTACCGCCTGGGGGGTCTCTATGCCCAGCAGCAGATCGCCTTTGCCGGTCTCTTAGTAGTATTTGCAGCTGCAGTGGTTCTGGTTTTCGCCTTGCTGCTCTTTCTCTATGAAAGATTTCTCGGAGCCATCGCCATCCTCTGCACCACGCTCCTGGCTCTGAGCGCCGTGTTCATCGGTCTCTGGCTCACCGGGACGGAACTGAACATCTCCTCGATGATGGGGCTGACCATGATCGTCGGGATTGTCACTGAAGTGGCTATCTTCTACTTTTCCGAATACCATGCGTTGCCGGACGACCTGGACCGTCACCACGCCTTAATCCTGGCGGGCAAAAACCGGATGCGGCCCATCGCCATGTCTACCCTGGCGGCCATCCTGGCCCTGATGCCCCTGGCCCTGGGCATCGGCCAGGGCGCGGCCATGCAACAACCCCTGGCCATTGCCATCATCTCGGGGTTGTGCTTACAATTGCCGCTGGTTTTAATCGTCCTGCCGGTTTTGCTGGTGAGCTTCGGGAAACGGACTTGATACGAAAAACCCATCGCACAAGGATAATGGGAACATTCAGGCCTCCCATTTACCCCTGAAATCGCGGATCGCGGCGGAGGTTTGATTTTGATTAGGTGCACATCTCAAGACCCTTAACTTTTCCTGGCGCGCAGGGTTAGCATTAACGAACCCGCGGCTATTAAGAAAAGGGCTATTTCTATTCCATGAATTCTGATAAATGCGTATATGTAAAGCCAGGCGATGTATCCTAAGCGATCCAGCCATTCATAATCGGGAGAAGGAAGTTTTTGCACCTGAATTGTGGCTGTACCATCTTTTGCCTGCACTTTTAGGTAATGATAAAAAAAGTGACTGGGGTCGGTCCCATATAATTCTGCCCCGGCACCTCCAGTGATTGTATAGGGAATTCCTTGCCATTGTCCGCTGAAATAGCCGTGAATGTGAGAGGCGAAGATATGGGTAACGTGGTATTTCTTAAAAAGTAATGCCAACCTATGGGCTTCGCGCTCCGGCAGGCAGTGCTTATACATGCCGCCTCTGGGATCAAAAAGCGGTACATGCATGAAGATGAATCGGGTACCGAAATGCTGGGATTTTATCAATTCTTCCTCGAGCCACCGGCTTTGCCAGAAATCAAGTCCAATTTCATTGGCGTCGTCTAGAACGATAAAGTAGTTATTGCCGATCTGGAAAGAATAATAGAAGGGGCCGAAAATGTCATAATAAAGACCACGCCCATTTTCTTTGAGTTCGTGATTGCCGATGGCAGTTAAAAGAGGCAGGCGCAGATTACGGCGCACCTGGTTAAAGAAATAACGGTATTTTTCTTTTTCTCCGTCATAGACGAGGTCGCCAAGATCAAGAGCAAAATCCATATCGGGGTCTTGCTCTACATGTTTTAGTAATTTTTCAAAAGTAGCAAAGCTGTTCTTATTGTCTCCGAAAACTGCAAAGGAAAGTTCATCAGGTTGATTTACCTTGATTTTTTTCAGGTTGGTTGCAATCCAGTCATGGGCTGGAACGGGGGCAAAGTGGTCATACCCTTCAATAGCCACCAATAGCACAACACAAAGGACAAACAGCCCTATCCTGAGTGGCTGCCTTTTCAATTCGCTCTTTATTGCCTGGATAAAAGGCCTCACCTGGGAAAAGATTTTCTTATACATCGCTGGGCTGGATTTAAATTGCTTATAGTTCCAAACCTTACCACAATGTCAATAAAAAGACCATAATCGTGCGGATCATTACGGAGGTGACCATCCTTCGGTTATCTGCGCTTAAGGACGAAAAATGGAGATCCACAATGAAAATCCTTCTGGTCGAAGATGATACCAGGACCGCCTCTTTCATTATGAAGGGACTAAGGCAGGCCGGTTTTGTGGTGGATTGTGCCGGCGATGGCGCGGAAGGGCTCAACTTGGCTTCGACTGAGTCCTACGATGCCGCGATAATCGATATCATGCTGCCGCGTTTGGATGGGCTGTCGTTGGTGGAGGAACTTCGCAAGAAGAATATTACGACTCCTGTCATAATTCTTAGCGCCAAGAGTTCGGTGGATGATCGTGTCAAAGGTATTCAGGCGGGGGGAGACGACTACCTGATTAAGCCCTTTGCCTTCTCGGAACTCCTGGTGCGCATACAGGCCCTGATCCGCCGGGCCACCTCCGTTTCAGAGCCGACCACTTTGACCATTGCGGACCTTTCCATTGACATTAGAAAGCGTAAGGTGCATCGGGCTGGAAAAGAAATCCCCCTGCAACCCCTGGAGTTCGCCCTGCTGGAGTATCTGATGCGCAATGCCGGCCGGGTCGTTTCCAAGACCATGATTATGGAGCACGTCTGGGATTATAACTTCGATCCCCAGACCAACATCGTAGAAGCCCGGATTTGCCGTTTAAGAGACAAGATCGATCGTTCCTCCAATCCCAAGTTGATCCATACCTTGCGGGGCGTCGGCTATGTACTCGAAGAGCAAAAGTAAAATTTTCGCCACAGTCAAGTTTCGGCTGACGGTGATGCTCACGGGTCTGTTTTCCGGACTCTCGCTAATAGTTTTCCTGATGGTATATCTCACGTTGACTTCTAGCCTGCAGCAAAGAATAGATACAAACCTGCTTGATAGCACCAGGGAATTTGACGCACTCTATCGAACCCACGGCGTCGATGCTCTTAGGGCTGAATTCAAACGGGAGTCGGAGGCGCGTGGCATAGAAAGGGCCTTTTTCTTATTGGCGTCGCCCAGCCATGAAGTGCTTGCCACCTCCAACTTGGCTGCCTGGGGCAATTTGGCGGTTCCTCTTTCCATGATGTCTCCGGACGAGAAAATAGGGTTCAGAACCATGGCGGTTCCCGGACATCGACATAAGGTGCGCATAGCCTTAAGAAAACTCGATGATGGCAATACTTTGGATATAGGATATTCTCTCCAGGACAACGAAATGCTGATGAGAAGGTACCGGCAGACCTTTACTACAGCTTTTGGCATAACATTGTTGTGCGGAAGCCTTATAGGGTGGTTTGTCGCAAAACGCGCCATGTCAGGTGTTGAACGGGTTACTCAGGCAGCGACACGGATCGACCGGGGTAATATCACTCAGCAATTGCCGATGGGCCATGAAGGAGATGAAATAGACACTCTCGTCACCGCATTTAACAATATGCTTAAACGAATTCAAATGCTGGTCACCGAAGTCAAGGAAGTTACGGACAATATTGCCCACGACTTACGCAGCCCGATAACCAGGATGCGCGGAATTGCTGAAACTACCTTGACCGGTGAGCAGCGGCTAGACGATTACCAGGATATGGCTGCGATGGTGATTGAAGAAAGCGACCATCTCGTGGCCATCATCAATACCATGTTGGAAATTGCCAGGGTAGATACCGCGATCGAGGAATTTTCGAAACAACCTGTCGATATAACGGAGATCGTCCGTAGCGCAGGTGAATTGTTTCAGCCTTTTGCAGAAGATAAGGGCATTTGCCTGGAAACCGATGTTCCTCCGGAGCCGCTCATCGTCTATGGCGACGGGACTCGACTCCAGCGCGTCATTGCCAACCTCCTGGATAACGCCATCAAGTATTCCTCTAATGGCAAGGTCCGTCTGGTTGCGAAAGGAATTCCTTCCAAGGTACTGGTCTCAGTTATAGACTCAGGCATAGGAATATCTGATAAAGATTTACCTCACATATTTGAGCGCTTTTATCGCGGGGACCAAAGCCGTTCCACCCTGGGAAATGGCCTGGGCCTAAGTCTCGCCCATGCTTATGTTCATGCCCATGGAGGAGATATCTCTGTTGAAAGTTCCCTGGGAACGGGAAGCATTTTTACCGTTTCTTTGCCCCACGACCGGCATTGATTGTTAGCCCACTCCCCCCTAACATTACCAAAAGGTAATCTTTCGGTCATCTTCCGGTAAGCTATTCCGTTTATACTGGTTACGCTTTAATCTATTTCGGCGATATGATCAGGGGAACACTAAATGGTGAAACTCGAATCGCTTAATCGCGCCTTTTTCTTGAAAATCAACGCTGGTCCTGCCGTTCCGGCTTGGATTGTCGATGGAGCCACGCTCATTGCCAACTATTTGATCTACATGATACCCATTCTTCTTCTTGGCATGTGGTTATGGGGTGACGAACCGAGGCGCAGCTTGGCCCTCAAGGCGTGTCTGGTCTCCTTACTTGCCGTCGGCTTTAATCAAATTATCGGGCTTGCATGGCAACATCCGCGGCCTTTTATGCTCGGGCTCGGGCATACCTATCTGACGCATGCGCCAGATTCATCTTTCCCTAGCGACCACGTGACCATTTTTGCAGGCATCGGTCTGAGCCTGTTGTTTAGTGGTGCGGCGAGGCTTGCATTCCTTTTTTTAACAGCAGGAGCAGCGGTCGCATGGGCGCGTGTTTTCCTTGGCGTTCATTTTCCGCTGGATATGCTTGGAGCCGTTGGCATAGCCTGCGGCGCGTTTGCTGTCGTTATGCCCATATGGTCGAAGACTGGAAGTACTATGACTCGACTTTCCGAACAGCTCTATCGCAAGGTTCTGGCAAGACTGATTTCGTCTGGATGGATACGATATTAGACAGCGAGCAGGGTTAAGCAGAGAGATACACTGTGGTGTTTGTTGGCGGCAGGAAAGACTTCATGCGACACATGGCTATCTTCACCCTGACAGTTACTCTGGCCCTTTTTGCGGGCTGCGCTTCTTTCCATTCCCGGCCCTTGTCGCCGACGCAATCCGCCGCCGCCCTGGAAAGCCGCCGGCTGGATAACGTTAAGCTCAAGGAATTCATCGAAACCAACCTGAAATGCAAACTCACTACCTGGCCACTCCGCTCCTGGGATTTCCCCATGCTCACCCTGGCCGCCCTCTATTATCACCCAGACCTGGATTTGGCCCGGGCCAAGTGGCGGGTGGCCGAAGCCGGCAAGATCACCGCCGGCCAGCGTCCGAACCCGAGTCTCTCTATGCGACCCGGATTCATCGGCAACCCGGGTATGAGCAACCCTTTGCTTTTTGGGATAGTCCCAAGTATCCCCATTGAGACCGCGGGCAAACGCGGCTACCGCCTGGCCCGGGCCGGGCACCTGGCCGAGGCGGCCTCCCTGGATATCGCCACGGCCGCTTGGCAGGTGCGAAGTCGCCTACGGACGGGTCTCCTGAACCTTGACCTGAGCCGGGAAAGCGCCGCGCGGCTGAAGCGGCAAATGGCGGTGCAGGAAGACCTGGTCCAGGCATTGGCGGCGCGGCTGGCGCAGGGGGAGATTCCCAGGCCGGAGCTCACCCAGGCGCAGATTTTCCTGGACCAGACCCGTCTGTTGCTCCAGGAAGCAGAAAGGCAAACAGCCGAGAATCGCGTGCGGCTGGCCGCGGCCCTGGGTCTACCGGAGACCGCCCTGCGACAGGTGGTGATTTCGTATGCCTTCTTGCAACGGCTTCCCCGCAGGGCCCTATCGCCGGAATTGAGGCGGCAGGCCCTGCTGAGCCGGCCGGATATCCTGGCCGCCCTGGCGAACTATGAAGCAACTCAGTCCGCCCTGCAACTGGAGATCGCCAAACAATACCCTGACCTGCACCTGGGGCCAGGCTACAGCTTCGACGACTCCGAGAATAAATGGACTTTTCGCATATCTTTGACGCTGCCGGTGCTGAACCAAAACCAAGGCCCCATCGCCGAGGCCCAGGCGCGGCGGCAGGAAGCCGCCGCCCGCTTTACCGCTTTGCAAGCCAGAGTCATCGAGGAACTGGACCGAAGTCTGGCCGGCTATCTGGAGACCCTCCGGAAACTAAAGACCGCCGAAACCTTGGTGGCGGCGGAAAAGACCCAGGAGCAGGCGGCGCAGCGCGGCTTTCAGGCGGGTGAGAGCGACCGGCTGGCCCTGCTCAGCGCCCATTTGGTTTCGAACCAAGCGGCCCTGGCCCGGCTCCAGGCCTTCTACCAGGCGCAGCAGGCCCTGGGCCTCCTGGAAGATGCCGTCAAGTCGCCGCTGGGGGCATACGCCGGACTCCCGGCGGATCTCCAAACCAACCCCCGCCATGGAGAACATCGCCCTTGAAGAATCCCTGCTCCCTTCGCCCAACTGCCGCAGTGCTGCTCATCCTCCTGGGTCTCGGCGGGCCGCCGGCCTGGAGTCTGTTTGATCAATCTGCACCCGCCGGGGCCGCCGAACCGGTCGCTGAGACGACATCTCCGGCGGCTCGGGTCATCACCCTGGAGAAAAAGGCCCAGGAAAAGGCCGGCCTGGTCACCGCACCGCTGGCCCAGGTATTTCATGCCAGGGAACTGCGGGCCTATGGCACGGTGCAGCCGCTCCAAGGCTTGGCCGACCTGGGTCGAAGTTATGCCCAGGCCAGGGCGCAGGTGGAGAACGCCCAGGCCCGGCTTAAGGTTTCGCAAGCGGAATATACCCGCCTGAAGTCGCTTCATGCCCAGGATCAAAATGTCTCCCTCAAGGCCCTCCAGGCGGCGGAGAGCACCTGGCGGGAAGACCGGAATAATCTGGGCGCCGCTAAGGCGGGGCAGCAGTCCCTGGAGGGCGCCGCCCGGCAACAGTGGGGCGGGGTAATCGCCCGCTGGGTTTTCCTAAACGCCCCGGCCTTGGCCAGGTTAATGAATCAAGAAGAATTTTTGGTGCAGGTTACCCTCCCCGTCGGTGAAAAGATTGCCCCGATGCCCCGGCAGATAACTATTTTACTGCCCAGCCAGAACCGGTTGGCGGCAAATCTGATCTCTCCCGCGCCGCGCACTGACACCCAAATCCAGGGGCTGAGCTTTTTCTATACTGTTTCGGGCCGGGCGGGCCAGGTGCTGGCGAGCATGAATGTGGAGGCCCGACTACCGGCCGGACCCAAGATTAAGGGCTTCCTGATTCCGGCCGCCGCGGTGGTCTGGCAGAATGGCCAGGCCGTGGTCTTTGCGCAAACCGGCCCGGAAAGTTTTGCGGCCCGGCCGGTGGCCACCGACACCTTGTTGCCTGACGGTTACTTCGTGACCACCGGCTTCACGGCCGGAGAGCGCCTGGTAGTCCAGGGGGCGCAGGCCTTGCTGTCCGAGGCCTCGGTTTCCCGGACCAAGGCCGGTCAGGGCAAAGAAGAAGACGAAGATTAATGGGAAACGGTATGGGAACCGCGGAATCCGGGCTGCTGACTGCGATTATCCGCTTTGCCCTGCGGCGCCGCGGCGCCGTCCTCGCTTTGGCCATGATCGTCATGGCCTACGGGCTCTATACCCTCAGCCGCACTCAGTACGACGTCTTTCCCGAATTTGCTTCGCCCCAAGTTGCGATTCGCACCGAAGCCCCCGGGCTGTCCCCCGAACAGGTGGAGACGCTGGTCACCCGGCCCATTGAAAGCGCGGTCATCGGCACCGGGGGCATCACTTCTTTGCTGTCGAGTTCCATCCAGGGGCTGTCGGCCATTAAGGTCAATTTTTCTCCGAACATCGATGTCTACCGGGCGCGGCAATTGGTGGCGGAGCGGCTGGTGTCGCTGCCGGGCAAGCTGCCCCTGGAGGCCAAACCCCCGGTGCTGACTCCCCTGACTTCATCCACGGGGACGGTGATGGTGCTGGGGCTGACTTCGGCCAGCCGCTCCTTAATGGAAGTGCGGTCTACCGCCCGCTGGCTGGTGAAGCCCCGCCTGTTGGCGGTTCCCGGAGTCGCCGGCGTGCTGAGTTTCGGGGAAGGGGTTAAACAATTCCAGATTCAGGTGAGCCCAGAACGTTTAGTGAAGCATCACCTGGGCTTAACCGAGGTGCTGGCCGCGGCCCGCCGAGCCACCGGCGTTCGCGGAGCGGGCTTCATCGAGACCGCCAACCAGCGCCTGGTGCTGCAAACCGAAGGCCAGGCCTTGACCCCAGCCCAACTGGCCAACGTCGTCCTGGTTCACCGGGCCGGCGCCAGTGTAAGGCTGGGAGACGTAGCCACGGTGACCGCCGCCCAGGAACCTCCCATCGGGGTGGGCTTGATCAATGGACAGCCCAGCATCGTCTTGGTGGTGAACACCCAATACGGGGCCAGCACCCTGGAGGTGACGCACCGGTTGGACCAGGCGCTCCGGGAACTGCGCCCCGATTTAGAGCGGGAAGGCCTCGCCTTGCACCCGAATCTCTTCCGCCCGGCGAACTTTATTCACGCCGCCATTCATAACGTCCTGTCGGCCCTGGCCATCGGGGCAGTGCTGGTGGTTATCGTGCTGTTTTTGTTCCTGTTTAATTTCCGGACCGCCGCCATTTCCTGCACCGCCATCCCGCTCTCGCTGCTGGCCGGGATCATCGCCATGGAGCGCCTCGGTTTCAGCCTCAACACCATGACCCTGGGGGGCCTGGCCATCGCCATCGGGGAGATCGTGGATGACGCGGTGATCGACGTGGAAAACATTTTCCGGCGTTTGCGGGAAAACCGCGGCCTGACAAATCCCCGGCCGGTTTTGCAGGTCATCCTGGCTGCTTCCCTGGAAGTCCGGGCTGCTGTAGTCTTTGCCACCCTGGCGGTTATCCTGGTCTTTTTCCCCATCTTAACCCTATCGGGGGTGGCGGGCCGGCTTTTCTCACCACTGGGGGCGGCTTATATCCTGGCGGTGCTGGCGTCGCTTCTAGTTGCCCTCACAGTTACCCCGGCCTTATGTCTGTTCTTTTTGGAGCGCGGTGAGTTGCCGCCCCAGGACCCGCCGGTGGTGCACCGGTTGAAAAGCGGATACGCCCACTTGCTGGGACGGGTTGAGCGACATCCCCGCCTGGTGACCCTGGGCGTTATCATGCTCATGGGAGGCGCCCTGGCCGCCTTGCCTTTTCTACGGGGCAGTTTTCTGCCCGAGTTCCGGGAGGGTCATATTATTGTCCATATGGTCATGGTCCCCGGCACCTCCCTGGAGGAGTCTTTGCGTCTGGGGGGCCGGGTGACCCGGGAGCTGCTCAAACTTCCCTATGTGCAGAGCGTAGCCCAGAAAGCCGGGAGAGCCGAGGCGGGCGGCGAAGCCCGGGGCCCCAATGCTAGTGAAATCGAGGTGAATCTCAAACCCGGCCGGCAACCGGCAGCGGCCGAGGCCGATATCCGCCGGGTGCTTGACCAAATCCCGGGAGCTTCTTTCACTGTCAACACCTTCCTGACGGAGCGCCTGGAGGAGACCATTTCCGGTTACGGGGCCGCGGTGGTTATCAATATCTTCGGCAACGACCTGGATGTCCTGGACCAAAAGGGTCAGGAGATCGCCGCGGTGCTGCAAAAGATCCCCGGGGCGGCGGATATCCAGGTGCAATCCCGGACCGGCGCCCCTCAAGTCGCCATCCGGCTTAAGAAAGCGGCGCTACTGCGCTGGGGGCTGGACCCGGTGAGCGTTTTAGACGCCGTGCATACTGCCTATCAAGGAAGCCTCGTGGGCCAGATTTACCAAGGCGAGCGTGTCTTCGATACCACGGTGATTCTGCCCCCCCGGGAGCGGCAGACGGTGGCAGCCATTGGCCAATTGCCGGTGCGTAGTCCCAGCGGGACTTATCTGCCTCTGAAGGAGTTGGCCACCATCCAGGCCACATCCGGCCGTTTCGCCGTTCTGCATCAAGGCGGTCGGCGGGTCCAGACCGTAACCTGCAATGTCAGCGGCCGCAACAGCAACACTTTTGTGGCCGAGGCCAGGAGGCGTATCCTTTCGCAAGTTTCTTTTCCGGCGGGCGCCTACGTGGAATTTACCGGCACCGCCGCGGCCCAGGCCCGGGCCCAACGAGACCTGCTCTTCCACGCCCTTTTGGCTGCCGTGGGCATTGTGTTACTTGTCTCCGCCATCGCCGGCCATTGGCGCAATGTCTTGCTGCTCCTGGTCAATCTGCCCTTTGCCCTGGCCGGCGGAGTCTTGGCGGTTCTGCTGACCGGCCGCACCATGTCCCTGGGCTCCCTGGTGGGCTTTGTCACCGTCTTTGGCATTACCCTGCGCAATGCCATCATGATGCTGTCCCACTATCAACACCTGGTGGCCGTGGAAGGGGTGGACTGGGGGTCGGAAGCGGCCATCAGGGGAGCCTCGGAGCGGCTGGCGCCCATCCTGATGACCGCTTTGGTCACCGCCTTGGGATTGCTGCCCCTGGCTCTGGGCAGCCGGACGCCGGGGCAAGAGATTGTGGGGTCCCTGGCCATCGTGGTGTTGGGTGGCATCGTGACCTCGACGGCACTCAATCTTTTGGTCCTGCCAACCCTGGCCCTCCGATTTGGCAGGTTTGGAGATATAGGGAATTCACCATGAAAAGAACGTTGATCCCTTTGAGCACTTGAATAAGCTTGGGACATAAGCTTGGGAAGATGGTTGCCTTTTTGTGCCGATTGGGATAATGAATATATCATGAAGTTAACGCGGGTTTACAGATGGCTCTGCGCCTTGATTTTTCTTGTCGCACTCTTGCCGGGTTTGGCTTTTGGCGGGGGCGTTTGCCACGACGGAACCTGCCAGAGCCAGGCGTCCTTAGCACCTTGTTTTTGCTCTTGTGCTTGTCATCTGCCTTGCCTCGCCGCTAACCCTGAAATTAGCACGGCTTTGGCAGTAGCCCTTCACCAAGCAATTATTTTGCACCCAACAGCGGAAATCCTTTCCCACGATATCTTCCAACCTCCCAGGTCTTGAAAAGACTTCCTTTATCTTATTCTCTTAATAAAATTCGTTAGTTATTGGTCCTTTCTATAAGCGGAGGTGGCCTATGACCCCAAACGGGTTGGCCCTGAAGGCGGCTTTATGCCTGGCGTTGCTCATGTCGACGCCGGCAATGGCCGGCCCCCGGGCCTATTCTCTCCCGGAGTTGGAGGAGATCGCTCTTAAAGTTCACCCCGGACTCCGGAAAGCCCGAGAAGAGGTACGGAAGAACGAAGCCGAACTGCGCATCACTAAGCAATATCCCAACCCGGAAGTAGAGTTCGAGGGGGGCAATCAAAGGGAAAGGGGCGGACCTGATAGCGGCCTCACCTATACTGTGGCCCTTTCCCAGACCCTGGAATGGCCCGGACGCCGATCTAAAAAGCAGGAGGCAGCCCGTTTCGGGATAGACAGCGCCCAGAAGTTGGTGACCAACGAAGAGCTCAATGTCATCGCCAGGTTGCGGGAACTCTACTACCGGGTGCTGGCCGACGAGCAATTCGTCAAGGTGGCCCGGGAGAACCTCGATTCCGCCAAACAACTTCTCGAACTGGTGGAAAAACGCGTCCGCCTGGGTGAAAGCCGCCAGATAGAGCTGATCAAGGCGCAGGTGGAATTTTATACCCTGGAACGGGAACACGAAAAAGCCAGGACGACGCTTACCGGGGACCGCCAGGTGCTGAACCGGTTTTTATTGGAGAATCTACCGGCCGATTTCACCTTGTCCAACAAATTTATCGCTCTGGATGAGGCGATTCCCTTGACGCGCTGGCGCGAGACGGCGCTGACTGCTCACCCCCTTATTGCCGCGCAAGAAGCAGCTGTGCGCCAGACCGAAAGCAGCCTGGGTGCGGAGCGCCAGGCCTGGGTGCCGGAAGTGAAGTTCAAGTTTTTTCATACGTTGGAGATTGACCAGCGCACCACCGGCGGAGGCATTTCCCTGCCATTGCCCCTCTGGAACCGCAAGGGCGGAGAGGTGGATAAGGCCGCGGCCGCCAAGCGCCAGGCCGTGGCCGAGCTCGGCCTCACCCGCCAGGAGTTGGAGACCAAGCTGGCGTCCCAGTACAGCCTTTACATGGTGGCTCGGCGCCAGGTGGAATCTTTTCAAAAGAATATCCTGCCCCAGGCGGCGGAATCTTTGCGCCTGGCCGAATTCACCTACCGGCAGGGAGAGACGGGGCTGCTGGAACTGCTGGATTCCCGCCGCGTCCACCGGACCACTGAGAGAGATTATTACCAAGCTTTGCTCGACTACTGGCAGGCCAGGACGGAACTCTGGCGCATCGCCGGAGGAGGAGTATAACCATGCTGCGCGACCTTCTCACGTCCAAACGGATTCTTATTGGGGCAGGCATCCTGGCCCTGGTGGTTTTGATTTGGTTTTTCATCCCTGCCGGTTCTAAGAAAAAGGGCCCGGAAAAGGAGCCTGGGCAGGAGTCCCACAAACCTGGGCAGGTTAAGCTCGCCACGGAGGCGTTGGAGCGGGCCAAGATTGAGGCGGCCCCTGCCAATGTTGGCCCCATAACCAATAAAATTCTTCTTACCGGGGAACTGGTCTTCAATGAAGAGAAAACCGCGCGTGTTAGTTCCCGCCTGGATGGGAGGATAGTGAAAATTTTCGCTGACTATGGAGCGGAAGTAAAGCAAGGCGCGGTGCTGGCCGTCATTGACAGCGTGGAGTTGGGCCAGGCCCAGGCCGCCTTTTTAAAATCGGGTGCCGAATATAATGTGGCCCAGAAGGCTTTGGAGCGGGCGCGCCTCTTGTGGCAGGAGAAAGCCATCAGCCAGGCCGAGTATCTGGAGCGGCAGGCCAAGTTTGAGCTCGCCCAGGCGGAGCGGGATTATGCCGAGAACCGCCTCCATCTCTTGGGTCTGAGCGATGCCGATATCGGGCGCATGTTCAAGTCAAAGCCGAGAAAGGGTCCCGGCTTTCACGCTGAGGTGGACACCACCTTCCCATTGCGTTCTCCCATCTCCGGACAGGTGGTGAATCGCAAGGTCACCCCCGGTTTGGTGGTCAAACCGGACGAGGAACTTTTCACGGTGGCCGACACCTCTACCTTGTGGTGTTTCGTCCAGATTCCTGAGAAAGACCTGCCCCTGGTCAGCCCCGGCTGTATGACCGCTATCAAGGTAAGCGCTCTGCCCCAGGAGGAGTTCACCGGCTGCATCGACTACATCGCCGCCTCGGTGGATAAGGCGTCTCGTATGACCCGGGCCCGGGTGCAGGTGGACAACTCCCGGGGCCTGCTGAAAGCCGGGATGTTTGCCACCATTTCGGTGACCGCAGGCGTCCGGACGGCCCTCAGCGTGCCCGAAACTGCGGTGGTCGCCTCCGGCGGTGAGCAGATTATCTTTATTGAACAGGAACCCGGCCTGTATCTCAAGCGCGTCATCAAGCCCGGCCTGAAGGCGGAAGGCCGGGTGGAAGTGCTGGAGGGCCTGAAGGAAGGCGAGCGGGTGGTGGTGCAGGGGGTCTTCACCCTCAAGTCCGAATTGGAGAAAGAAAGCCTGGAGGCGGGGCATGATTGAAAAAATCGTTCAAGCCTGTCTCCGTCAGCGTTTTCTGGTCCTCATCCTCCTGGCCGGGTTGATAGGCTATGGTTCCTACTCCGCCTTTAAATTGCCGGTGGATGCCTTTCCCGATGTCACCAACATCCAGGTGCAGGTAATCACCACCTGGCCCGGCATGTCCCCGGTGGAAGTGGAACAGCAGATCACCTTCCCCGTTGAGGTGACGATGGCGGGTCTCCCGGACATGGTGGAACTGCGGTCGCTGTCCAAGTTCGGCCTGTCGCTGGTGACCGTGGTCTTCCAAGATTCGGTGGACATCTATTTCGCCCGGCAATTGGTATTGGAGCGTCTCATCGAGGCCAAGGAAAAACTCCCGAAGGGCGCCGAGGCGATGTTGGGGCCCATCTCCACCGGCCTGGGAGAGATCTACCAATACACCCTGGAAGAGCCGAACGCCCCGCTCCCCACCTCGCCCCGAGAAGAAGAATTGCGTTTGATGCGCCTGCGCACCGTGCAGGACGGCATCGTCCGGCCCCTTCTGAAAACCGTACCCGGGGTGACTGATGTTAATTCCTTCGGAGGGTATGTACGGCAGTACCTTGTAGAGGTGAATCCCGACCGGTTGCGCAAATACGATCTCACCCTACACCAGGTGTTCAACGCCTTGGCCCAAAACAACGCCAACGCCGGGGGCAATATCCTGAACCAGGGGAGCGAACAGGCCCTGGTACGGGGCCAGGGCTTGATGCAGACTATTGAGGACATCGAAGAGGTGGTGCTCAAAGAGGTGGATGGCGCTCCGGTGCTGGTGCGGGACGTGGCCACGGTCAGAGAAGGACCGGCCACCCGCTGGGGTGCGGTGGTGAAAGACGGCAAGCAGGAGGCCGTGGTGGGCATCGCCCTCATGATTCGGGGCGGCAGTGGCCGGGAAGTGGTGGCTGCGGTCAAGGATAAAGTAAAAGAAATCAACAAGGGCGGCATCCTTCCCGGCGGCATCAGGCTGGAAGCCTTCTACGACCGCACCGGCCTGGTGCGAGATTGCATTAATACGGTGGGCAAGGCCATCGGTGAGGGAGTTATCCTGGTGGTCCTGGTGATATACCTTTTTCTGCGCAATTTACGAGGTGCTCTGGTCATTTCCCTGACCCTGCCGTTGGTGGCTATGGCAACCTTCATCGTCATGCGCCAGGTGGGGCTGTCGGCCAACCTGATGTCTCTGGGAGGACTGGCCATCTCCATCGGCATGATCGTGGACGGCTCGGTCATCCAGGTGGAAAACGTCATACACCGGCTGGGAGAGGCCGACGTCCGGACAGGGTTTATGCGCACCGTTTTGGAAGCCGTGGCCGAAGTTCTGAAGCCCAGCTTTTTCGGGATACTGATCATCGCCATCACCTTCCTGCCCATTATGACCCTGAAAGGCATGGAAGGCAAAATGTTTGCGCCTTTGGCCTTCACCGTGGTTATTGCCCTATTGGCCTCCCTGGTCTTCTCCATTTCTGTGATTCCGGTGCTCTGCTCCTACCTGCTCAAACGGGGGGCCGAGCGGGAAAGCCCACTCCTCAGGTGGGCCCGGCGCCTCTACCAGCCATCTCTCAACTGGGCACTGGGTCATCGGAAAGCGGCCGTTCTCGGGGCGGTCGGCCTTTTAGCCTTTTCCCTGCTGATGGTACCATTTTTAGGCACCGAGTTTATCCCCCGGCTGGATGAAGGCTATCTCACCCCCCAGGTTATCCGGCTGCCGTCGGTATCCATCGACAAATCGGCGGAAATTGAGCGCCAGGCGCAGCAGGTCATGATGAAGTTCCCAGAGGTGGCCGCGGTAGTATCCAAGATCGGCGCCGCGGAGATCGCCACCGATCCCATGGGGCCGAATATCAGTGATCCTATCGTGGTACTCAAGCCTCGATCGGAATGGAAGACCGTCCGCACCACCGAAGAACTGGTGGAAAAGATGCGGACCGAGCTGGCCAAGATCCCGGGGATAGGGATCAATCTCTCGCAGCCTATTGCTTTGAGGGTGGACGAACTCATTTCGGGAGTGAAGTCCCAGGTAGCAGTGAAGATTTTCGGCGACGACATGGAAATCCTGCGACGCAAGGCCGAAGAAGCGGGCCGCCTTTTGAAGACGGTCAAAGGTGTCACAGATTTAAGGGTGGAGCAGGTGGCCGGCCAGCCATATCTCAATATCAAGATTGATCGGCGCAAAATCGCCCGGTACGGCATCAACGTAGCCGATGTGCAGGAAGTCATCGAAACCGCGGTGGGCGGCAAGGTGGCGACCCAGATCATCGAAGGGCAGCTCAGGGTGGGCGTGCTGATGCGCTTCCCGGAAGAACGGCGCAACAGCCTCCAGACCATCGGCAACATCTTGGTGGAAGCTTCAGGGGGCCGCCAGATTCCCCTGGCGGACCTGGCGACGATTACGGAAGAGGAGGGCCCAGTGCAGATCAGCCGGGACGACGCCCGCCGCCGGGTGGTGGTGGAATTCAACGTGGAGGACCGGGACATCGGCGGCCTGGTGGCAGAAGCTCAGGGCCTTCTGGAATCCCGGTTGGGGCTGCCTCCCGGCTATTACCTTAACTGGGGCGGCGCTTTCGAGAACCAGCAGCGGGCCATGCGTTATCTTATGGTCATTGTACCCATCACCGTGCTCGTCATTTTTCTGCTCCTGTTCATGACTTTTAATTCATTACGCTATGCCGCACTCATAATCCTGAACCTGCCTTTGGCCATCATCGGCGGCATCCTGGGCCTGCTTATCACCGGCCTTTATCTGAGCGTCCCGGCCTCGGTGGGTTTCATCGCCCTCTTCGGCGTGGCGGTATTGAACGGCGTGGTCCTGGTTTCCCAGATCAACCAGCTCCGGCAGGAAGGCCGGCCTCTTGAGGAAGCGGTGCAGGAGGGTTGCAACCGACGCCTCCGGCCGGTCTTAATGACCGCACTGGTGGCCATATTGGGGCTGGTGCCGCTGCTGTTCGCTACCGGTCCGGGATCAGAGGTACAGCGGCCCCTGGCCGTAGTGGTGGTTTTCGGCCTGTTCTCCTCCACTCTTTTGACTCTGATTATCCTGCCGGTGCTGTACGGCAGCTTCGCTGAACGCCTGCCGGAGATTTAGGAGGTGGCTAATGAAAGAGATACGAGCGTATATCCAGCCCTTCATGCTTTCTAAGGTGACGCACGCCTTGCAAAAAATTGCCGGGTTTCCTGGAATGAGTGTTATCGAAATCCAGGGGTTTGGTCGGGGCAAGGTCAGGGTGCCAGGAGACAAAGTCATTCGGGAGTTCGTCCCCAAGATCCGCCTTGAGGCGGTGGTGAAGGACGAGTTGGTGGAAGAAGTGGTGCGCTCCATTGAAAAAGCCGCCCGCACCGGGAATCCCGGAGATGGGGTTATCTTCGTCTTACCGGTGGAGCAGGCGGTGCGTATCCGCACGGGCGAAAGGGACAAAGAAGCGATCAGGTCGGAAGGAAATGGAAAAAAAGGCTGAGCCTGAAACCGCGGTAAGGAAAATCGTCAAAGAGGACTTTCCAGTCCAGGGTCTCGACTGCGCGGACTGCGCCCAATTGCTGGAGAAAGCCGTCTGCAAGCTTAAGGGCGTAGCCAGTGCGACATCCAAGTCAAGATCGTTGACCTCCATTACCAGGCAAGAGTTGTAGCCTTCCCTCGGGCCAAGAGGTCCCGAAACCTCGTTGTGACATCGGCATAATCGCAGATCATAACTCATCGTGATCGTAAACGGCCTGAGAGTCTTCAGGGTAAAATCGTGATTTGGGCATGCTGGTGATGCAAGAAGGAATGGGGTAACGGCTTTTGGTGGCGAGGGGAAAGAGGAAGTTATTCACAACCTTACTCGCCCTGATAGTCCTCTTGGTGCCCTGTCACCTGTTGAGGGAACACCGAAGAGGATTAATAACGATAACAAAAAGTTTTTATTAATAATCGGGAGGATACACATGGAACATAGGTGGCTGTTAGGACTTGTGGCCTTGGCGTGTTTCTTGATGGCTTGCAGCGCTCCACTTCAGGAGCACAGTTACCTGCAAGAATATGGCTATCGGGGCGGCAGAGGCCAAGGATTCCGCATGTTGCCTTATCGAGTCTCCCAGGAGCTTCATGCCTGTGTGCCCGGGAAGATCAGCGGACGCATAGCCCGCCTCCGGGTCGAAACTTTTTCGCTGGACATGGAGCCGGGGTTGGCAATGGAAGTGCAAACTCCAGACTGGGGCCTGGTGCACGTCCATTTGGGCCCGCTTTGGTTCCTGGAGCGCCAGGAGGCCGATCTGAAACCGGGGGACGAGGTAACCATCCAGGGGTTTTGCTATAAATTGGCGGGCCAGGAAAGACTTCTTGCTGGCGAGGTCAAGCATAAGGATCACACTTTAGTATTACGGGATCCTCGAGGCAATCCTTATTGGGAGGCCTGGCGCAAGAATTAGCCCAGGATGCGAGGGACAATTCAAGCCAGCAAGGCGCGTTCGCCTTTGTTCTTACACCAGATTAATTGCCGCGCCATTCTTTTATATAGTATATACATACCAAATGTAGAATTGACTATATCCCTTCCCCCTATATGATGTGAGCCAGTCTCACGATTATACGGGGGGAAGGGTAGTGCAAGCGCTTATCAGCCGGGGAATCACCCGTCTCATCAGGACCGGCAGCAACCTGATCAACAGGGAAGCTCCGGCCCTGCCCACCTTTCCCGAGACGGACCGCCTCTTTTTCCTTTCCCCCCATTTGCTCATGGCGCAACTGCGTGGGGGCGGGCTGACCCATCCTTACAAGGACCATGTCTGGGTCTATTCTTGCGTCAACGCCATCGCCCAGAACCTCATGGGCATCCCTTTGCTTTTTTTCACCGGTAGCCGCAAAGACAAGAAGCTGGTGGAAACCGGCCCTATGGTCCAACTCTTCGAGACTCCCAACCCTATGATGTCCGGGGCTCAGCTTATTGAGGCTACGTTCATCTACCTGGGGCTATGCGGCGAGGCATTTTATATCGCCGAGCGGAAGAACTCCCAGGAGGTTCCCCGGGAACTCTGGACCTTTCACCCTAACCGCTTCAAAGAAGTGGTGGATAAAGATACCGGCCTGATTGCCGGCTGGACTTACGAGAAGGGCGGAAAAAAGATTCCCTTCGAGGCCCACGAGATCATCTTCTTCCGCTACTTCAACCCCTACCACGACTACCGGGGCCTGGCGCCCTTGCAGGCGGCCCAGGCCGGGATCGACCAGGACTTCTGGGCCAGCCGCTATAATGCCGCGTTTTTCAAGAACAACGCCCAGCCCGGCGGAATACTGGAGACCTCGGCCAACCTGGGAGACGAAGAGTTCAAGCGCTTACTCGCCCAGTGGAACGACCGCCACCAGGGAGCGAGCAAAGCCCACGCCATCGCGCTTTTGGAAGGCGGGGTCACCTACAAGCAGACGGGCCTTTCCCAGAAGGACATGGACTTCCTGGAGCAACGTAAATTCAACCGTGAAGAAATCATGGCCGCGTTCAAGGTGCCCAAGAGCGAGCTGGGCATCTATGAGGACCTCAACTTTGCCACCGCCAAGACCCAGGACCGGGTCTTCTGGACCAAGACCCTCCTTCCCAAAATGGCTCTCTTCGAGTTCGTCGTCTGGCATCAGCTCTGCGCCAAACTTACCGGCCCGGAGACCTGGGCCGAGTTCGACCGCACCGCGGTGGACGCCCTCAAGGAAGACCTGAAGGAGATGCTGGAAGCCGGCCAGAAGGTCTGGCAGATGGGCGTGCCCTTCAATGTGGTGAACGAGACCCTGAACCTGGGGTTCCCCAAGGTTGAAGGCGGCGACGTGGGATATCTGCCGTTCAACCTGATGCCGGTGGGCAGCCAGGGTCTCCCCAATCCTTCTCCTTCCGCAGCCGTTCCCTCCTCTCAGCCGGAGAAGGCGGCCGGTCCCCCTCCCTGGCCGGCTGCCTCTCTCCACCTCCCCGGACACCAGGTCATCGTGCGCCGGAAGATGGACCCCCGGGCTTCCTGGCAGCAGTACCACAACCTATGGGCAGCCCTGATGGGGAAGTTCAAAGGAAAGATGGAGAAGTTTTTCTCCTGGCAGGAGGCGCTCCAGATCAAACTGCTGGAAGAGCGGCTAGCCAAAGCCCGGCTCCGGGAATATATGGCGGAAGACCTTCTCTTTGATCTTACGGAAGCCAACGAAATTTTGAAAAAGCTAGCCTGGCCCATGTACCTAACCATCGGCACCGAATCCGGCAAAGCCTTGTTTGTGGAGCTGGGGGCCGACCCCGCCAATTTTGTCCTGGCGGACACCGCGGCCATGCAGGTCTTGAAGGACAAGCTCATCAAGGTCACCCGGATCAACGACTACACCCGGGAAAAGCTCCGGGAGACGTTGCTGGAGGGACTGGCCAAGACCGAGACCGTTAACGAACTGCAACAAAGGGTCCGAGACCTTTTCGGTTTCTCGGAGGCCCGGAGTCTCAACATCGCTCGCACGGAAACCGGCCAGGCTGCGGCCCCGGCCCGGGATTCGGCCATGGCGGAACTCGGGGTCGAGAAGATCCAGTGGTGGACCGCCGGGGACACCGAGGTGCGGGAGACCCACCAGTTCCTGGAGGGCATGGTGGTACCCCGGGGGATGCTCTTTCCTAATGGCTGCCTTTACCCTTGTGATCCCGGCGGCCCGGCGGAGCAGATCATCAACTGCCGCTGCGTGGCCGGGCCCGTCATCGACTAGGAGGAAGAATATGGCTGAAGCCGCCATTAATCGGGAAAAGAATCCAACTTTCCATAAGGCCCTGGACATCCAGGTCCGCCAGGTGGGAGATCCTGCCGAGCGGGTTCTGGAGTTCATCGCCTCCACCGCCCAGGTGGACCGCTACGGCGACATTATCGAGGTGGAGGGCTGGGAACTGGACAACTGGCTGAAGGTGCCGGTGATCCTCTACGGCCACGATTATGGCGGCTTCCCCATCGGCCAGGGAATCAGCGCCATCAAAGACCCGCTACGCGGCTTGGTGATCCAGGCCAAGTTCGCCACTGCTGCAGAAAACCCGGACGCCGACATTGCTTATCGCCTGGCCCTGGGGGGCTATATCCGGGCGGTCTCGGTGGGCTTCATGGACCTGGAGCGGGAGCCCATCCTGGATAACGAGGGCAACCGCACGGGCTGGCGCTTCAAGCGGGCGGAGTTGCTGGAGGTCTCTTTGGTGGCCGTGCCCGCCAACCCCGGGGCGCTGATCGTGCCGGTGCAGAGGGGCCTCCTGACCCAGGAAGAAGCAGAAGCCTTCCAGGCCAAGATGCAGGAGGCGGCTGAGGAAGGTCAGGAGAAACAGAGCGCCGATGGTCCCGAAACCGAGAAGCATGACAACCTGAACCAGAGGCTCATCCACCTGGGCCTGCCGCCCACCGAGGGAGGCGGTGACTGCTCCGGCACCATCATAGCCCTATGCGACCTGGCAGAACTTCAGCACCGGGAAATCGAGGAACTCCGGACCAAAGCAACCCTAAAGGTCGACGTGACCCTGTCGGAAGAGCAACTGGCGGAGATCAGGGGGCAATGGGAAGCCTTATTCCAGGGCTTTAAAGCCGACATCCCCATTCTTCAGGTGAAGGCCGAGGCCGTCTTGAGCGCCAAGAACAAGGCGGCCCTGGCGGAGGCCCGGGACCGCATCCAGGCGGTGCTGGATGCCGCCGAAAGTTCAGCCCAGGAAGAGGGCAAGAGCAACATCACCGATTACTACTCCCTGGCCATGGACCCGGAGAGCAGCGTTCCTGGAAGCTCTCCAGGGGATGACTCGGATCTGACTAAAATCTTCGAGCTGACGCAAGAAGTGGCCAAAAATTTCAAGCTGCCCGCCAATTAAGGGCTAAAGGAGGAGGGACATGGGCGAGCCTGCCATCAACCTGCAAATCAAGGAGTTGCTGGAGGACATCAACAAAAACCTCAAGACCACGGACAATGATGGCCGGGTAATCACCATCGCCGAGGCTTTCAAGACCATCCAGGGCCTCTCGGAAAAATACGCCGACCTGGAGAAGCGGTTTGCGGAGTTGGACGAGAAATACCGCTCCCGGAAGTGGGCCAATCTCCCCGGCCTGGAAGACGAGAACAAGAAGTTCTCCCTCTTCAAGGCGGTGAACGCCATCATGAACAAGAACTGGAAGGGCGCGGAGCTGGAGGAAGAGGTCTTCAGCCAGACCCGGGCCATGTCCGCGGGGGATGACGCCGCGGGCGGCTACCTGGTGCCGGCCCAGGCGGTGCCCGAGCTCATCGAACTCCTGCGGGCCGAGGCGGTGTGCATCCGCATGGGGGCCCGGGTCATCGACAACCTCATGGGCTCTCCGGTGGAATTTCCCAAGCAGACGGGTGGGGCCGTAGCCTACTGGGTGGGGGAAAACGCGGCTATTCCTCCCAGCCAGGCCACTCTCGGCCAGTTGCAGATGACCCCCAAGTCGGTGACCGCGCTGGTGCAGCTCTCGAACCGCCTGATCCGCATGTCCAACCCCTCGGCGGAGCAGATGGTGCGCCAGGACGTGGCCATCGCCCTGGGTTTGGCCATCGACATGGCAGCACTTCGCGGCACCGGCACGGACGACCAGCCCTTAGGCGTAGCCAACACCCCGGGCATCAACAACGTGATCCTGGGGCCGAACGGCGGCCTGGCCGACTTCGACACCTTCACGGACATGGAATACGAACTCAGCGTGGACAATGCGCTCCGGGGTAAGCTGGGGTTCGTGTTTCATCCGGCCATCCGCCGGCGCTTGAAGAAGCTCAAGATCGCCCAGTTCAGCGGCGACCTCTCCGGCGAGTACATCCTGGCGCCCTTCAGCGACGCCCAGTTGGAAGCGTATTTGGGGTATCGCTTCGGCATGACCACCCAGGTCCCGGTGAACCTGGTGAAGGGGACCGCCACCAACTGCACCGAACTCTTCTTCGCTAACTGGGCGGAACTCTTGATCGGCCAGTGGGCGGGCTTCCAGATCCTGGCCTCGGACCAGGCCGGTACCGCGTTCGCCGCCAACCAGACCTGGATCCGGATCATCGCCGACGTGGATGTCGGTCTCAGGCACACCGAGAGTTTCTGCCTGTGTAGCGACGCCAAAATTGCTTAACTGCCGGGGAGCCGGTGGTCCCGGCTCCCCTCAACTTACAGGAGTCGACCATGCAATACCGGGTTAGAGACGAATACGTGGTGCACCTGGGGAAGGGAAACGTCGTGAAGGGCGGCGAAGTGTTTGAACCCACTCCCAAGGTCCTGGAGGAGCAGGGCTGGAAGATCGAGCCGGTGGGCGAGGAGCCGCAGGCGGGCAAAAGCGATAAGCCTGATCCCATCACCAAGCCCGAAATCAAGGAAGTGCCGGAGCCCCCGAAAGACCGGGCCCTGAAGAAGGACGAAGCCCAGACCAAGTGAGCTTGCCATGGACCTGACTACCCTGGCCAATATCAAGGCCCTGCTGCAGGGCGATACCCCCTTGGGACCCGAGGCGGATGAGCTGCTTTCCCGGCTGATCACCGCGGTTTCCAAGCGGGCCGAGACTTTCTGTAACCGGGAGTTCGAAAAGAAGGAGCAGGTGGAGGTACACGACGGCGGCGGGAAATACCTCTATCTCCGGGCCCTGCCGGTGGCGGAGATCACCTCCATCATCTGCTCCGACACCTGGGACTGGGCAGCCGCGTCGCCGTTGAGCGTCAGCAGCTACGCTTTTGAGGCGGCCACAGGCATGGTGCTTTACCGGGGCGGGGAGTGGCCGTACGGAGAAGGCGCCGTCCGGGTGACTTATACGGGTGGCTTTGACCCGTTGCCGGAAGAAGGAGCCGAACCACCCGAAGGATATACCCCCATTCCGGAGGACTTGCAACAGGCGGTGTGCACCCAGGTGGCCTACGAGTATCGCCGCAGGAACGACCCGGGCCTCCAGTCTGTGTCCTTCCCGGACGGCTCCATCCAGAAGATGGATATGGGGGAATTTCTTTCTTCGGTTAAGAACACACTGCTCCGCTACCGCAGGAGGCCCGGCTGATGGCCAAGGACCCCATTGCCACTCTCACAGCCCTGGAGAAGAACCTGGTGAAGCAGGTGGCGGGCGTGTTGAACAAGACCCTGGCGCAAGTGGTGCGCAAGCTCCAGACCCAACATTTGACCGGGGGCACCACGGATACTGCCCTGGGCAAGCGCTCCGGGACCTTAAGCCGGGAAATTATCCCCACTCCGGCCCATGCGGACGCGGCCTCGCCGACCTTGATCACCGCGGCCGTCCACGCCGGGGTGAAGTATGCCGGGGTGCACTTCGGGCCCCGGGGCTCAATGGTGACGATTACCCCCAAGAACAAGCAGTTCCTGGCCATCCCCACGGACTTCGCCAAGACCCCGGCAGGGGTGGCCAAGGGCGGGCCGCTGGACCCGATTTGGGGCCCGACCTTCATCAACAAAGGCGTGATCTTCGGCTATCACGGGGGCCAGCGAGGAGTGACGGAAGGCGTTAGGCAGAGAAACGCGGCGGGGCAGGCAGTGAAGAAGGGCGAAATCATCCCTCTCTTCATCCTGAAGAAGTCGGTGGTGGTGAAAAGGCGTATTGACCCGCACATCGATTTGATCCTCTGGGCCAAGCCCCGATTCCTGGCGGACTTGAAGAAAGAGGCTTTAAAGGTTGGTTAATGGCGGACACCATCAAGACCCAGGTTTTACGCACCCTGGAGACCATGCTCCAGGAAATCGAAGAGCTGGGCTCGGTGCACCGCCGCCCGCCCTTGAACGTGGACCTGGACAAGGTGAAGACCCCGGCCCTGTTCTTCTGGGAAGAAGAGGAACGCAAGCCCCGGAACCGGCTGATGCTGGGGGTGCTGCGCCTCACCATGGCCGTATTCGTCCGGCTTACGCCGGGGAATGACCATGGCTTTACGGCCTTTTCGGACCTGGCCGACACCATCGCCGGGAGAGTCCACGAGGTTATGGCCCGTCCCGCAGCCCTGGCAGGCAAGGCGGTGAATATTCAGGAACTGACCACCCGGAAAGCGCTGGCCAACGAGCTGTTCGGCGAGTTGGTCCTGATCTACCAGGTAACCTACGCGCATTCCTCCGGGAATGCCTTCAGCACCAGTTATTAAGGAGGGTGACAAAATATGCTGCCTCCCAGCACGGAGAATCTCACCATCCCCGGGGGCATCAAGCTCTTTTTCGATGCCGGCACGGGCGAGCGGGACCTGGGAAACATTGTGGATTTGGATCTCGATCCCAAGACCGAGGAGCTAAAGCACTACACCAACCGCTCCGGCAAGCGCCGGGTGGACAAGGTCTTCCCCATCGAGGAAGAGCTGACCATGAAGTTCAAGCTGGACGAGCCAGTGGCGGAGAACCTGGCGGTCTACTTCAAGGGCGGTCCCGCAGAACTGGTGGGGGGCGGGACCGGTCAGGTGGTGGACCAGAAGGTGACGCTCAACGCCTTGATCCTTTCTTCTTTGG
>JAKAKP010000136.1 GCA_021813445.1 Deltaproteobacteria bacterium
GGTTTTGCCTGGCGATCTCCAAGTCCCGGGGCCCCGGCCGCTTTAGTAGACCCACCCGGCCATAACGGCCCATGACCACCACGTCCAGCACCGACACCGGAAAATGGGGATTGCCCAGGGGCCGCTGAGGCAGATAGCCCACCACCTCCCCCCGGCGCCGCAGCCTTTGGGGGACTTCCCCAAAGACCCGGACCTGCCCCCGGCTGGGCGCGATCAGGCCCAGAATCACCCTGAGCAGGGTGCTCTTGCCCGCACCGTTGGGACCCAGGACGCCCACGAACTTGCCGGTTTCGATCTCTAAATTGACCTCCTCCAGCGCGGGGGTGCCGTTATAGGTGACCCACAGGTCCTGGGTGGTTACCGCTGTTTCTGCCACAGGGTCCTCATTTCATGGCCTCTTCCATGACAGCCAGGTTATAACGCATCAGCTTAAGATAATCATTGCCGTAAGGGGGCCTGCCTCCCACGGGGTCCAGGAGCAGGACCTTGACTCCGGCTTCCCCAGCTATCACTTCCGCCACCCGGGGGTTCAATTGCGGTTCGGCGAAAACCACCCGGATGCCGTATTTCTTGATGGCGGCCACGATCTCCTGGAGGTGCCGGGGCGTGGGCTCCCGTCCCGGGGCGAGCTCGATTATTCCCACCTGCCGCAGTCCGTACCTCTTGGCGAAATAGGCGAAGGCCGGATGGAAGGTGACAAAGTCATGGAGGCGCCAGGAGCTCACCCGCCGGATGATCTCCCGGTTCAGCCCTTCCAGCTCCTGGAGATATTCTTGGAGATTAGCCTCATAGGCCGCCCGGTGTTCCGGGTCCACCTTAATCAGGGCCGCGCTGATCCGGCGGCAGATGCCTTGAGCCAAAACCGGGTCCAGCCAGACATGGGGGTTGCCGCCCTCGTGATGGTGATGTTCCTGGCTCTCATGCTCCTCATGGGCAGCTTCGCCGTGAGGTTCCGCCTCCACCTCCTGGATCAGGGGGATGCCCTGGACGGCCTGCACCACCTCCAGGTTTCCGGGACCCCGGGAGGCCAGCAGTTTATCAGCCCAGGGCTCCAGGCCGCCGCCGGTGTACACGAAGACGCGGGCCCGGATGGCCCGGATAATCACCGAGGGTGGCGGCTCAAAAACGTGGGGGCTGGCCCCGGGGGGAACCAGCGTCTGCACTTCCACCAGGTCCCCGCCCAGGTGGCGGCAGAAGTCGGCCAGGGGCAAAATACTGGCCGACACCAGGATTTTATGGCCAGGGGCCGCGGCTGCGCTCAATCCTGGAAAACTGAACCCGAAAAGACAAATCAAAAATATGGCTAAACAAATCTTTCCCCAAAAAAAGGAGAGACTGGAGATTAACCCGGTGCGCATTTTCTTGCCTCGCAACTTTGTTGCTTTAATTCTCAGCGATCTCCCGGCACTTATGGCAGATCCCCGCCACCCGGATATCGATGCGGTCGGCGCGGTTGCCCAAGGGGCCCTGGAGTTCCGCCCACATGCGGCTCAGGGGCGCGGGGTCCAGGCACTGCACCTGGCCGCATTGCCGGCACTGGAAATGGGGGTGGGGCGGGTGGTGCTCGCAAGCCAGCTCATAGAGGGAGGCCCGGTCGTCTACGGCCAGCCTCCGGAGAATCCCCCGGCGGGTAAAATCGTCCAGGATGCGGTAGACCGACACCTTATTCACCCGGCGGCGGGCCCGGATCATCTCCAGGATTTCCTGGGCGCGCAGGGCCTGGGTCGCGGCCCCCAAAACCTCCAGCACGGCCAGGCGCAAAGCCGTGGCCTTCACTCCCTGGCGGGCCAGCAATCGGGGAAAATCGCAGAGATCGCTCATAGCAAGGAAATATATCCAAAATCAACTTAGTTGCAAATATAATAAGTGCATCTAGAGGAAAATCAAGGTTAGATAGGAAATAATCATCAGGGATTGGGGGTAGGGGTTTGGGGAGGGGGTAAGGGCCCACGGCCCTTAGCCCCCTCCCCAAAATCTTTATAGGTATGCGTCTCGGTATCGACAGCGGCGGCACCTTCACCGACTTCGTCTTCCTGGGGGCAGGGGAGGGGTGGGTCCATAAAGTGCCTTCCACCCCCGGGGACCCTTTACAGGCCATAATCACCGGGGTGGCGGAAATGCGGCCCCAGGGCCTGGCCGGAGTGGAGGTGGTCCACGGCACCACCCGGGGCACCAATGCCTTTCTGGAGCGCCAGGGCGCCCGGGTGGCCTTGCTCACCACCGCCGGGTTTGAGGATGTTTTATATATCGGCCGCCAGACCCGGCCAGAGCTGTTCAATTTGATGGTGGAAAAGCCCCCGGAGATTCTGCCCCGGGAGCTGGTCCTGGGAGTTCAGGAGCGCCTTGGGGCCGATGGCGCGGCTCTCCTGCCCCTGACTGACGAAGAAATCTCCCGGGTGCGTGCCTGGGTCCGGGAGCTGGCCCCGGAGGCCCTGGCCGTCTGCCTGCTCCATGCTTATGCCCATCCCCGCCATGAAGAGCGCCTGGCCGCGGCCCTGGCCGATTTGGGCCTGCCCCTCTCTTTATCCTGCCAGATTTTGCCGGAGATCCGGGAGTATGAACGCACCGCGGCTACCGTGATGAACGCCTACCTGGGTCCGGTAATACAAAAATATCTGGCGGACTGGTCCCGGCGGCTGCCCGGCGCTTCTTTATTCATCCAGCAGTCCAACGGCGGCTTTCTGCCCGCGTCCGAGGCCGCGGCCTGGGGGCTGCAGACCATCCTCTCGGGGCCTGCGGGAGGCGTCTACGGGGCCTGGCGCCTGGGGCAGGAGCTGGGTTTGCAAAAAATCCTCACCCTGGACATGGGCGGAACCTCCACGGACGTGGCCCTGGTGGCCGGGGAAATTCCGTTTACCCGGGAATATCTCCTGGAGGGCTATCCCCTGGGCATCCCGGTAATGGACATCCACACCGTGGGCGCGGGCGGCGGCTCCATCGCCTTCCAGGACCGGGGCGGGGCCCTCAGGGTGGGGCCCAAAAGCGCGGGGGCCGATCCCGGGCCGGTCTGTTACGGCCGGGGGCAGGAGGTGACGGTCACCGACGCCCAGCTATACTTAGGAAGACTGCGGCCGGAAAATTTTCTGGGGGGCCGCATGCTCCTCCACCCCGAAGCCGCGGCCCGGGCCCTGAGCCGGCTGGCCGCGGTTTTCGGGGTGGCTCCGGCGGAGCTCGCCCTGGGCGTCATCCGGGCGGCCAACAGCCACATGGCCAAGGCCCTGCGGGCCGTGAGCCTGGAGCGGGGCTTTGACCCCCGGGAATTTACCCTCTGCTGCTTCGGCGGGGCCGCGGGTCTGCAGGTCTGTGAATTGGCCCAGGAGTTGGACCTGCGCCGCATCCTGGTGCCGGCCCAGGCCGGGGTGCTCTCCGCCCTGGGCATGGCCCTGGCGGGGCTGCGCCGGGACTGGACCCGGACCTTGCTCTTATCCGGCCCCAGGCTGACCTGGGACCGGCTGCAGCAGGAATGCCGCTCTCTGCAAGAGCAGGGGCTCTCGGAGATGCGGGGAGAAGGATGGCCAGTGGCGGACCTGACCGTAGCCGGCGAGCTGGAGCTGCGCTACCGGGGGCAGAGCGACACCCTCACCGTGCCTTGCCGCCCGGATTTTCTGGCTAATTTCCATGGCCGGCACCGCCATCTCTACGGTCACGATTTTCCCGGCCGGGAAGTGGAAGCCTTGAGCCTGCGCCTAAATTTCCAGGCCCCTGCCTTTCCCGCGGCGCTGCCCCGGCTGGCGTCCAGCTCCCTTTCCCGGAGTGCTTTGCCGCGCCAGGGTGCGGTCTGGCTGCCGGAGGGGCCGGCCACCCTGCCTTTCTACGACCGGGGGGAACTGCAAGCCGGAGAGGTCCTTGCCGGTCCGGCCCTGGTGGTGGAAGATCACGCCTCCTTGCTGATTCTGCCGGGTTTCCAGGCGGAAGTCTTGCCCCAAGGTCACCTGCTTCTGAGCCGTTGAGAGGCTGGTGCATGGGAGAGAACCAGGGACCGGAGGCGGGCGGGGACGTATAGACTATAAATCTGCCAAATATATTCCCTCTCCCCACGGGCTTATCCTCACCCACAAGTTATTTAACCGGTAGCGCAGCCTTTCCAGGCTGCGCTAAAATACTGCGCAGGCTGGAAGCCTTCGCCACCAAAGAATACTTTAAATCAGGCACTTTCTTACTCCCCCTTTGAAAAAGGGGGCTGGGGGGATTTTGAGGCGCCCCAACCATAAGACCCCGTGGTTCATAAAAATTTAGCCTTGGCAGAATCTGGACACAATCTGTAATGCTCTGCCGCCAAATTAAGACTTGTGGGTAAGGATAAGCCCCGCGGGGGAGAGTTAGGATGAGGGGGGCGACTTTGGCTAACTGGCTGTAATCAGCCAAAAGGCGCCACCCCCACCCCTGCCCTCTCCCCTCGAAGGGGGAGGGAGAAAAGACCGGGTAAGTTATGTATGGTATTCCTGGCACACAATAATAGTCTCTTGAGCAGGCTCCCCATTGCAATTTTTGCTCTTTATTGGGAATCCGCCTGGGGGAGAGCCGAGACCAAAAACCCCTGGCTGATTGCAGAAATTTGTTTATTTGAGGAGGTTTTAGTTAAAAATATTGAACCGAAAATTGCCAGGGTGAAATTTTAACTAAAGCTAACTTCGCTAAATTTCGGCAAAATTAACTATAGCCAGTGATGGCACGTTTGCTGCATATAATACAAGCAAGTATATGACCCTAATTAAGGTACCCACATCCCCCCCTTAATCAGAGATCATGTACCAATTTCTCCTTTCACAGAACTGGCCGGGTACCTCCCCCACTCGGCCAGTTTTTTTGTGGTAAAAAATTTATTATCAACCAGGTATATTGAATAATATTAATAAATTAAAGTGACAAAGAAAAACTATCCTTCAGATTGCGGTAAAAAATATTGAACTGGGCGGGATTAGGAGTGGCTCTCTTTATGGAATAATTTACTGGTATTACTAGAGATTTTTATAAGCCGCAGTTTGGCACGATTGCTGCATATAATATAAAACAAGTATATGATCCTAATTAAGGTACCCACATCCCCCCCTTAATCAAAGTTCATATACCATTTTCTCCTTTCACCGACTGGCCGGGTTCCTCCCCCACCCGGCCAGTTTTTTTATGCCCCCTCCGGGGTAGTCGGCTCCTGGCGCAATTCTTCCAGCCTTTGCAGACATTCTTCGGCGCTGAGGCGCTCTCCCAGGAAATCCTTGAGAACCAGCAGAAAGGGGTTGGTGGCGAAAAACTCCTCCAGGGCCACGCGGTCACCCAAACTGGGAAACTGCAAGGGCAACTTGAGATTCTCGGCCAGGTCCTGGAAGACCTGCAACTGCCGTAGCTCCGCCTGCCGCATCTGGCCCTCCACCTGGAAGAGCAATTTCCGGAGGCCGGTGAGATAATCTTTCCGTTCCCGGTAGTCCCGGCGTTTATGCGCCAAAAAATTGAGCTGGTGCTGCCTGGCCAGATCGCTGTAAGGGATGACTTTTCCCATGGTCCCTCCCTCCCGCGGTTTACCGAGAGGCTTTTGGGGGCAGAGCCGCGTACCCGCGGCCGGGTGGGCGCACCCTGGGTGTGCCCTTGGCGTTAAAATTTAGCATCCAACCTTGCAGATTTAAATGAAAAAGGATAATTTTTTTAGATATGGAACAGAAAACAGAATTGGATTTCGCCAAAATGGGGGGCCTGATTCCCGCCATTGTTCAGGACGCGGCTTCGGGTGAAGTATTGATGCTGGCTTTCATGGACCCTGCGGCCTGGGACCTGACCCTGAAGACCGGAGAGGCCCATTATTACAGCCGCACCCGCAATAAAATCTGGCATAAGGGGGAAACTTCCGGCCACGTGCAGCGGGTCAAGGCCATCTATCTGGATTGCGATGAGGATACCGTGCTTCTGAAGGTGGAGCAAGTGGGCGGGGCCGCGTGCCATACCGGCCACCGCAGCTGCTTTTACCGCCGCCGCCAAGGGGAGGGCTGGCAGGTGGAAGGTTCCCTAATCTTTGATCCCCAGGAGGTATATCGGGGTGGATAAATTACGACTGGGCGTTCCCAAGGGTAGCCTGGAAAAGGCCACCATTGAACTTTTCCGCCGTTCCGGCTGGAACATCAAACCCAATGGCCGCAGCTATTTTCCGGATATCGACGACCCGGAGATTAGCTGTTCCATGTGCCGGGCCCAGGAGATGAGCCGCTACGTGGCTGACGGCACCTTGGATTGCGGTCTCACCGGCCGGGATTGGATCATGGAAAACGATTCCCAGGTGGAAGTGGTGGCCGATCTCATGTATTCCAAGGCCAGCCAGAATCCGGTGCGCTGGGTGGTGGCGGTGCCCGCGGACTCCGAGATCCGGGTCCTTAGAGACCTGGCCGGCAAAAAGATCGCCACCGAATTGGTGAATTATACCCGCCGTTTTTTCTCCCAGCGGCAGATCCCGGTGAAAGTGGAATTCTCCTGGGGTGCCACGGAAGCCAAGGTGGCCGCGGGTTTGGTGGACGCGGTGGTGGAAGTGACGGAGACCGGCAGCACCATTAAAGCCCACGGCTTGAAGATCATTTACGAACTCTTTCAGAGCAATACCCAGTTTATCGCCAATCCCGAGGTCTGGCAAAACGATCCCGCCAAGCGGGAGAAGATGGAGAATCTCGCGGTGCTCCTCCTGGGGGCCCTGCGCGCCGAAAAGATGGTGGGCCTGAAGATGAATATCCCGGAGAAGCAGTTGAAAGATATCGTCGACCTGCTCCCCAGCCTGCTGGCCCCCACCATCGCTTCCCTTTATGAAACGGAGTGGTTTTCCGTGGAGGTGGTGGTGAACCAATCCGAGGTGCGCCAACTTATCCCCCGCCTGATTAGGGCCGGGGCCCAAGGGATCGTGGAGTATCCTTTGCACAAGGTGATCTGACGCAGGTAATTCTCAGCCAAGGGAGAAAGCCATGGGACGGCCAGGCAAACTGCGGCTGGCGGCACTTTTACTGGTGGGGTTGTTGGTCTCGCCGGAGCTCTTATGGGCCCAAAAGCTGCCGCCCACCAAGCTGGAATTTAGCACCGGTTCCCAAAAGGCCAATCAGCCTGCCATCCAACCGCAGGGACAGCAGACCCAGATGCAGAGACAGCAGCGAGCCCCTAAAAGAATAAAAAGGAAGTCAAAGGACTATCCCAAAAGCCAGGGACCTGCAAAACCCATGCGGGGAGCGCCCGTGGGCGCGTCCCGCCAGTAGGGCCGGCAACCTTCCTTATTACCGTCAGCCAGGGGACTGCAGAATGGGCCTCTGGCTGGCGCCCCGTTCAAATTTTTTGCCTTCTTGTCTCCTCGCTCCTAGACCGAGCACTGACGGCATTCTTCTGCAAATTCCTGGGATAAGGTCAGGGCCCCCGCCTGGGGCGGCAGACTGAGCACCTGGCCGGGCTTGGAGCCGTAGCGGTAAACGGTGATGCCTTTCAGGCCCAGCCGGTAAGCCAGCTTAAAGGCCCGGGCCACATCTTCCACCGTGGAGTCCGGGGCCAGATTGATGGTCTTGGATACCGCATTTTCCACGTGCCGCTGGAACGCGGCCTGCATCCGCACCTGCAAGTCCACGCTCACCTCAAAGGTGGTGGGGAAGAGGCGGCGCAGTTCCTCTGGCAGGGCCGCGAGGGACCGCACCCGCCCGCTGGCCAGGACTTGGGGAATCCATTCTTTTTCCTCAAGGCCCATTTCCCGCAGCTTTTCCAGGAATAAAGGGTGCACTTCGTCAAATTCTTCCCCTTCCAGGGCCCGGCGGCGGTAGGCCACCGCGAAAAGGGGCTCGATGCCGCTGGAGGCGCCGGCAATGATGCTGATGGTGCCGGTGGGGGCCACGGTGGTGACCGTGGCGTTGCGCCGGGGAGGGCGCCCTTCCTGGTGCCAGCGGCTGTGGGGGAAGTTGGGGAATGGGCCCCGCTCCTGGGCCAGGGCCTCGGATTGGGCCACGGCCGTGGCCTGGATGCGGGCCATGACTTTTTCCCCCAGTTCCAGGGCGGCCGGGGAATCATAGGCCAGCCCCATCTGGATGAACATATCCGCCAGGCCCATGACCCCCAGGCCGATCTTGCGGTTGGCCCGGGTAATCGCGGTAATTTGCGGCAGGGGATAGTGGCTCTGGTCGATGACGTCATCCAGGAAGGTGACTCCCAGGCGGGTCAAGCGGTCCAACTCGTCCCAGTCCAGGCCGCCCTGGCGCACGAGCCGGGCCAGGTTGATGGAGCCCAGGTTGCAGGATTCAAAGGGGAGCAGGGGCTGCTCCCCGCAAGGATTGGTGGCTTCCATGGGGCCTAAGGCCGGGGTGGGGTTGGCCCGGTTGAGGGCATCCAGAAAAATCAATCCCGGGTCGCCGGTCTCCAGGGCATAACGGCAGAGGAAATCGAAGACCTCCCGGGCCTGCAACCGCTTGACCTCCTGGCCGGTACGGGGGTTGATCAGGGGATAGGTGTCGTCCTGCTCCACCTTCTCCATGAAGGCATCGCTGACCGCCACCGAGAGATT
>JAKAKP010000034.1 GCA_021813445.1 Deltaproteobacteria bacterium
GACGGGAATCAGTAGAGGACCGGTGCTGCTGCCCCTGGCCACTTATAAAAAATGGTTCGTACAACTGCCGCCGGCCTTAAGAGATGCCATTCTCAAAAGCTGGGGCCCGGTGGAACAGAGCAACATCATGATCTGGCAGGACGCGGGCGGCAAGAAATATCTGGTTCTCCCCGCGGTGAGATACGGCCGCATCCTGTTTACCCCGCAACCCGCCCGGGGTTGGGAACAGGATATCCAGAAGCTTTATCATGACGTCACCATCCCGCCCCATCATCAATATGTCGCGTTTTACCTCTGGCTTAAATATGGCTTTAAGGCAGACGCCATCGCCCAGATCGGCACCCATGGCACCCATGAGTGGCTGTCGGGAAAAGAAGTGGGGTTTACCCGGGAAGACCCGCCCGAGGCCTTGATCCAGGACTTGCCCAATATCTATCCCTACATCGTCGATGATGTGGGAGAAGGGCTGCAGGCCAAGCGGCGAGGCCTGGCGACAGTCATTGACTACCTAACCCCGCCCTTTAAAAAAGCCGGATTAAATAAAGAACTGAAGGAACTTGCCGCCCTGCTGAACGATTACCAGGTAGCCAAGGAAAAGAGTCCCTCCCTGGCCGCAGCCAAACTCCAAGAGATCAATGAGCTGGCCCAAAAACAAGGCCTGCTCACCGACCTCAAGATGACGGAGATCAAAACCGGGGCCCAGATCGAAGAGGTGCAAGATTATCTTGACGACATCGCCGAAAAACAGACTCCCTTCGGGCTGCATACCTTCGGGAAATCACCGCCGGAGAAATACCGCAAAACCACGGCCGAGGCCGTTCTTTCCATCGAGAAAGGGTTGACTGCGGAGGAAAGGAAAACCAGGCTGGCAGATCTGGAAGACAAGATAGGCCGGTCCGGGCCCCGGGAGCTTGATTCCTTCATGGCGGCCTTATCCGGCCAATACATTCCCGCGGGCCAGGGAAACGACCCCATCAGGAACCCCGATTCGTTGCCTACGGGGAAAAACTTTTATGCCTTTGACCCGACGCGGATTCCCGCGTCCGGGGCTTATGAGATGGGAGTGAAGCTGGCCCGGGAGCTCATCGAAGGCTACAAGGCCAGACACGGACAATACCCCGACAAACTTTCCTTTAACCTCTGGGCCACGGAAACCATCCGCCATGAAGGGGTGATGGAGAGCCAAATCATGTATCTCCTGGGGATTAAGCCCAAAAAAGATGAGCGGGGCCGGGTGATCGGCGTGGCAGCCATACCCAGAAAGGAGCTGGGCAGGTCGCGGATAGATGTAACCATTGTCCCCTCCGGGCTTTACCGGGACCTGTTTCCCAATCTCATGGACCTGCTGGATAAGGCGGTGACCCTGGCCAAAGAACAGAGAGAAGCAGATAACCTTCTCCGGGCCAATGTCTTGCGCACCAAAAAGATGATACAGGAAAAGGGCGTCGCCAAGGAGCTGGCAGAGAGGCTGGCCGCGGTCAGGCTTTTCACCACGCCGCCCGGGGCCTACGGGCCCAACCTGGATAAGGTGATTGTCCAATCCCACACCTGGGACCAGGAAAAGCAGGTGGCGGACGTCTATCTCATGCGGATGGGCTACCCTTACGGGCAGGGGTTTTGGGGCGACAAAATTAAGGGGAAAAAAGGCCAGGAATCGCGAGCCGAAGATCTCGGCCTGACGATGTTTAAAAACGCCCTGTCGGGCACGAAGCTGGCGGTGCACAGCCGCGCCGGCAATGTCATCGCCACTTTGGACACGGACGATTACTTCCAGGAACTGGGCGGGATGGCCATGGCCATCCGCACCCTGGACGGGAAAACCCCGGAGGTCTATGTCTCCAACCTGGCCAATCCCCGGAGTCCCAAACAGGAAACCCTGGAAAAATTCATGGGCCGGGAGATGCGGGCGCGCTACCTGAACCCGGAATGGATCAAGGCCATGATGAAGGAAGGCTATGCCGGCTCCCGGCTGATCGACAAGGTGGTCGAGCATCTCTGGGGTTGGCAGGTGACGGTGCCCGAGGCGGTGGACGCGGCCAAGTGGCAGGAGATGTACGAAACCTATGTCCTGGATAAAAATGGCCTGGGCATCAAACAAATGTTCAAAGACGCCAAAAATACCTGGGCCTATCAATCCCTGGTGGCCAGGATGCTGGAGACGGTGCGGAAGGGATACTGGAAGCCGGAGAGAAAGGTGATTGAAACCCTCTCCAAAGAGTATGCCGAGAGCGCCAAAGAAATGGGCCTGGCCTGTTGCGATCACACCTGCAACAACCCCTTGCTGACCGAGTTCACCTCGACGGTGCTGATGTCGGTGCCGGGATTGGAGAACCAGGCGAAAGAGTTCAAACAGGCCCTGGATGTCGTGAAGAATCCGGCGCTCGCGGCAGGGGCTGGGAAGGCGCAGGCCGCTCCTGATGCGAAAAATCCGTCCACGGATTCCCGACCTCATCCTTCCCAAGCGTCGCCGGGGCAAAGCAGCCAAAAGAAAGTGGAAGGCTATGAAATGCAGGAAGTAAACAAATCTGGTTTCTCTGCCGCCCCCATTCCCTATCTGTTTATTCTGGGATTTTTAATCTTCCTGTTGCTCCTCAGGGTAGGCTGGAAAAGGAAAGGCGATCTCGGAAAAAGATAAGTAATGGTTGGTTCAGCAATACCTGGTCGGCTCTAAAAAATGATCTTTGAGATGCAACTATGAAGGTACCTATAGTCTTGACAGCCTTCGGCACCACCACCTCCGCCCACCAGTCATATGCTTGCCTGGAGGAGCACATCCGGGCAGCATTCCCTGGACATGAAGTCCACTGGGCTTTTTCTTCCCGGATGGTGCGGGACTTTTCCCACCAGCGCCATGGCCGCAAGGGCAAAGGTCCGCCAGAAGTTCTGGAGGAATTACGGGCCATGGGCTGTGAGTGGGCGGTGGTGCAGTCGCTGCATCTGCTGGCGGGGCACGAATTTTATCGCCTGGTGGCCGAGGTGCAGGCCTGCCGGATACGCACGGCCATGGGACTGCCTCTATTATGGGCGCCCGATGATTACCACGCTTTCCTGAAAGCCCTGGCGGCCAGGCTGGATTTCGCCGGGAAGGAGGAGGCCATCATTTTGGCGGGACATGGCACGGATCACGCCAGTTGGATCACTTACTTGGGCCTGCAATACCTGCTGTCCCAACGATTCGGCAGTCAGGTCCATATCGGCGTCCTGGAGGGCCAGCCTTCCCGGGAAGAGGTCGTGGCCGCGGTGGCCAGATCCGGCGTCAAGCGGGTTCGACTCTTACCGCTCATGCTGGTGGCAGGACGTCATGTCCAGGAAGATCTGGCCGGGCCGGAAGATTCCTGGCAAACGTCATTGGCAGCAGCCGGGTTGACCGTCACTCTGGAGGCCACCGGCCTGCTCTCTTACCCTGGAGTCATTAAGATTTTCCAGGACCACATCGCCCAGGCCCTGGATATCATACCGGCCCGGGATCAGAGCAGTAGCCGCCGGGATATTGCTTCTTAAGCGGAGCAGAGCGGATCTTGCCGGACGATTAGCCTGAGAATACCAAAGGGAAAACCGTGAACTGTACATTTATACCATGCGTCTGTAGTCTTTTATCATCCTGGGCTTTAAAAACCGGTTTCTTTTGGTTGCGGTTATGGTATAAAAATGACCTGAATAATTGGAGGATTGAACCTCCAGTATTACTTAATTTTTCATTTCAGGCCACCAAACTTAGCCATGAAGGCAAATTACCCCGGCGGGGTAATGCCCTCATGGCTTTTTTATTTTTGGGGAGATCAGAGTGGATTTAACGAAAAGCTTGCTGGGAATGACTGTCGGCGGCAGCGCCGGGATATTATGGCTGCTTCTGGGGTTAAGCGTCGCCTCGGTGGCGGTCATGATCGACAAGGCCCTGACCTTTTATCGTCACCGTTTCCACCAGGACCGGTTTGTGGCCGAGATTGAACCGGCGTTGCGGCAAGGCGACTGGCCCCGCCTCATTGCCCGCTGTGAACAGGAACCCGGCATGGAAGCCCGGGTGCTGTCAGTCGGCCTCCGGGAAATCTCCCGGGGCAAGGCTGCGGTCCAGGACCTCATGGAAGGGGAGCGGCTGCGGGTGGGCCTCTATCTGGGGAAGAGATTGAGTTTCCTGGGCACCCTGGGGGCCAATGCCCCCTTTATCGGCTTGTTGGGAACCGTTATGGGGATCATCCACGCCTTCAAAGACCTGGCCTTGTCCGAAGGAGGCGGCGGCCCCGCGGTCATGGCGGGCATCGCCGAGGCCCTGGTGTCCACCGTCGTGGGGCTCCTGGTGGCCATTCCCGCGGTGGTGACGTACAACTTTTTTCATCGCCGCCTCCATGTGGTGCAGGAGCGCTCCCGGTTCCTGGAGCAGCTCCTCCTGGCCCACCTGGACGGCGCAGCCGGAACCGCAGAGATCGCCGCGCCGGAGGCGGAAATGTTTAAAGCCTCACGCAAAGCCAGGGCTTGAGATGCCGGCGACATTTACGGCCCCCTCAGGGCGATTAATCTGGCGTTGTCGAGGATATCACCCCGGTCAAATTGATCATCATTTTCCCGAGTACCCGGGAGTCGGCTCCCGCCGGCAGATATTGGATCCTGAAGATGAATCTTCCCATTAAGCGTTCCGCGGTCATAGCCATCGTCGCGGCTGGCGCCGCCCTGGCCTTCATTGGCTACCGGCAATTCAGCAGCCCTAACCCGGCCCCCTTTCGCACCGTCCCGGTGACCCGGGGTGACCTCAGGGCCATTATCAGCGCCACCGGCACGGTGGAGCCGGAAGAAGTCATCGATGTCGGCGCGCAGGTCGCCGGGAAGATTGTGGCCTTCGGTAAAGATAAGCAGGGCAAAGGCATTGACTACGGTTCCGCAGTAGAGGCCGGGATGGTGCTGGCCCGGATTGACGACGCCCTCTATGTCGCGGACGTGGAATCGGCCAAGGCCACCCTGGGGCAATCCCAGGCCTCCCGGCAGCGGGCCGAAGCCGATCTGGGGCAGCTTAAGGCCAAACTTTACCAGGCGGAGCGCGACTGGGGCCGGGCCAAAAAGTTGGGCCCTTCCGACGCCCTGTCCCAGGCCGACTATGACGCGGCCCAATCGGCTTACGAAACCGCCAAGGCCAACCTGGAAGTGGGCAAGGCCGCCATCGTCCAGGCCCAAAAGACGGTGGAGCAGGCCAAAGCCGGGTTGCAGCGGGCCCAGCAAAACCTGAGCTATTGCACCATTGCTTCGCCGGTGCGGGGCGTGATTGTGGACCGGCGGGTCAACATCGGCCAGACCGTGGTGGCCAGCCTCAGCGCTCCCAGCCTCTTTCTCATCGCCAGGGACCTGAAGCGCATCCAGATTTGGGTTTCGGTGAATGAAGCGGACATCGGCCGGATTCATGCAGGACAGCCGGTCACCTTCACCGTGGACGCCTACCCCGGCCAGGTCTTCAGGGGGGAGGTGGGCAAGGTGCGGCTCAACGCCACCATGACCCAAAATGTGGTTACTTACACGGTGGAGGTGAATACCGATAACTCCAGCGGCAAGCTGTTGCCTTACCTGACGGCCAACGTCAAGTTTATCGTGGGCGAGAGCCGGGATGCCCTCCTGGTCCCCAACGCCGCCTTGCGCTGGACCCCGCCTCCGGGCCTGATAGCCCGGAGCGCCGGGAAAATTCATGGGAAGAAAACGGAGGAAAAGGGAGCGGCGCCGGTGAGCCACGGCAAAGCGGCGGCGGAGAGCCGGCCCCGGGGGATCGTCTGGGTTCCCCAAGGCCACCTGGTGCAGGCTGTGCCCGTGCGTTTAGGGTTGAGCGACGATGCGAAGACCGCGGTCCAAAGCGAGGAACTGAAAGAGGGAACCCTGGTGGCCCTGGGGGGCCAGGGCCAGGCGATGGGCCAGTCCGCACCCTCCGCGGCCAGCCCCTTCACCCCGCAGTTCACCAAACCCGGCGGCCGCTCCCCGCATTAAAGGGTCTATAAGCACTGATCATGAAGTTCATCGAGCTGAAGAACCTGTATAAAACCTATTACCTGGGCGAAATCGCAGTGCCGGCCCTGCGCGGCGTCTCTTTGACGGTGGCCCGGGGAGAGTTTGTGGCCCTCATGGGGGCTTCCGGCTCAGGCAAAACCACCCTGATGAACATCCTGGGCTGCCTGGACCGGCCCACGGCCGGGGAGTACTGGCTGGACGGAGAAGAAGTCTCCCGCCTGTCGGCCGACGAACTGGCCCTGATCAGAAATCATAAGCTGGGCTTCGTCTTTCAGAACTTCAACCTCTTGCCCCGGACCAGTGCCCTGGACAATGTGGCCATGCCCTTGACCTATACCGCGGAGCACCTGTCCGACCGGGAGGTGCGTTTGCGGGTGGTGGACCTGCTGCAGCGCTGTGGTCTGGGGGAGCGCCTGGAACATGAACCGTCCCAGCTTTCCGGGGGGCAGCAGCAACGGGTGGCCATCGCCCGGGCCCTGGTAAACTATCCGCCGCTGTTGTTTGCCGACGAACCCACCGGCAACATGGATTCCCGCACCAGTGAAGAAGTCCTGCAAATCATCCGGCAACTCAACGAAGAAGAAGGGATTACCATCATCCTGGTAACCCACGATGAAAATGTGGCTCGGCACGCCAAGCGGGTAATCCGTATCCATGACGGCATTATTGTCGATGACACCGCGCTTTCGCCGGCCACGGCTGCGGAGCCGCCGCAGGCTCAAGCCGCTCTGCCAGGTGAAAGAAAACGGCTGCGGGGGTGGCCGGCTTTAAAGTTGCAGCGTCTGCTGCGCCTGGCCCTCAGCGGCCTGCGCCGCAATGTCCTGCGGGCCGCGCTCACCACCCTTGGGATTATTATCGGGGTCGCGGCAGTGATTGCCATGATGGAGATCGGCCGCGGCTCATCCAGTTCCATCCAGCGCACCATCGCCAATATGGGGGCCAACAACTTGCTGGTCATGCCCGGCACCGCCGCCAGCGGCGGCGTCAGCCATGGCGCGGGCACGGTCATGACTCTCACGGCCCAGGACTCTGAAGCCTTACTGGCCGCGTGTCCCGCGGTGCGGGCCGCCGCCCCCTCCGTGCGGGCCCGGGCCCAGGTCGTCTACGGCGGCCGTAACTGGGTGCCCAATAGTATCTACGGCACCACCCCCGCGTTTCTCGAGGTCCGGGAATGGAGTGTGGCGGAAGGGGAGGCCTTTACGGACCACGATGTCCGCAATAACGGCAAGGTCTGCCTGTTGGGGCAGACGCTGATCCGGGAATTATTCCAGGGCGAATCCCCCCTGGGCAAAGAAGTGCGGGTGCGCAATATTTCCCTGAAAGTGATCGGGGTCCTCAGCAGTAAAGGCGCCAACATGATGGGGATGGATCAGGATGATGTCTTGTTGGCGCCTTGGACTACTATTAAATACAGGGTTACCGGCTCTACCCTGGAAAATGTCAACCAGAGTGCCTCTGCCTCCACCTCCGGGATCGGGGCCGCGAACCAGGTGAACACGCTTAATCAAATCTATCCCGGCACCCAAACCAATCTCTATCCCCTGCCGTCAGCGACCCAGGCGGCCGACACTCCCCTGCCGGTGCGCTTCGCCAACATCGACAATATCTTCGCGGCGGCCCGGTCCGCGGAGGAGGTCAACTCTGCCATTGCCCAAATCAACCAGATCTTAAGGGAGCGGCACCGCATCAGAGCGGGAGAACCGGATGACTTCACGGTCCGGGACATGACGGAAATGACCAAGGCCCTGGCCTCCACCGCCACGACGATGACCAAACTTTTGCTGGCGGTGGCCTTGATTTCCCTGGTGGTGGGCGGCGTGGGCATCATGAATATCATGATAGTCTCGGTGACCGAGCGCACCCGGGAGATCGGCCTGCGGCTGGCTGTGGGCGCGTTTCGCCAGGATATCCTCCAGCAGTTCCTGGTGGAATCCGTGGCCCTGTGTTTCTGCGGCGGGGCCGCCGGTATTGTGGTGGGCCGGGGAGTTTCCCATCTGATGACCTCGTTGTTCCATTGGCCCACCGAGTTGTCCCTGGACGCCATTGTCTCGGCCTTTGTCATCTCCGCCACCGTGGGCATCGTCTTTGGCTATTATCCCGCTTGGAAGGCCTCGCGCCTGGACCCGATCATTGCCTTACGGTATGAGTGAAGGCAAAGGAGCGCAGCCTGGAAAGGCTGCGCTACCGCAACTTTGTATGAAAGAAAGAATTAAAAAGAGCGGTAGCACAGGCTTTCCAGCCTGTGCGCAAATCCTTAGTTTTTTGTTTTTTTCTTATATGGAATATCCTGATGCGTAGTGACACTATTTGGAAACAAGACCTAAAACCTATCCGGTTATTATTTTTGTTGGCATCATTCCTGTTAATTACCGCGGCCGGCTGCATGGTGGGACCGGATTATAAGCGGCCGGTGACCAAGGTCCCGGAGCAGTGGAACGGCCAGGAGGTGGTGAATGCGGCCACCCCCAGCAAGACCTCCACCAACCCCGCGGCGGTGGCGG
>JAKAKP010000064.1 GCA_021813445.1 Deltaproteobacteria bacterium
CCTGGTGGCCCGCATGAACCTGGCCCTGGCCTATTATGAGCCCCTGCTGACCCAGCGCTACGACGACGCGCCCAAGCGCCTCCGGGACCTGGAACACCTCCTGACCATCACCGCCCGTTACAAGGAACTGCGGAGCTTCCTGAACGACCTTTCGCTGGACCCGCCCGCCAGCCTGGCGGACGTGACCGCACCCACCCACGATTACCTGACGCTGTCCACCATCCATTCCGCCAAGGGCCTGGAATGGGACGCGGTCTTCATCATCTGGGCCGCGGAAGGCCGCTTCCCGGCCTTTTATTCCCTGGAGAAGGAAGAGGAGATGGAGGAGGAGCGGCGCCTGATGTACGTGGCCGCCACCCGGGCCCGGCGCTATTTGGCTATCCTTTTCCCGGCGGTGGGCTATAATCGGCAATTGGGAATAACCTACAACAGCCCCTCCCGCTTCATCTCCGACCTGTCTCCCGGGCTCCTGGAACCCTGGCGGGGACAGGTGGAGGAGTGGTGAGGAAAACGCCATGGGCAAGTGGGAACCCTCTTACCTGGAGACACACCGTCAGGGGTTGCTGCAGGAAAAGATTCAAGCCGCATACGACATCCTGAGCCAGTGCCATCTCTGCCCCCACAGATGCCTGGTGGACCGCCACCACGGGGAGCGGGGCCTGTGCCGCACCGGGGATCAGCCCATAGTCTCTTCTTATGGGCCCCATTTCGGGGAAGAAGACCCCCTGGTGGGCCAGCACGGTTCGGGCACCATCTTTTTCACCCACTGCAATCTCTACTGCATCTTTTGCCAGAACTATGAAATCAGCCACGGCGGGGAAGGGGAGGAAATCTCCATCCCCGACCTCGCGGCGATGATGCTCCTGTTGCAGAAGAAGGGCTGCCATAATATCAATTTCGTCACCCCTTCCCATCAGGTGGCCCAGATCTTGGAAGCGCTGCCCCCGGCCATCGAAGGCGGTCTGAAGGTGCCCCTGGTTTATAACACCGGCGGTTACGACGCGGTGGAGACCCTGGGACTCCTGGACGGGGTGATTGATATTTACATGCCGGACTTCAAGTTCTGGGACCCCGAGGTGGCGGTGGAACTCTGCGAGGGGCCGGACTACCCCGAGGTCGCCCGCCAGGCCCTGAAAGAGATGCACCGCCAGGTGGGGGATTTGGAGCTGGATGATGCGGGGGTGGCGCGACGGGGCCTGCTGGTGCGCCATCTGGTGCTCCCCGACGGCCTGGCCGGCACCAGGGAAGTCATGGAATTCCTGGCCCGGGAAATCTCACCCAATACCTATGTCAACGTCATGGGTCAATACCGCCCCTGCGGCCGGGCCAATGAACACCCATCCCTGCGCAAATTCCTCACCGGCCAGAAACATGAGGAAGCCCTAAAACTGGCCAGAGACGCGGGCCTCACCCGCCTGGACGTGCGCGAGAAGCTGTTCAGATGGCTCTAGAGATTTGCCGCAGAGTTAAGAGAGGCAGGGGATACAGTAATCAATAAGCAGTTTTTTTCTGGCCACTGGCTACTGATTACTGGTCACTCCTTATTCCTCCACTCAAGGGCAATTATGGACATTTACGCAGTGGGCGACATTCACGGCTGTCTGGACCAGCTGGAGATGCTGCTGGATGAGGTGCAGCCCGATCTGGAGCAGGGCGTCTTGCTCTTTGTGGGGGACTATATCGATCGGGGTCCGGATTCCCGGGGGGTGGTGGAATACGTGTTGCGGTTGCAACAGCAGTATCCCCGGGACCACGTGATCTGTCTCAAAGGCAATCATGAAGCCATGTTTCTGGATTTTCTCCAGGGCTTAGAAAGGGAGCTGTTTCTTTTCAATGGGGGTCTGGGCACCTTGCGGCAATATTGGGGGGATAATTGGGATAGTAAAAAGGAATTGATATTGCCCCCGGAGCATGAAAGTTTCTTCCAGGAACTGCGGCCTTATTATGAGACCCCGGATTATATCTTTGTGCACGGCGGCCTGAAGCCCGGGGTGCCGCTCGTGGAGCAGGAGGAAAAGGACCTGTTATGGATCCGGGGGGAGTTCATCACCTCCATGGAGGATTTCGGGCGGCTGGTGATCTTCGGGCATACCCCCTTCCGGAGCCCCCTGGTGATGCCCAACAAGATCGGCATAGACACCGGCGCGGTCTACGGCAATTTTCTCACCTGTCTGAAATTACCCAAAAAAGAATTTTTTATTAAGGGATATGTGGTTGACGCGGGGTAATCCCATTTTTACCTTAAAATCTATCGAGCTACAGCCTTAGGGGCGGACCCCTGAGCCTGCCCTCCTTATATAAAATTCATATTGCCATGCAACAAACCGGCAGAATCAGCCGCGTGCATCTGGGTTTAACGACGGTTAAATATAAGCCGCCGATGCACGCCGGTTTTTAGGATTTGTTGCGTGCAGAAGCCAACTTGGCATGAGGCGCCCGCACGGAAGCGCCCCCTTCTGTCATTCTGAACGGAGCGCCGCGGAATCTCACTGGACCTCGAGATTCTTCGGTCGCTTCGCTTCCTCAGAATGACAAGATAAGGATTTAATCTAAGGGTCTAAAAGAATATCAGTGGAGTTTTTATCGTGAAAAAAAAGCCGCCTGAGCCCGATGACGCTCATACCCCTGACATTGCCGATGATGATATTTTTGCGGCCATGAAGGAGATTTCCGGATATCTGGACATCACTCCCGGGGATTTCAAGGAAGTCTATCAACTGGCCTGGCGCCATGCCCGGGAGCGCCTGCTGCGCACCGCCAAGGCCCGGGAGATCATGACCCGGGACGTGGCCTCCGTCAAGGTGGATACGCCCCTCAAAGAGGTGGCGGCGCTCATGGCCGGGCGGGGCGTCTCCGGGGTGCCGGTGGTGGACGCCGGAGACCGGGTGGTGGGGGTCATCTCCGAGAAAGATTTCTTAAGAAGCATGAGTGCCGGGGGGATCACCAGTTTCATGGGGGTGGTGGCCCAATGCCTCCAGGAGAAAGGCTGCAAGGCCCTGGGCATCCGCCGGGGCCAGGCCGCAGACCTGATGAGCGAGCCCGCGGTGACGGTGGAGGAAGAGACCACGGTACTGGAGATTATTAAATTATTTAAGGAAAAAGGCATCAACCGGGTGCCGGTGCTGGACTCTCAAGGCTGCCTGACCGGCATCGTGTCCCGGGGGGATCTCCTGAACCTGGAGCCGTTTAAGGGCGGGAGAAGTCTATGAAATACTTTCAAAAAATGCGGGGCACCACCAAAAGCCCGCCCCGGGTGAGCCTCTCGGAGATTGCCTGGTCCTGGCTGGGGGCCTTTCTGGGAATTCTGGCGGTGGCCTGGATCAACTATAAATGCCTGGAGGGCACGGCGCTGGTCCTGTTGATCGGTTCTTTCGGGGCGTCCGCGGTGCTCATCTACGGGGCCCTCAAGAGCCCCCTGGCCCAGCCCCGCAATCTCCTGGGCGGCCATGTCCTCTCCGCCCTGGTCGGGGTGTCCGCGTATCAATTATTCCCGAACGCTCTCTGGCTGGCGGCCCCTCTGGCCGTGGCCACGGCCATTGCATTGATGCACGCCACCCGCACCCTGCACCCACCGGGAGGCGCCACGGCCCTGATCGCGGTCATCGGCGGGGCGCCGGTCCATGCCCTGGGATACTTTTATGCCTTGGTGCCGGTGGGCCTTGGCGCGGTGATGATGTTGGTGGTGGCCCTGCTGGTCAATAATATCCCCAAAAATAGAACTTACCCGGAATATTGGTTCTGATTTAGTGCAGACGCGCCCAAGCATTGGAGGGGGCCGGGCCATGAGTATTGCTTCTTTCTCTAAAGCCTGCTTAGTTTTTGTTAATCGATCATCCAGAGAAGCCAACCCCGCTTAGGATAAAGCCTGCATGAGCCTCCTGACTGCCAAGCTGTCTTCCCGATTTTCCCAATGGTTTCCTCACTTCCGCAGCCCCCTGCTCGGGGTAGCCGTAGGGGTGGTGGCCGGCTTCGGTGCCATCCTGTTTGATGAGCTGCTCCACCTGGCCTTGCATTATTTCATCCAGCTGCCGGTGGGCTATGTGGAGCCCAGCCAGGGGGCCGCGGCCGCATCATTGTCAGGATTGCTCCATGCCCATAACTGGTTGTTGATCCTGATCCCCGCTTTGGGAGGTCTTGCTTCCGGATTGCTGGTCTTTCTCATTGCCCCCGAAGCCGAAGGCCACGGCACGGATGCCATGATCGAGGCCTTTCATGTGCACGGGGGGTATATTCGCAAGCGGGTGCCATTCGTGAAGATCGTGGCCTCGGCGATCACCATTGGCAGTGGCGGCTCCGCCGGCAAAGAGGGGCCGATTGCCCAGATCGGCGCGGGATTTGGGTCATTCTTAGGGTCAGTCCTGAAATTAAAGCCGAAGGAGCGGCGCCTCCTGGTCCTGGCAGGGGCCGCCGCAGGCATCGGGGCCATTTTCCGGGCGCCTTTGGGCGCCGCGCTCTTTGCGCCGGAGGTCCTTTACCGGGAGATGGAATTCGAATCCGAAGCCATCCTGCCCTGCGTGGTTTCCTCCATCGTCGCCTATGCCATCTTTTCCCAATTCTACGCACAAGGGGCGTTGTTCTTTCCCGGACCGGTCAATTTTACTTTACCTACGGAGTTGCTCCCCTACGCCCTATTCGGGGTGGTGTGTGCAGCCGCGGGCTATCTTTATATCCGCATCTTTTATGGAGCCAGAGACTATTTTTTCAAAAAACTCCCCATTCCTCGGATCTTATGGCCGTCCCTCGGGGGGGTGTTACTAGGCCTGATCATCTTTTTCTATCCCCAGGTGATGGCCACCGGCTATGGCTGGGTGCAGATGGCCATGGAAGGCAAAATCTTCTGGCAGACCATGCTGATTCTGGCTTTGCTTAAAATCCTGGCCACTTCCTGCACCATCAGCTCCGGCGGCAGCGGCGGCGTCTTCGGCCCCTCGGTGTTCATCGGCGCCATGTTGGGCGGGGCCTTTGGTTTTCTGGGCCAAAAGCTGGCGCCGGGCTGGGTGATTAATCCCTCCTCCTTCGTGTTGGTGGGTATGGGCGGATTTTTCGCCGGAGTGGCCAAGGTGCCGGTGGCCTCCATTATTATGGCCTGTGAGATGAGCGCCAGCTATACCCTGCTGGTGCCGTTAATGCTGGTGTCCACTATCTCTTATCTGCTGTTGGGCAAGGTTAGCCTGTATGAGAAGCAGGTAGTGACCCGGATTGCGTCCCCGGCCCATATGGGGGAGTTTGCCCGGAGCTTGCTGGAGGAAATGTCTGTCCAGGAAGCCGTCACTGTGCGTCCTGTCACTCTCATTCCGGAAAATATGCGTCTGGGAAAAGTGGTAAAAACGGTGGTGGATTCGCCGGATCGATATTTCCCGGTGGTGAATGACCAGGGGAAAATGACCGGCATTATCTCTATCAATGATATTCGGGAGGTTTTATTTGATCAAACCGTCTCCAACTTGATTGTGGCTGCGGATGTGGCTACTCCCAATGCCGTGCGGGTTTTCCTCCATGATTCTTTGCAGGAAGCCCTGGAAAAAATGGCCGTGCTGCAGGTGGAAGAACTGCCGGTGGTCAAGGAGGAATCACCGGACGTCATCCTGGCCATGATCTCCAAGCGGGACATCATCAGTTATTACTATAGCCGGACCAAGCCTTGATCAAGCCGCGCGGCAGCCCCCATCATCCCGCTGACCTTCGCCGGCCGTGCCTCACCCATTAACCTTGACACTATGCCGGCTCTAAGATAATCTCAAAAGATTGAACTCCGGACCCGGCAATCACTTCTCTTGAATCAGACATTGAGTCCGGGCCGTCTATTATATTGACTTAATACGCATCCTTTACAGGATGCCCGGGAGATAGGTGTATGTTGCGAGCAGTACGCTGGAAGTTTTTCTTTCTTTTTATCCTCACCGTGATTGCCATCCTTTTTGTCCTGCCATCTTTTCCCGTGCCCTTACCGCAGTGGTGGCAAAAGCACGTGAGCAAAGGCCTGAACCTGGGTCTGGACCTGAAGGGCGGCATGCACCTAGTCCTGGAAGTGGATATGGATTCGGCCGTGGCCAACGCCTTGAACCGGGCCGCGCCGGAACTCAAGGATCTGGCGGAAAAGAAGGGCCTGTCCGTCAAGGTGGGCGAAGTCGCCAAAGAGTCGATTCCCCTCACCCTGCTTAATGCTGACGAGCAGTCCCCTCTGCAACATCTGTTAAAGGAAGAATTCCCCCATTTGCAGGTCGAGGGTCCCCGCCGGCAGGATGGGTCTTTGGTCTATACCCTGAGCCTAAAGCCCGAAGAGCTCAAGCGCCTCAAGGAACAGACCCTGAACCAGAGCCTGGAGGTCATGCGCAACCGCATCGACCAGTTCGGGGTCACCGAACCGGTCATCGTCCGCCAGGGCTCCGATCAGATTGTGGTGCAGCTGCCGGGCATCAAGGACCCCCAGCGGGCCATGGACTTGATCGGCAGAACCGCCCAGCTGGAGTTCAAACTGGTGGACGACCAGACCAAGATCAACCTGCCGGAGCTGATCGACCAGGCCCTGAAGGATGGCAAGCTGAAACCCGGTTATACCAGGGAGCAGCTCAATCAGGCCCTGGCCGACAAGATCCCCTCCGACGACGAGATCTATATTGAAAAGAGTATTGACCGGGAAAACGGCCGCCTGGCGAGCAAACCCCTGCTCCTGAAAAAAAAGGTCCTCCTCACCGGTGACGCGGTCAAGGATGCGGCGGTGCGCATCGGCAATTATAACGAGCCGTACGTCTCCCTGGGCTTCAACCGCCGGGGAGGCCAGGAGTTTGCGCGCATCACTGGGGAAAATGTCAAGCGCCGCCTGGCCATCATCCTGGACGGCGTGGTGCGCTCCGCGCCGGTGATCCAGGAGCGCATCGGCGGCGGCCAGGCCCAGATCACCGGCTCCTATACCCCGGATGAGGCCCATGACCTGGCCATCGTGCTCCGGGCCGGGGCCCTGCCGGCCACGGTCAAGATCGTCCAGAACATCACCGTGGGACCCACCCTGGGCGCGGACTCCATCCATAAAGGCTGGATTTCCGGCCTCCTGGGCACCCTCCTGGTGATGGCCTTCATGCTCTTCTACTACCGCTTCTCCGGGGTGGTGGCCAACTATGCCCTGGTTTTGAACGTCATCATGCTTCTGGGGGCTCTGTCGCTCCTGAACGCTACCCTGACTTTGCCGGGTATCGCCGGTATCATCCTCTCCATCGGCATGGCCGTGGATTCCAACGTCCTGATATATGAACGCATGCGGGAGGAATTCCACGCCGGCAAGCCCCTCAAGGCCGGGGTGGACGGGGGCTATGACAAGGCCTTCTGGACCATCATCGACTCCCACGTCACCACCCTGATCACCGCCTGCGCCCTCTTCCTTTTCGGCACCGGCCCCATCAAGGGCTTCGCGGTGACCTTGAGCCTGGGCGTCGTCCTCAACCTCTTCACCGCCCTCTTCGGCACCCGGGTGGTCTACGACTGGGTGATACTGAAGCGCTGGCTGAAGAAGCTCAGCTTCTTCGAATTCTTCAAACAACCCAATATCGATTTTATCAGCTTCCGGCGCTACGCCTTCATCTTCTCCGGGATTCTCTGCATCCTGGGGCTGGTGGCCTTTGTGCAACTGAGCCGGGGCTACGGCAACCTGGGCGTGGAGTTCTCCAGCGGCGCCATGGTGCAGTTCAGCGCCAAACAGGCCTTCACCGTGGGCCAGGTGCGCCAGGCCCTGGAAAAGGAAGGCTGGGGCCACGCCGAGATTCAACCCGTGGAAAGCGGCCACGGCTTGATGATCAAGGTCAAAAAGTCCCAGGAGACCGTGGGGCAGATGGCGGACAAACTGGCCGCCATTCTCAACCAGAGCCTGCCCGCCAATCACTTCACCGTGGCCTCCACCGCGGAGATCGGCGCGTCCATCAGCCAGGACCTCCGCAACAAGGCGATCATCGCCATCGCCATCTCCATGCTGGGGATTATCGTCTACCTGGCCTGGCGCTTTGAGTTGATCTTCGGCATCGGCGCGGCCGCGGCCACCTTCCATGACGTCCTGGCGGTGCTGGGCATCTTCTGGCTGCTGCATAAGGAGATCACCCTGCTGGTGGTCACCGCACTCCTCACCCTGGCGGGCTATTCCCTCACCGATACGGTGGTGGTCTTCGACCGCATCCGGGAGAACCTCGCCCGGAAACGGGGCAAGCTGGGAGACATCATCAACTTAAGCGTCAACGAAGTGCTGTCCCGAACCATCGTCACCAGCAGCACCGTCTTCCTGGTGGTGCTGGCCCTGTACTTCTTCGGCGGCGTGGTTTTACAGGACTTCGCCCTGGCCATGATCATGGGGGTGCTGGTGGGCACCTATTCTTCGGTCTTCGTGGCCAGCCCCATTGTCTACGCCTTCCGCAAGGAATCGAAAAGAGTGGTGGTGAAACGGGAAAAAGTGGTGGAAATGTCCGAAGCCAAACAGCGGCGGGAAGAGAAGAAGGAAAAGAAAGCCCCCAAGGCCGCGGGCAAGAAGAGGGGCGGGAAGAAGTAAAAAGCAGGGGCCAGGGGTCAGGGGCCAGTTGTAGTAGTTGTAGGGTGGGCACTGCCCACCAATAAACGGGACTGGCAAAAAAACTGCCAATCCCTGGTGGCACCGGCGTCCCGCCGGTGCGGAGCAGGCTGGAAAGCCTGCTCCGCCAAAAAAAGGCGTATGAAGAAAAAATATTATTCGGATATGAAGCGTCTCCGGAGCCTCAAGGATGAGGAGATCGACACCTCCGACATTCCTGAATTAGATGCCTCTTTTTTTGAGAAAGCGGTAATTTCATTGCCCAAACCCAAGACCACCGTCTGTATCCGCCTGGACCAGGACGTGCTCGAGTGGTTCAAATCCCAGGGCAAAGGCTACCAGACCCGGATAAACGCCTTGCTCCGGGCCTATATGGAGGCCCAGGGGAATAATTAAGAAGAACGTGTTGGTCATAACCCACCAATAATAAGGTGTCCAAGCAGAGCTTGGACTAAAAACCGCCGTTCCCAAGCCCAGCTTGGGAACGAGTGAGTAACCAAATAACTCCGCCAATGGCACCTGAACCCACCGAAAACCGAAAACCGAAAACCGAAAACCCAGGACCAAGGCCCAGGGCCTTGGTCCTCTACGGCTACGGCCTCAACTGTGACCACGAGACCGCGTTCGCCTTGAATAAGGCCGGGGCCGAGGCCGTGCGGGTCCATACCACCGACCTCCTGGAAAATCCCAAACTTCTCTGGGACTACCATCTCCTGGCCGTACCCGGGGGCTTCAGTTGGGGGGACGACCACGGCGCCGGGGTGATCCTGGCCCTGCGCCTGAAACTGGCCCTGGGTGCGGCCCTCCAGGAATTCATCGCCGCCGGCCGCCTGGTCATCGGCATCTGCAACGGCTTCCAGGTCCTGGTGAACTTAGGCATCCTCCCCAATCTGCCGGGGCGGGCCGGAGAGCGCCTCACCGCCCTGATCCCCAACGACTGCGGCAATTTCCGGGACGCCTGGGTGCGCCTCAAGGTTTTGTCCTCCAAATCCATCTTCACCCAGGGATTAGAGCAATTGGAACTCCCAATCCGCCACGGAGAAGGCAAATTCTTCGCGCCGGGGCCGGTGCTGGCTGAGCTGGCGGACCGGGGCCAGATCGTCCTCAAATATGCCACCCCCTCCGGGAAGCCGGCCCTGGGCCGGTTCCCTTACAACCCCAACGGCTCTCTCCTGGACATCGCCGGCATCTGCGACCCCACGGGCCGGGTCCTGGGCCTCATGCCCCATCCGGAGGCCCATGTGTGCGCCACCCAGCACCCCGCCTGGACTGCGGAGAAAGAAGAATGGCGGCGCCGGGGCGAACCCTACCCGGACAAGGACGGGGCCGGCATGGCTATATTCTGTAACGCAGTGAACTATCTCCAGGGAACTTTGGCGGCCAAGGCGGGGGCGCAAATCTAAGACCGCGTCCCTTTCCCTGGGCTAGATTGGGAGTACCGTTCTTTTCCGAGGCAGCCCAAATCCCCCTAAATCCCCCTTTTTTAAAGGGGGACTTTGACCCATCTTGGGACAAGGGTAGAGGGGATTTCGTTCATGACATGAGAAGGGAGGAAGCGGTGAAAAAACTATCTGCCCTGATAGCTATTTTCGTTCTGGCCGTGGGTGTGCACGCAGCCCTGGCCGCGGAGAAAGGCACCAAAGAGGAGGCCGTGGCCATGGTGAAAAAGGCGGTGGCTTACCTCAAGGCCAACGGCCGGGAAAAGGCCTTTAAGGAGTTTGACAATCCCCACGGCCAATTCGTGGACCGGGACCTCTATGTCTTTGTGGGCGATATGGCGGGCCGGTGCCTGGCTCACGCCACCATGCCCCAGTTGGTGGGCAAGAACATGATGGAAGTCCAGGACCCGGAAGGCCGCTTCATCACCAAGGAACGCCTGAAAATGCTGCAGACAAAAAATTCGGGCTGGCAGACTTATAAATACCTGAATCCGAAAACCAAGAAGGTGGAAACCAAATCCACCTATATGGAACGGGTGGGGGACCTCTATATCGGCGTGGGGGTTTATCAGTAAGACATTGGTGGAAATTGGGGGAAGGGGGCATAGATCCACTGCCCCTGCCCCCAAACCCGTAAGTTAAGATCAATTAAAGAATCCAAGGGATCGCCCCCAGAAAGGGCGGCAAAACCACTTTCCTTCCCTCCCATAACTTTTCCCCCAAAAAACAGGGGGCTGGAATAAATCCAGCCCCAGAGCATCACCTCTCTTTCAGTTTAGGCAGATTAGATCCAATTGGGGGGATTAGATCCAAGGCTTGCCCAAAGGCAGGTTTATGCCCGATTCGGCGCAGACAACGTGCCACATCAGATACCAGGCCAGCAGGGCGCAGACGATGAGATCCCAGGCAGCCAGTGTGCCGATGCCGGCCATGCCGAAAAATTCCTTTAAATCCAAACCTATGAAGCCCAACAGCAAGGTGAGGAAGATCAGGGCCAGCACCGTATGATGCTTCATGGACGGAATGAAGAGCAGAAAAGTGAAGAAGGTCCATCCCAGGAGGAACCAGGGCAGGCCATTTTTCAGGGCCAGGACGGGATAGACTTTGACCAGGTCGGCGTTAGTACCGAAAATCACCAGAAAGCACAGCGAAATCCAGAAGGCTCCGTAACCGCTGAAGGCGCAAAAACCAAAATTATTGCCGGTGCGGAATTCCAGGAGGCCCGCGATCAATTGGGCCGTCCCACCAAAGATAAGGCCGAGCCAGAGTATCGGGCTGATGGCGACCCAGCCCAGATTGTGGAACTGCAAGAGCAAGGTGGTCATGCCGAAGCCTCCCAACCCCACTACGGCCGGATTCCCGATTTTTACTGCGGTACCCAATTTTTCTTCTTTTGCATCAGCCATCTCAGATAACCTCCTAAGTTACTTGACCAAAGTTCCCATGAATAGAACCATAAGACCTCTGATCTATCCTGTTATTATTTTATGAATAAAGCCGTATTCTTTATATATCCATTTCCCTTTATTAGGGTGGATGCTTGGATCTCAACACATAATCGTCAATAGATCGCATAAAGTATTATCCCCCCCTGGGGTAATACGATACTAATGTTAGATATAAAGATATCCCTCTGCGGAGTAATAAATAATTATTACTCTGACCAACAGCCCATCATGACGTGGTCAATTACCTCGCGTTGAGGATGAAACGTTTTAAATTCAGTTAGTTAATTGAAAGGAAAGGAAAAAGTGGAAAGGAAAGATCAGGCAGGCAGGCCGCCGCATCCCAGCCCCCGGAAAAAGTATTCATCCAGGGGGGTATAACTTGGCTCATTAAAGCTGAAGAAGGTTTCCCCGGGGAAACCAAGGAAGGGGATAGAGCTGTCTGGCTGGGTGGCTTGCCCAACCACATCAGGCTTGCCGTTGCAGTCATCATTGGGAAGGAGGATGGAGAATTGCGGTCCATCTTGGCCGCCAGAGTAGGCTTTCGGCTTGGCATGGACTAGGCCGCCGGCGCCGCCGCAAATGGCGAGAAAAAACGCCGCGATGATGAGGAGAGAGGCAAGGCGTTTCATTATAAAAGTGCCAATTTCACCGCCTTTGTCAAAGGGGGGTTAAAGATGACCAATAAATTTTTTCTTATTCTTTGGGACCGGTAAATATCAAGCCAGATTAATTGTCCTATCTGTCATTATCCAAGATATTCCGAAGCCCTGCGTTATCCTCCCTATAATCAAATTAATTGCCTCTAAATATATCGGCTAGGTTCCTTGATAAACCTTTTCCCCATAAATTGCAAGAGGCTCAACAAAATTTTCTCCAGATTTGCTCAGGCGCCCATTTAGCGGGCCCTGGAATTTTCCCGAAAATCCTGCTTACTTTTCCAGCAAACGGGGCAGCAAATCCGCGGCTTGCTCCAGGAGCAGCCCGGTTTCCCGGGCGTCGTTTTCGGTGTAGAACTGGAGCCGGTCGCCTTTGGCCCGGGAGTCATAGAGGATGAAGGGCACCGGCTCCGGGGTATGGGTGCGCTTGACCAGGGGCGTCAGGTGGTCGCACAGGAGCAGGACCCGATGGTCCCCCAAGGCCTGCAGGCCCGTCATCAGGGGCCCCACCACCTTGGCGTCGAAGTCCTCGATGGCCTGGAGCTTTAATTTTAACTCGCCGCTATGGCCCGCTTCGTCCGGGGCCTCCACATGGATGAAGACCAGGTCCATCTCTTTAAGCGCGTCCAGGGCCGCAGCCACTTTGCCCGCGTAGTTGGTGTCCAGATAGCCGGTGGCCCCGGGCACCATAATGGGTTTCAGGCCCGCATAGAGGCCGATGCCCCGGATCAGGTCCACCGCGGAGATCACCGCGCCGGTGAGGCCGAAGCGCTCTTTTAAGGTGGGCAGTTGCGGGGGCCGCCCCTGGCCCCAGAGCCAGATGGAGGTGGCGGGTCTTTGCCACTGGGCCACCCGGCGGCGGTTGACTTCCTGGTCCTGGAGCACGGCCCAGGATTCCCGGATGAGCTCCCACAGGGGGCGCTCCGGCCCGTCCCATTCCATGAGCTTGCTGACATCGTGGCCGGTCCAATCGTGGGGCGGATAGGTGCGCCAATCAGAGCGTCCTTCCCGCCACACCAGGAGGTGGCGGTAGCTAACCCCCGGGAAGAAGCGGCGGCCGTCTTGGCCCAGGGCCGCGTCCAGGGCGAGGATGATTTCTTTGGCCTCTTCACTGCTGATGTGCCCCGCGGCGTAATCCTCCATGACCAGGCCCACTTCATCCTGGCGCAGGGTCACGAGGTTGCAGCGGAAGGCCACTTCATCCGGCTGCAGGGCCACGCCCAGGGCCGCGGCCTCCAAAGGCGCCCGGCCCGTGTGGTAGCGGGCCGGGTCATAGCCCATGATGGCCAGGTTGGCGATGTCGCTGCCCGGGTCCATGCCCGGGGGGATGGTGCGGGCGCGGCCCAGCTCCCCTTGCCGGGCCAGTTCGTCCAGATTTGGGGTGGCCGCGGCTTCCAGGGGGGTGCGCCGGTCCAGCTCGGCCACAGGGTAATCCCCCATGCCGTCGCCCACGAGAATGATATATTTCATCGATGGTACCTATATCTCAGGAAATTATCTCCGGCTGCAGGTCCTGGTTGTCTTTCCCCAGGGTTCCGGCCAGATAGCGGTCGTACTTCTCTTTTTTATCAGGAAAACGTCTCTTTAGCAAAATGGTATCGATATTCCAGGTGCGGGATCGGGACAGCCCGAAAAAAATGCGGCCGTCACTGGAGAAGCGGTACTCCCAAAAAGGCCCCTGGAAATATTCCAGCTCCTGGGTGGCGTAGCGGGCCACAGTCTTGGGGGGCAGGCTGCCTCCGGACTGCAGGGCTCCCAGGCTCGTGTCATTGAGATGGGCCAGGGCATCGGGCAAGGAAGGAAAGACGTCGGGCACGTCCTGGACTTCCATCAGATTTTGCAGGGCCCGGGGGGAAAAGGACAAATTTTTATAAAGGTAAGGCAGCCAGAAGGATTTAAGACGGAGACGGGCTTTGGCCTTCCTGGTTTTCTGCCGGTAGCGGTCTTCCTCCGGCACGTTTTCTGCGGCGGCCAGCCGGGAGGCGATATCCGTCCGCTCCGCGGCAATTTTTTGCCGGTCCTGCTCCAGGGAGCGCAGCCTGGTCAAGGCCCGGTGTTCCTCTCCCAGGGACTTTTGCAATTCCGCCTGCAATTCCTCATTCCGCTCCGCCTCGGACTGGAGTCTCTCTTCCAGATCCCTGATGTTTTCTTGGGCTTCCTGGGAAGCGGCCATGGCCCGCTCGTGCTCCTGGTCCAGTAATTTTAATTTCAGGTCCAGGGCGTCCCGGCTGGATTCCAGCATCTGAATCCGCAGATTGCGGGCTTCGATCTCCGTCTCAAATTGCTCTTCCTGGGCCCGGCGGAAGTGGTTCTGATAGATGGCGCTGATTAAACAGATGGCCCCAAAGCCCACCACGAATAGCAGGTAACTGAGAAGGGTTAAAATATGGCTGGTCCGGGCCGCGTGCTGCCAGGCCTGCGCCCAGTCGGGGTGCCGCCCCGGGATTTCCGGGAAAGAAGGAGGGCCCGGCCTCCCCCAAAGGAGTTCCAGCCCGCCCTGACCCCGCGTTTCCGGCTCCGGGAATAGAGAGATCGAGGGTCTGTATGCCGGCGGTGGCAAAGGTTGCCGCCAGGCGGGAGGAGATTGATAACGATCCAGGGGGGTGCGGGAGTATCCGAACCGTTTGGCAAACTCTCCATAGGGGTGATTATAATTTGAGAACCTGGCCACGGCCTTGCTGCTTTCCCAGTAGAGTCTATTATTTTCCAGGATGAGAAAAGAGACCACCAGACAAATGAAAACCCAGATGCCGGACCAAATAATAAAGGGATTATAAAATTTATATTCCATCAGATAAATCTTCTATTTCCAATCTGACCCGACATGCCGGGGTTATGCCGCCGGCAGCTGTATTATCGCCCGCCCCAACCGTTTTATTCCTAATTGGATGGTTTCCTCATCGACACAGGAGAAGTTAAGCCTCAACGTGTTCACTTCCGTCTTATTGATGTAAAAAGGGTGCCCAGGGACAAAGGCCACCTTATCTTGGATAGCTATCTCAAATAGCTTCATGGAAGACATTTGCGGGGGCAGCGTAACCCAAAGGAACATGCCTCCTTCCGGTTTAGTATATTTGATTTCCTGAGGGAAATAATGCCTGATGCTCTCGATCATGGCATTTCTTTGGCTGCGGTAGACGGAGACAATTTTCTCAATGTGGGCATCGAAATTGTTGTCTTTAATATACCGGTAGATCACATGTTGGGCGAAATTGTTCGTGTGCAGATCAGCCGCCTGCTTGGCAATGACCAATTTCTCCAGGATATGGTCCGGCGCTGCGAGCCAGCCGAGCCGGAACGAAGGCACCACAGTCTTGGAAAAGGAACCCAGCAGGATGGTATTTTCGGGAATCAACTTTTTAAACGACGTTTTTTTCTCGCCCTCAAACTGCAATTCTCCATAGGGGTCATCTTCTATTAAAAGAGTAGGGGTATTTCTGAGCAGGTCAGCCACCCCCAGCCGATTGGCTTCAGGGTAAGAGATACCGGCAGGGTTCTGAAAATTCGGCACGGTATAGATCAGTTTCGGGGCGCCCTGGGACATCACCGCCTTTAGACGCGCCAGCGCCATCCCTTCTTCGGAGACCGGCACCGGCCGAAACGAGGCGCGATAGACCGAAAGGGCCTGGATTGCCCCTAAATACCCCGGCTCCTCGATAACCGCTTCATCCCCTTGGTTAAGCAAGATCTTCCCCAACAGATCCAGGCCCTGCTGCGATCCATTGGTAATTAAAATGTTGTCCACGGGGATATCCAGATTTTGCTTTTCCAGATATCTCTGGGCGATGTACTTTCTCAATTCCAGAAAGCCTTCAGTATTACTATACTGCAGGACATCGCGCCCATATTCTTCCAGAACGCGGTTGGTCGCCTCCTTGATCTCTTCAACGGGGAACAATTTTCTGTTCGGCAAGCCACCGGCAAAAGAGATCACCGACGGATCAATCGCCACCTTCAGTATTTCCCGGATAAAGGATTTCGGCACGTCAGAGATGCGGTCGGAAAAGATGCTCTTCGGGCTGAGATCACCGGATATCTGCATATTCACGTCCTTTTTTCCGAATTATATTATTTCTGGCGGGAACTGATAATAGTCCGGGGAAGGATAATCCGCCGGCTTAATAAAGGCCGGCGGAGCAGGCGCAAGTCAAGCCTGACAGGATACTGAGCACTCCCATTCCCGGCCTCGCGCTCGCCAGCTAAAAGAGCTTCCCCTGCTTGGGAGTCTGCCGGTCCTCCAGGGCATGCTTGATCTCCGTGAGGGTCTCGTTGATCCGGAAGAAGATGATCAGGATTTCGCAATAAATCCTGACGCCCACCGGCCCCAAGAACACCAGGAGAAACCCTTTCAAGACATTGGGGCCGCCGCCGTATTGCCCGACGCCGGAGAGGATGAACACCAGACCGACGATGACGCAGAGCGCCGCGCCCACCCAGAAGATGACCTGAATGATGACCGGGGTCAGCATGGTGCGGAAGGCCAGAAAGTCTCTCATGGTTCCTCCTTGTTAATAGCTATCAGCCATCAGCTTTCAGCAAAAAGAAAATCTTTAAGCCCACCTTATTCATGAGGTTTTTTAAAAATAGGATAACTTATTGAAATACAAGAGAATGTCAAAAATTCAAAAAGCAGAGTGTTTTTGCGCAGGCTGGAAAGCCTGCGCCACCAAGTCCTTTGCCGCCTGGCGAATTATCCGGGCAAGGCATCCAGCTACCCCGGCCTCCGGCCTCTGGCCCCTGAACCCTGCTTCAAATCTGGGCCGCGTGGAGGTGGGGGTCCTCGATGCGGTAAAAGACCGTGGGCGGTGAGACAATGGGCAGTTGGTCAATCTCCAGGAGGGCCTGCCGCATGTTGGCCTCCAGGGCCTCATGGGTGATCATGACGATGGGCACCGCGCCCTTGACCTCCCGGCCTTTTTGGATCACCGCGGCGATGCTGATCTGGTGTTTGCCCAGGATGCCGGAGATTTGGGACAGGACCCCGGGACGGTCCCAGGCCGCGAAGCGGATGTAATAATTGGTCACCACTTCATCCAGGGGTTTGATCTGCCGGGGCGACTCCAGGGCCGCATTGCAGCCCAGGGGAGGCACCCGGCATTTCACGCCCCGGGTCAGGTTCCGGCCCAGGTCCAGGATGTCGCTCACCACTGCGGAGGCCGTGGGCATCATGCCCGCGCCCTGGCCGTAGAGCAAAATGGGCCCAACCGCATCGCCGGTGAGGTAGACCGCGTTAAACGCACCGCTGACGTTGGCCAGCATGTGGTCCCGGGGAATGAGGGTGGGATGCACCCGGGCCTCGATGGTGCTGCCGTCATTTCTGGTAATGGCCAAAAGTTTCACGGCGTAGCCGAACTCCCCCGCGAATTGCAGGTCCAGGGGGTCCAGCTTGCTGATGCCGGAGACGGCGATGGGCTCCAGATTCAGGGGCGTGCAGTAGGCCAGGCTCACCAGAATGGCCAGCTTGTGGGCGGTGTCGATCCCTTCCACGTCTAGGGTGGGGTCGGCTTCGGCATAACCCTGCTGTTGCGCTTCGGCCAATGCCTGACTATAGGACATGCCCTGCTGGGACATCTGGGTGAGGATATAGTTGCAGGTGCCGTTTAAGATGCCGAAAATCTCCTGGATGTGGTTGGCGGCCAGCCCCTGGCGCAGAGCCAGAATCAGGGGCACGCCGCCGCAGACCGCGGCCTCGAAGGCCACGTCCACCTCGTGCCGGGCCGCGGCCGCCAGGATGTCGTTGCCGTGGTGCGCCAGCAGGGCCTTGTTGGCGGTGACCACGTGGCGGCCCCGGGCGATGGCCTCCAAAACCAGTTCCCGGGCCACGTCGGTGCCGCCGATGAGCTCCACGATGATGTCGATCTCCGGGTCATCCAGGATGTCCCGGTCCCGGCTGGCGATCTGCTCCGGCTTTAAATTGGCCTGGGCCCGGCGCTCCGGGTTGATCTCGGCCACCTTCTTCAGGACCAGGTCCGTGCCCAGGCGCCGGGCCAGGAATTCCCGGCGCTCGGTTAAGAGCCGTGCCACCCCCTGGCCCACGGTGCCCAGGCCGATGAGTCCCACGTTGATCAACTGGCTATTCCTTCTTCTGATATTTCTCGGTGATGACGTCGATCTCTTCAGGGCTCATGCGCATCACCTTTCTTAGACCCCGGATCGCCTGATTGGTGCGCTGCACGTTTTCCACCAGGGCGAAGCGCACGTATTCGTCGCCCCACTCTCCGAAACCCAGGCCCGGGGAGACCGCGGTTTTGGCCTCGTCAATGAGCATCAGGGAGAAATTGATGGAGAGCAGGTGGCGGAACTTTTTGGGGATGCGGGCCCAGACGAACATGGTGCCCTTGGGGGGCTCCACCCGCCAGCCGATGTTGTGCAGACCCCGGCAGAGCGCGTCCCGGCGCTCCTTATAGACGGCCACGGTCTGCTCCACGCACTCATAGGGGCCGTTTAAGGCGATGATGGACGCGATCTGGATGGGCTGGAAGACGCCGTAGTCCAGGTAGCTCTTGATGCGGGTCAGGGCGTGCACCAGCCGCTGGTTGCCCACTACGAAGCCCATGCGCCAGCCCGGCATGTTGTAGCTCTTGCTGAGCGAAAAAAGTTCCACCCCCACTTCCTTGGCCCCCGGCACCTGCAAAAAGCTGGGGGCCTTATAACCGTCGAAGACCAGGTCCGCGTAGGCGAAATCGTGGATGATCAGGACGTTGTTCTTATTGGCGTACTCCACGATGCGCTTGAAGAAATCCAGGTCCACGCACCGGGTGGTGGGGTTGTGGGGAAAGGAGATGATGAGCATCTTGGGCCGGGGCCGGATCAGTTCGGTGATATTGTGCAGATCCTCGAAAAAATCCCGCTCCGGGGTCAGGGGGATGCTCACCAGCTGGCCCCCGGAAATCACCACCGACGCGGCGTGGATGGGGTAGGTGGGGTTAGGCACCAACACCACGTCTCCGGCCTCCACCGTGGCCAGGACCAGGTGGGAGAGTCCTTCTTTGGCGCCGATGGTGGCGATGGCCTCGGTTTCCGGGTCGATGTCCACGTCGAAGCGGCGCTTGTACCAGTCCGAAATGGCCACCCGCAGCTTGGTGATCCCCCGGGACGCGGAGTAGCGGTGGTTGGCGCCTTTGCCTGCGGCTTCCACCAGTTTCTCCACGATGTGCGGGGGGGTGGGCAGATCGGGGTTGCCCATCCCCAGGTCGATAATGTCTTCGCCCCGCCGCCGGGCCATCATCTTCAGGGCGTTGACGGTGGCGAAGACATAAGGGGGCAAGCGCTTCATCCGGGGAAATTCTTCAATGGCCATGTGCATCTCCTTAGGGCTAAACAAGCGATATTTCCAAAAAATTATTATCCCAAAAGAGCCGGTTTTGTCAAAGGATTTGGGGGCGGAGGAGGCAAAACTGGGGGGAGGGACTGCTCCGGCCTCCTCAGGGAAGGGCATCATTGGCGTCGGGATTCCCTTGTCCCGCCAATATTTTCTTGACGGATAATCCCCCGCGATCAAAGAATGAAACCGCTGTTACCTTAATGCCTAGACAATTTCCCCATTGAAGATATGGTTTCCTGTAGGGGTGAACCTTGTGTTCGCCCTGGGCCTCCGGGCGAACACAAGGTTCGCCCCTACATTTCAATACCTTTTTGGCTGCAAACCAGTATTATATGGCAACCAGCGGCAAGGAAAGGAGTAATCCATGCAGGTGTTGGAGATGTTCCGGCTCCGGGGCAAGAGGGCCCTGGTGACCGGCGGTTCGAGCGGCATCGGCAAACGGGTGGCCCTGGCCTATGCCCAGGCCGGCGCTGAGGTCGCCATCATTTCCCGGCACGCCCAGATCCTCTCCGGGGTGGCCCAAGAACTGACGGCAGCCACGGGAACGAAAATAATGGCGGTGCCGGCCGATGTCACCCAACCCGCAGAAGTCAAGGAAATGGTGGAGACGGTAGTCAGGGAGCTGGGCGGGATTGATATCGCCGTCTGTAACGCCGGGATTGTCAGCCTCCATGGCCTGGAGGAAATGTCCCTGGAGGAATTCGCCGGCATTCAGAACACCAATGTCAACGGCGTCTTCCTCACCGGGACGCCTGGGCCGGCCCGAGGAATTGATGGGGCTCTATCTCTACCTGGCCTCCGACGCCTCCAGCTACATGACGGGGAGTGATATCGTCATTGATGGAGGGTACACCTGTGTGTGACAACAGGTTGCCATCAAAGGAAAATCTGGCTGTTATCAGAGCCCACCTACTTTTGCTTGTCCACCCGAGGGCGGACACGTGGGTCCGCCCCTACATTGATTAGTGATATTTCTTGTCTAAGCCGGTGGTAAAGGTATATAAAAGTGATTACCTATTTTTTAATCCACGGCTGCGCTGCGGGCGGCTGCAAGACGGCATAATTTAACCCATTCGGACGGCCCTGCAAAATCCTCTTTTGTCATTCTGAGCGAAGCGAAGAATCCGGGTTCTTCGGCGGCTTCGCTCCCTCAGAATGACAAATCGAGCCGCTTTTGCAGAGGCCTTACTCAGGCCAGCAAACAGGAAAGGAGAGCAAACATGGCAAAGGTGGCGATTAACGGCATGGGGCGGATCGGCAGGGCCGCATTCAAGGTCATTCTGGAGACCCCGGAGTTGGAACTGGTGGCAATCAATGACCTGATGGACCTGGATAACCTGGCCTATCTTCTCAAGTATGACACCGTCTACGGCAGGTACGGCAAAAAGGTGGAGGTGGGCGACGGCGCCCTGATCGTGGACGGCAAGAAATATCTGGCCCTCAAAGAAAAAGACCCGGCCCAGCTCCCCTGGGGCAAACTGGGGATAGACGTGGTCTTTGAATGCACCGGCTTTTTCACCAGCAACGAAGGCCTGACCAAGCACGTGCAGGCCGGGGCCAAGATGGTCTATCTCTCCGCACCCCCTAAAGGGCCGGACGTCTGCACCATCGTCCATGGCGTCACCAAGCCGGAAGGCGGGGTCAATATCGTCTCCTGCGCCTCCTGCACCACCAACTGCATCACCCCGGTGGTGGAGGTGATGATGCGCCGCATCGGCATCAAAAAGGCCGTCATGACCACCATCCACGCCTATACCTCCAGCCAGGCCATCGTCGACAGCCCGGCCAAAAAATGGCGCCGGGGCCGGGCCGGGGCCGCCAATTTCGTGCCCACCTCCACGGGCGCGGCCAAGGCCACCACCAATTGCCTGCCGGAATTGAAGGGGAAATTCGACGGCCTGGGGGTGCGGGGCCCGGTGCCCTCCGGTTCCTTGGCGGACCTGGTCTTTGTTACTTCCCGGCCCACCTCTGTGGAGGAAATAGCTAAAATCTTTACGGAAGAAGCCGAGAGCCCCCGCTATAAGGGCATCCTGGGGGTGGCCGAGGCCCCCCTGGTCTCCTCCGACATCATCCAGGATTCCCGGGCCTCCATCGTGGATTTGGAGATGACCCAGGTGGTGGACGGCGACCTGGTGAAGATCTTGAGCTGGTACGACAACGAATGGGGTTATACCAACCAGATGATCAAAGAGGCGGTGCGGGCGATCAAGGCCGCAAAGATGTAAGGGCCAGGGCCCAGTTTTTTTAAGGGGCCAGGGATCAGGGGCCAGGGGCCAGCAAACGATGGCAATTTCTCATGGACCATTGGCCCGCCTATAAAGCATGAAAAGGCGTAGGGGCGGGCGTCTCGCCCGCCCGGCTATTCCGCCTGAGATGCCCCCCCATCCCTTTCCCCCCGCTTGGGGCTTATCGTTATCCACAAGTCTTATAACCGTGGCGCAGCCTTTCCAGGCTGGGCCGGAAAACTGCGCAGGCTGGAAAGCCTGCGCCACCAGGTCCTTCTCTATTTTTTTGCGTCTTACTTTGCGGTTTTGCGTCTTTGCGTGAGGCCTTTCTTACAGAACAAAATTACACTCTTCCCTGATCCCTGCCTCCTGCTTTTAAGCGTCACAGCCCCGGCGGCTGCCGGGGCCGGAACAGCCCCGGGCCAGGCCGCCGCGCCGGCCTTTCAGCGCTTCCAAAGAGCCGCCCTGATAGACCGCGTGCAGGCCTTGTTCGATAAAACCGCCCATCTCCAGCGGCTGAATCCCGCATTCTTCCAGGATGGTCCGGGGGGTGTCCCCCACCGCGCTCACCAGCACGGCCCGGCAATCCTTGAGGACCTCGGCCAGGTCCCACCACCTCTGGGCCCCGGCCCCCGGGGGCGGCGCCGGGCGCTCTGCCACCAGCTTATAGCCCTGCCCGTTCTGGCCCCAGACCTGGAAAGACTCGGCTTCCCCCAGATGCAGGTTCACCAGCACGCCTTCTTTAGTGGCCACAGCCACGTAGGGTTTGGCGTCGGAACCCGGCACCAGGCGGGCGCAGGCAGAGAGACAGCCCCGCATTTCTTCGGTCCGGTCCGCCCCCAGGAGGCCCACCGCGTCGGCGCGGCAGCGGGTGCAGTGGCGCATTTGCGGCAGAAACCGGGAGGCCTTATCCCGGAGAGCGGTCATCTGCGCCGGCGCCGGCTCCGCCACCTCGGCAAAGGTGGTGTCGGCATTGGGATAGACGGGCATGAGGTTCAGCACGTCCACCTTGAGGGAAGCCATACGCCGGGCCACCGCGGCCACGTGCAGGTCATTGACCCCGGGGATGACGATGGTGTTCACCTTCACCGTCATTCCCAAAGACTTCAGTTCGGTAATGGCTTCCAACTGGCGGCGGAGCAGCAGTTCCGCGGCCTCCAGACCCCGGTGAATCACCTTGCCGTCCCGGACCCAGGCATAGATCTTTTGACCGATCTCCGGGTCCACAGCATTGACCGTAATGGTCACATGGGAGACCTGCAGTTCCGCCAGTTCCTCCAGGTGCGGCAGCAGGCCCAGGCCGTTGCTGGCCAGGCAGAGGAGGATTTCCGGAAAACGCTCCCGGACCAGGCGGATGGTCTTCATGGTTTCCCGGGGATTGGCAAAGGGGTCCCCGGGACCGGCGATGCCCGCCACGGTGATGCGGGGCTCCTTGGCCAGCACCTGTTCCATATAAGAGACCGCCTGATGGGGGCTGAGCACGGCGCTGCTGACCCCGGGGCGGCTTTCGTTGACGCAGTCATACTTGCGGTTGCAGTAGTTGCAGAGAATATTGCACTTGGGCGCCACCGGCAGGTGCACCCGGCCACATTCGCCCTTGACCTCGGCATTGAAACAAGGATGACGGTTGATGTCCAGTTTGGTTTCCATGGCCAAATTCCTTTGGTTTTGTGGGGAAGGGGGCTAAGGGCCGCAGGCCCTTACCCCCTCCCCCACACCCCCTCCCCCAATCCCTTACATTATTTTTTCCCGGGGAAGTCGGGGACCTGGCCCCGCCTTTCCCGACAGCAATATGCGGGTTGGGAGGGGGGCTGGGGGGGAGGGCAGGACCTTGTAGGGCGGGCGTCCCCGCCCGCCTTTAGTCCCTGGCCCTCCCCCCCAAATAATCCTCACAAGTATCCGTAGCCCACCCGGGAGTCTTCTTGCTTCTTTTCCAGGATGGCGTTGACGATCCGATCCAACAGGCTCTGGGCCCCGCGATAGCCCAGGTGCAGAATCCTTTGCCCCCCGAAGCGGTCGTGGATGGGAAAGCCCACCCGGATCAGGGGAATGCCCCGTTTCCGGGCCAGATGGTAGCCTTTGCTGTGGCCGATGAGCAGATCCGGCTCCAGGGCCTCCAGCTCTTCGGAGATTTCATAGAAATCCATGCCTTCCCGGACCACCGGCGGTTCGGGCAACAGGCCCCCGGTCACCGCGGCGATGGCTGCCGCCAGGCGGCCGCTGCCGCCGCCGGAGGCGCAAAGCACAGGCCTGACCCCGATTTCCGCCAGGAACGCGGTGAGGCCCACCACCAGGTCCTCTTCGCCGTAAACCACGGCCTTTTGGCCGAAGATATACTTGTGGCCGTCCACATAGGCGTCCAGGAGGCGGCCCCGTTCGCCGGCGTGGGGCTCCGGCGCGGGCCGCCCGGAGATTTGCTCCAGTATCTGGAAAAAGGCGTCCGTCTCCCGGAGGCCGATGGGGGTGCCCAGCCGGTGCAGGGGCACGTCGAAACGCTCCACCAACACCTGGCCCGCGGTCTCCTGGGAGAAAAGCGTGCGCCCTAATTCGACGGTGGCCCGGGATGCGCCCATTCTCTTAATGGCCTCCAGGGGCGTGCCCCCGGCCGGAATCTTTTCGTAATCGACCTGGGCCTGGCCGTCCAGGGTGTCGGCGAAATCCGGGAGAATAATCCCCGGGATCTCAAAATCCCGGAAAATTTCCCGCAGATAGCGGATATCCGCGGGCGACACGAATCCCGGCAGCAGATTGACGGCTTCCGTAGCCGCGCCCGCCCGGGCCAGTTGTTCCACCACGGCCTTGACCGCGGCATGGAAGCCCTCCATGTGGGTGCCGGCATAACTGGGGGTGGAAACGGTGACGATCTCCGGCCCCCGCTCCCGCCCTTTCTTCTCCTGGCGGAATTTGCGGACGATCATGGGCACATCATCGCCGATGGTCTCGGTGAGGCAGGTGGTGGCCACGCCGATGAGCCGGGCTCCATATTTGGTCATGACGTTATGGAGACCCTGCTTCAGGTTGGCCCCGCCCCCATAGACCGCGTTTTTTTCTCCCAGGGAGGAGGAGGCGATGTCCATGGGCTCCCGGAAATGGCTGATGATGTAGCGCCGCATATAGGTGGCACAACCCTGGGAGCCGTGCAGGAATGGCACCGCGCCCTCAATGCCCCGGAACGCCAGGCAGGCCCCCAAGGGCTTGCAGAGCTTGCAGGCGTTGGTGGTGGAGACATATGGTTCGGATTTGCGTTTCATGGCTAAACCTGAGTTCAAGGTTCAAAGTTCAAAGTTCAAGGTCTTGTCTTTCTCTCCATCAGGCTGTTGCAAAATAATTTGTGAGCCTGATTAGATAAACTTCTTATCCCCCCCTTTGTAAAAGAAGGGGGGATGGGGGATTTGGGAGCGCCTGAAATCCCCCTTAGTTCCCCTGCTTCAAAGGGGGGACGTTAACCCGATACCCCCTTGCTTATGCTCTTCCCGCGGCGCCGGGGCATGAATTGCCAGATCGGGCTCATCACTGTGTTATGGACTTCCCGGGCGAAATTGAGCATGCCGATGAAGCCTTCCAGGGCTTCCTTGCGTTCATGGTTGTGGTCGCAGAAGCCCACTCCCAGCTTGTAGGCAATGGGGCGTTCCTTGACGCCGCCCACGAAGATGTCCACGTCCTGTTCCTTAAGAAATGCGGACAATTCCAGGGGGTTGGAGTCATCCACGATGATGGTGCCCTCATCCGTAATGTCGTGCAGTTCCTGGTAGTCTTCCGGGGTGCCGGTCTGGGAGCCCACCAGCACCACCTTCATGCCCAGCAAACGGAAAGCCTTGACCAGGGAAAAGGCCTTAAAAGCACCCCCCACGTAGATGGCGGCCTTCTTGCCGCTGAGGACCCGCTGGTATACCTGCAGCTGTGGTTGGAGCAGAGATAATTCCTCACGCACCAGTTCCCGGGTGCGGTGCAGCATCTCAGGGTCATTAAAGAAGCGGGCCACGCTGTACAGGGATTCCGCCATATCCTCCACCCCGAAATAAGAGACCCGGATATAGGGGGTGCCGTATATCTCTTTCATCATGATGGCCAGGTCCATGGTGGCCCCGGAGCATTGCACCACGTTCAAGGCCGCGCCGTGGGCCCGGCGCAGGTCATCCACCCGGCCGTCGCCGGTGATGTTGGCCACCACCTCCAGGCCCATACGCTGGAAATAGTCCCGGATGATCCAGATCTCCCCGGCCAGGTTGAAATCGCCCAGGATATTCAAGCTCTTGGGCGAGATGCCCGCGGTGTCCCCGGTGCCCACCAGGCGGAACATGGCCTGGCAGGCGGCGTTATAGCCGGCCCGTTTATTGCCCTTAAAACCCTCGGACTGCACCGGCAGGACCGGAATTCCCTTTTCCCGGCTCACCTTGCGGCACACGCCCTCCAGGTCGTCGCCGATGATGCCGACGATGCAGGTGGAATAGACGAACGCCGCCTGGGGATGGTGCCGGTCGATGAGCTCCGTCAAGGCCTGGTACAGTTTGGTTTCCCCGCCGAAGATCACGTCCTTTTCCTGGAGGTCCGTGGAGAAGCTGAGGCGATGGAGTTCCGGGCCGGAAGACAGCGCCCCGCGGATATCCCAGGTGTAGGCGGCGCAGCCGATGGGGCCGTGCACCAGGTGCAAAGCGTCGGCGATGGGATAGAGCACCACCCGGGAGCCGCAAAAGACGCAGGCCCGCTGGCTGACGGCCCCGGCCAGGCTCTCCTTGTTGCACGCCATCTCAAAGGGTTGCTGTCCCTTGCGGTGTATCTGTTCCTGTCTTTCCTCGAAGATTGCGGGTTCCATCATCGGGCTCCTTTTAGCTGTCAGCTTTCAGCGGTCAGCTATCAGCTTTTTAAATGAAAACGATCTTGCCGGTCGCTGAAAGGATACAGTTTTCATCTTTTTTTTTAGCTGATAGCTGACAGCTGATGGCTGACAGCTTCATTCAGCTCACCAAATAATCCTTGGCGGGGCCGCCGTTTTCCAAGGCGTCCAGGATGGCGTCCACGGCTTCCTCGCCCTCCACCCCGGCGTACCAGTAACCCTGGGGATAGACCACCATCACCGGTCCCTGGTCGCAGAGCTTCAGGCAGCCGGTAGTGGAGACCATGACGTTTTCCAGGCCCCGGTCGGCCAGTTCCACCTCCAGGTAGCCCAGTAGGTCGGGGGCGTTTTTCTTGATGCACTTGCCTTTGGGCTCCAGGCCCCGGAAACTCATACACACGAAGATATGGTGTTCAGGTTTTTCCATGATTTTTCTCCTTTACATTACCAATTCAAAGCTTTCCTCCGGCGCGTCCCGGTCCTTGCGGTCCAGCAACGCATCCAGGATTTTCTCCAGCAACCTCAAGCCCCCCCGGTAGCCCACGGTGGGGAAATAGCTGTGGCCGATGCGGTCCAGGATGGGAAAGCCGTAGCGCACCAGGGGGATGTCTTCGTCCCGGGCGATGTACTTCATATACGTATTGCCCAGCATCAGGTCCACCCGCTCGTTCCTGATCCATTGATGCAGCAGGAACATGTCGCCGCCGGCCCGCACGTTCACCGGATAGGGCGACTCTCTGGTGATCTCCTTGATCCGGGTTTCAAACTTCTTTCCCGGGGTGCCGGTGACGATGTGGATGGGCCACATGTCCAGGTCCACCAGGAACTGGGTGAGCGATATGAGTTGATCCGGGTCCCCCGCCAGGGCCACCTTGCGGCCGTAGAAATACTGGTGCATGTCGGTGATCACGTCCAGGAGCCGGCCCCGCTCGAGGTTGATGGCATCGGGCACGGTCACCCCGGCGATCTGCCGCAGGGTGTCGATGAAGATGTCCGTGGCCTTCAGGCCGATGGGCAGGTCCAGGATCTCGCAGGGTACCTTGCACTTGGTGTCCAGGGCCCGGGCCGCAGGCCCGGAGGCCAGGCGGCCCAGGGCCACGGTGCCCACCGCCGCGCCGGTGCGCATCAGGTCGGCGGTGGTCACCCCACCCGCGGGAAACATATGGAACTTGCCGGTTTGGGGGCCGTTGAGCACCTCGGAGGTGTCCGGAAACATGATGCTGGGCACGCCCAATTCTTTGGTGAGGCGCTTGATCTCCTCCATGTCGCAGGGCTCCACGTAGCCGGGGATGATGTTGATCCACTGCTCCTTGTGGCCGTTGGCCTCGGCGAAATAGTCCACCATGCCTTTGACCATGTTGGCGAAGCCGGTGACATGGGTCCCCACGTAGCTGGGGGTGTTGGCATGGATGACGTATTTACCCGCGGGGATTTTACCTTCATCCCTGGCCTTGGCGATGATCTGGGGAATGTCGTCGCCGATGGTCTCCGACAAGCAGGTGGTGTGCACCGCGATCACGTCCGGCTCGTACACGCTGAAGATATTATTGATGGATTGCAGCAGATTGGCCTGCCCCCCGAAGACCGAGGCCCCTTCGGTGAAGGCGCTGGTGGCGGCCATCACCGGCTCCTTGTAGTGCCGGGTCAGGGTGCTGCGGTGATAGGCGTAGCACCCTTGGGAGCCGTGGCTGTGGGGCAGGCATTTATGAATCCCTAAGGCCGCGTACATGGCCCCGATGGGCTGACAGGTCTTGGCCGGGTTGATGGTCAAGGCCGAGCGTTCTTTAATTTCATTGGGAGTGTGTCTTAGTAACATAGCGTTATCCTTGATAGTTCAAAGTTCAAGGTTCAAAGTTCAAAGTTCAAAGTTAAGGGCGTCCCGATCAGGTGTAGGGTGGGCACTGCCCACCAATCCGAAGACCGGAGACTGAAGACCGAAGACCGTCCTATTCCCAGACATACTTGGCGGCCAGCTCCGGATGCTCCTGCCAGGGGGCCTTCAGGTATTTCCACACCTTGCTGTTGACCATGCGGTCGATCTCCCGGTAGAAGTTGATGGCGCCTTTGAAGCCCGCATAGGGCCCGCTGTAGTCGTAGCTGTGGAGCTGCTTCAGGGGCACGCCGCTCTTTTGGATGACGTACTTTTCTTTAATGCCGGCGCCGATGATGTCCGGCCGGAAGATTTCAATGAGCTTCTCCGTTTCAAACTGGGAGATATCGTCGATCACCAGGGAACCGCTCTTCATCTCCGGCATCATCCCCTGGTATTCACTGAGCTTGAGGTCTCCCTGCTCCAGCCGGGCGATCTGGTCCGGGCTCAACCGGGGACGGAAGCGCCCGGGGTCCGGCTCCACGTGCAGCTCTTCGATGTTGCGGCTGTCCGCGTCCACTTTCAGGCCCGGCAAGACCCGGCGGCCTTCATAGTCATCCCGGTGGGCGAATTCGTAGCCCGCGGCGATGGTCTCCATGCCGATCTCCCGGAAAAGCTCCTGGTAGTGGTGCGCCCGGGAGCCGCCCACAAAGAGCATGGCCACCTTGCCCCGGCACCTGGCTTTTACTTCTTCTCTGACCTTCTCCACTGCCGGCATTTCCCGGGCGATGACTTCTTCCACCTTCTCGGTCAGCTCCGGGTCTTCGAAGTAAGCAGCGATCTTCCGCAAGGACTTGGCCGTGGCCTCGGCGCCGATGAAGTTCACCTTGATCCAGGGGATGCCGAATTTCGTTTCCATCATCTCCGCCACGTAGTTGATGGAGCGGTGGCACATGATGAGGTTCAAGTCCGCGGTGTGGGAGTTGGCAAAGTTATCGTAGCTGGAGTTGCCGCTGAAGGTGGAAATCAGGGTGATGCCGCAATCCTCGAAGAGGCGCTCGATCTCGAAGGCGTCACCGCCGATGTTGTATTCCCCCAGCATGTTGATCTTATATTTGCCTTCCCTGACCTTGTCGTCCAGACCCACGATGTGGGTGAAGACGCCGTTGTTGGCAATGTGGTGCCCCGCGGATTGGCTCACTCCTTTATAGCCTTCGCAACTGAAGCCGAAGACGTTGCAGTCGCCCAGTTTTTCCTTCATCTCCCGGGCCACCGCGTGCACGTCGTCGCCGATGAGACCCACGGGACAGGTGGCGAAAATGCCGATGGCCTTGGGCTGAAAGAGGTCATAGGCCTCCTGGATCGCTTGCTTCAGCTTTTTCTCGCCGCCGAAGACGATCTGCTCCTCCTGCATGTCCGTGGAAAAGCAGTACATCATGAAGTTGTGGTCTTCCGGGCCCTTGGGTTTGGTTTGATTGCGCCGGGTGAGCCAGGAATAAAAACCGCAGCCGATGGGGCCGTGGGTGATGTTGACGATGTCCCGGGTGGGCCCCAACACCACGCCCTTGCAGCCCGCATAAGTGCAGCCTCGCTGGCCGATGAGGCCGGGAGTGGTGCGGACGTTGGATTGGATCTCCGGCACCACCCCTTCCAGGTCAATGGCATTGACCACGATCTGCTTGGCGCGTTTGCGCGCCACCTTAGTGGGATATTTCTCCAGCAGCTCCTGTTTCACTTCTTCCGCATTAATATCGATAACCGGAGAACTCAGTTCTTCTGGGTTTAAAGTATCCATGTTTCCATCTCCTGGTAGCACAGGCTTTCCAGCCTGTGCTGGCGCAGGCTAAAGCCTGCGGAAACCAAAATGTCTTAAAGGCTTGGTGCGCAGGGCGCACCCTACATTTTCTACTCGTTCCCAAGCTTGGCTTGGAAACGCAATTGTCCGCCAAGTTGAACTTGGCGTCCATGCGGGTTCCCAAGCTCAGCTTGGGAACCAGAATTTAAAGTCCCCCTTTTCTAAAGGGGGATTTAGGGGGATTATGCAAGGGTTTGTTAATCCCCCCTGCCCCCCCTTTAGAAAAGGGGGGGAACTCTCAGGCTTCATCCAAAACCGCGTCCCCGGCCTCCCCGGTGCGCACCCGGATGGCATCCGCCACCGGCGTGACGAAGATCTTGCCGTCCCCGGATTTGCCGGTATGATTCACCTGCATGATGGTTTTCACCGTCTTGGACACCAGTTTGTCCGGGACCACCACGAAGAAGATCCGCTTGGGAATGAGGCGCTGGCTCTGGCCCAACTGGGCCACGGCCTCCTCATAGCCCTTTTCCGCGCCTTCCAGCAGAGTCAGATCCACCAGGCCCTTACCCCGGCCCAGGCCGTCCCGGGCCGTAACCGAGGTGATGCCGGCGTCGGCCAGGGCCTTCTTGGTCTTATTCATCATGTTGATGCGCACGACCGCCATGATCTCTTTCATAGCTTGACCTCTTCCATCTCGCCCGCGGCGTTTTCCTTGATGCCGGAGCTGATGGTGTAGACTTCCTCCACGGGTGAGACAAAGATTTTGCCGTCACCGTAGGCGCCCTTGTCGCCGCTGCGGGCCGCTTTGAGCACCGTCTTCACCACAAAATCCTTATCCTGGTCCTTGACCACCATGAGGAGCAGCTCCTTGGGGATTTCGTCGTAGGTGATTTCCCCGATCTTGATGCCCCGCTGCTTACCCCGGCCCACCACGCTCATCTTGGTGACCGCGGGAAACCCCGCTTCCATTAACGCCGCCAGGACCGCGTCCACCTTTTCCGGCCGTACCACCGATTTGATCATGATCATGATTCCGCTCCTTCTCAGCCCGCCAGCCCGTATTCGATGAGCAGCTTTTCCAGGTCGTCGGTGCTCATGGGCTTGGGGATCACGTGCATCTTGTTGGCTTCGATCTTCCGGGCCAGGGTCCGGTATTCATCGGCCTGGGAGTGGGTCGGATCGTATTCGATCACAGTCTTCCGGTTGATCTCCGCCCGCTGCACCATGTTGTCCCGGGGGATGAAGTGGATCATCTGGGTGCCCAGCTTGGCGGCCAGGGCCTCGATCATCTCCCGCTCGTTATCTACGTTGCGGCTGTTGCAGATCAGGCCTCCCAGACGCACGCCGCCCGCTTCCGCGAACTTGACGATGCCCTTGCAGATGTTGTTGGCCGCATACATGGCCATCATTTCCCCGGAGACGACGATGTAGATCTCCTGGGCCTTGCCTTCCCGGATGGGCATGGCGAAACCGCCGCAGACCACGTCGCCCAGGACGTCATAGAAGGCATAATCCAGGTGCTCGCTGTCCGCATAAGCCCCCAACTGCTCCAGGAGGTTGATGGAAGTGATGATGCCCCGGCCGGCGCAGCCCACTCCGGGCTCCGGGCCGCCGGACTCCACGCAGACCGTACCGGAAAAACCGGTGCGGCGGATGTCCTCCAGGTCTACGTCTTCTCCTTCTTCCCGGAGGGTGTCCAGAACGCTCTTTTGGGCCAGGCCCCCTAAGAGCAGGCGGGTGGAATCCGCCTTGGGATCGCAGCCCACCACCATGACCTTGCGGCCCATCTCGGCGAGTCCTGCCACAGTATTTTGAGTGGTGGTGGATTTACCGATGCCACCTTTGCCGTAAATTGCCACCTTACGCATTAGCCGATACCTCGTTCAAATTTTTCCTAATATAGAAGCATCAATTATGCCAAAGACTACACTAAATATATAAGTATATGATATAATTAATTATACAATTATTCCTCCTAATGCCCCGATGTCCCAAAATAACAAAAAAGTATTTTTACAAATTAATTAAATTACATATTCGTGTCTTTTATTAAATTATATATTACTATTTTGTTATCTTTTTTTTGGGGGGGGGGGAATGGGCAGGGCAACCCGGGGGCAACGGCCGGGGATAAATTTACTGGGGAGCCGCGCCTTTAGCGGTCTGGAGGGCCATCTGGGGCCGGGGTGGCTCCCAGGGGGCGAAACTAATCCCGAAAATAAAAGGGTCAGCCTGGATAGCTGACCCTTTAATGTCCGCTGGTGGGCCGTCGGGGGCTCGAACCCCAAACCTAGTGATTAAGAGTCACTTGCTCTACCAATTGAGCTAACGGCCCGGTTGCGCTTGTGTATCTACCAGATTGTTCTCGAAATGGCAAGTGGTTTAAAGTATGGCTTTTTATGATTAAATATAAATTTTGCCAAATGAGTGCACCAAATTCTCTATTTAATCAGTCACATAATTTATTAGGAAAATGATCTATGTTTGGGAAGATAATTTTCGGAAAATCAAGAGAGGGGTAACTCCAAGGTGATTGTCCGGTCTCCCGAACATGGATCGAATAGTGTTGGCGGCATCGATCATGCCCTGAATTTGAGGAGTAAGATTTGCTGGTAATTCCTGTTCAGGAGGGCCAACCACGTCGACAATTCCCAAAAGATACCAATTCCCAGTCAATGTTGGTCCCATCTTCAAAGTAATATTACCTGGTAGCTCCCGTAGATTTTCAGTTCGCAAGGCTCCCCATGCTGTCAACGATGAGGTTTGCATGATAATCTGAAGACCCCAAGGAACTAATTCTGAAATTAGTTTAATGATATTAGAAGTAAATTCGTGAACCTTTCGCTCTTCCTTTTCCTGCTGTTTTCGGTGTTTCTTTTCAGTATGTGTCATTCCTCCTACAGTAGGCATAGGGAAATTAGGTATTATATTAATAATATGACGATAAGCCTCAAAATTTAAAATGCTGATGCGCCCATTTAAAAGAACTAAATTGCCCGGATGAGCCTGAGAAACATCAGTTTGGATGAAATTATTTTGTACCAGCCCTTGCAAAACGTCAGAAAGAATTAAGTCATGAGGATTTAAGCGGTCGACTCTTGACTCAGATTCTTTTTGTTCGGAGCGTCTTGTGGTACCAAATGAAGAAGGACCAAGCCTGAGATCAGTGCCAGAGGTAATAGTTTCTGAAGCGACCTGCTCGATAACGCTTAGAAGGCCGGAAAAAAGCTGGGAATAAAGAGAGTTTACTCGGTCAAAATCAATATATAGGAAATCAAACAGGGTCGCCTTGCGTTCTTCTGATTCCACTATCGACTTTACCTCTCACTTTTGATTCCATTTCACGGAATTTTTTTTGATGGGCCTTGATATCTTCAAAGAGAGATTGAGAAGCCTTCATTACCCCTTGGAGATGAGGCGCGGCTTTCTCAGTGCCAGCTTCGATAGACCGGTCAAGATCATCAAGAATTTCTAATAATTGATCTTTTGCCATAATTTCTCCAAATCTTGTTATAAATATAATCGTCATATTCCAGGTTTTCAAGAATATTTTCTAAAAAGCCCAGGTTCGCAGCGTTAGAGCGTTTTCCCACTGAGAACCGGAACTACACCAGCTTAAATGACTTGGTCTTGACCCCGAGGGATGCGCGGGTAAAATGTTGCGCAAGAGCTTCTTATGAATGAAAAAGAAGACATTGGCGTAATTCCCGGCGAGGGTATAAAAATTCCTGGCGGCGCCGAGACCGCGGGCAAATGGACCGTCATGGCCATGGTGGATATCGGCGCGTTTATGGCCACCCTGGACGCCAGCATCGTCAACATCTCCCTGCCCAAAATCAGCCTGTATTTCAATGTTCCCCTCAGCGGCCTGGTGGAATGGGTGATCATCGCTTACCTCATCGTTATTGTCAGCCTCCTGCTGATCCTGGGGCGGCTGTCGGACATGCTGGGGCAAAAGCTCCTGTGGGTGTCGGGGCTGGCCGTCTTTACCCTCGGCTCGGCGCTGTGCGGCGCGGCTCCGTCCCTTTTGTCCCTGGTGCTTTTTCGGGCTCTGCAAGGAATCGGCGGGGCGATGCTCATGGCCATCGGCCCGGCCATGATCACCCGGGCCTTCCCGGTGGGCGAACGCGGCCGGGCCCTGGGCCTGCTGGGGGTGGTGGTGGCCGCGGGCACGAGCGCCGGCCCGGCCCTGGGGGGCATCATCACCCAGGTCTTTAGCTGGCGCTGGATCTTTTATCTCAATATACCCATCGGCCTCATCGGCGTGATCGCCACCCTGCGTCTGCTTACCGAAAGGATGCGGCCCAGCTGGGGCGGGCAGCGCTTTGACCTGTGGGGCGCCATCTTGCTGGCCGCGGGCCTCTGCTCGCTGATGCTGGGTCTGAGCTTCGGCCAGGAATGGGGGTGGCATTCCTACCCGATCCTGGGGCTGTTTGCCGGGTCTTTGGGGCTGCTGGCGGCCTTCTGCATCAATGAGAGGTATGTGGCCCAGCCCCTGGTCGACCTTTCCCTTTTCCGCAGCCGTCTCTTCTCCGCGGCCATTGCCAGCAGCTTTCTCTGTTTTCTCGCCCTGTTCGCGGTGATGTTTCTGATGCCCTTCTACCTGGAGGAACTGCTGGCCCTTGCCCCCCATGAGGCGGGTCTGCTGATGACTGTGGTCCCCCTCACCCTGTCGGTGGTGGCTCCCATCAGCGGCTGGCTCTCCGACCGCTTTGGCTCCCAGGTTCTCAGTTCCCTGGGGCTGGCCATCAGTTGCGTGGGCCTCTGGTTTCTCAGCCAGCTGCCGGCCCGGGTTTCCAACTTTGACATCGTCTGGCCGCTGGTTATCACCGGCCTGGGGCAAGGCCTGTTCCAGGCCCCGAACAGCAACGCCATCATGAGTGCGGTGCCGCCGCTGCGGTTGGGCATTGCCTCCAGTTTTATGGCCACGGTGCGCGTCTTGGGCCAGGCCTCCAGCGTGGCCCTCTCCGGCGCCATTTTTACCATGTTGGGCGGCGCCCGGGCCGGCGCGGCCCTGGTCCAGAAATTGGACCTGCCCCTGGCGGCCCTGGAAGCCACTTTCCTGAACGCCTTTCGCCTGGCCATGCTCACCTGCATGGCCATCGCCGCGGTGGGGGTGTTTACCTCGCTGTTGCGCGGTAAAAAAAGCTGAGGGCTGTCGGCAGGTGTCGGAGAATGCCATACCAGGAATTTTTTTGTTCTCCCTCCCACCGTGGCTTATCATTACCCACAAGTTTTTTATTCGGTGGCGCAGCCTTTCCAGGCTGCGCCGAAAAATTGCGCAGGCTGGAAAGCCTGCGCCACCAAGACTCCCCTAAATCAATTACTTCCTAACTTGGGGGTAATGCCTAGCACCGTGGGGAGGGGGAGATTCAATCTGACTTTATCTTGTGGTTCAGACCAAGGAACCTTTTCTAACGCTTGCTTGCAAGCCGGAATCAAATAAACTGGAGAAAAGTTTGGAGAGAGAAATGCAGATGGCCATCCGGAAAAAGCGCGGGCGCGGCAGTCTCACGATTCTACTTTGCCTTGCCCTCTGGTTTCTGCCTTTGCCGGGGATGAGCGAGGAGCCGCTGCCGCCAGGCAGCGCCGGCCCCCGCCCCCAGGCGGAAAATAACGAGAGCCACCCCCCGGCGCCAAATGATTACGCCCGCTTCCTGGCAGGGCTGCCCGATCCCGGAGGCCCTCTCGCGGCCTTGGAGAGCAAGCCTGCCTGGATTAGGTATGCCGCTTCCTGCAAGCGCAACTGGGGGAATTTTGCCAAGACGCAACAGGGCCCCATGCGCCAATGGGCCTCCCAGGAACTGGCCGCGGCCCAGACCGCCGCGGTCTTTTATCCTTTCAGCGGCCCGGATTTTCTCAACGTCTTCACCCTCTTCCCCCAGGCCCGCACCTATGTCCTGGTGGCCCTGGAACCGGTGGGTACGCTGCCGGATTTTAAGGACGTGGATTTAGGGAAATTTTTGGCCCGGATGCAAAATTCTCTGCAACAGTACCTTTATACTGATTATTTTGTGACCGCCAAAATGGCCGCCCAAATCAGCCACACCGAATTGGCGGGGGTGCTGCCGGTGCTTCTGTTCTTTCTGGCCCGGGAAGAGGCCCGGATTTTGGAGATGCAGCCCGTGATTTTAAAAGGGGATGGGACCATGGCCGAGCCCAGCGCCGCGGCAAGCGGCCCCGGCATTCCCGGAATGCGCCTCGTTTTTACGGGGCCCGGCGCGGCCGAGAAACAGACGCTCTATTACTTCCGAGTCAATCTCCAAGATCACTCATTGAAGAAGAACCCGCAGTTCGTTGCCTTTATAAAAAGCCTGGGACCGCTGACGACCTTCACCAAGTCCGCGTCTTTCCTCTTAGCCAGCCCTTTCAGCGCCGCCATCAGGCAGCTCATCCTGGAGCAGAGCAGCTTTGTGCTGCAAGATGATTCAGGCATCCCGCTTAAGGATTTCGCGCCGGAGACCTGGAGTCTCAAATTTTTCGGGACTTATAAAGGCCCCATCGCCTATTTCAAAAACCGGTACCAGAAAGACCTGGCCGAGGTATATAATAAAGGCCAAGACGTCTATCCACTGCCTTTTGGAATTGGCTACCATTTCCAGGCCGGCACTTCAAACCTGTTGTTCGCAGCGAAGAAACCGGAAAAATAATGCAGGCGATTTAGGGAGTCCCATGAAGCTGGTGGCGGCGATTTCTTTCGGCATCCTGGCATTTCTGGCGGTCGGGTCCGAACCCGTCAGGGCGGCTGCTGCGCCGCCCTTGCCGTTAAGCGTCTCCAGCCGCCAGTGGCGTCCCCTTAATCAGACCTGGAACCGGGGGTTGCAGGCGCAACTGGACCGGGCGTTGCAGCGGCGGGCACTTTGGCGGTCTCTAATCGAGTCGGAGAAGATGGCGGTGGCGGTGGTGGACCTGGCGGACCCGAAAGCCCCCCGTTTCGCCCAGGTGAACGGCGGGGTCATGATGTACGGCGCCAGTCTGCCCAAGCTCGCCATCCTCCTGGCCGCGTGCCGGAGTTTTGACGACGGCAGCCTGAGAGAGACGCCCCAGGTCATGGCAGACCTGAAGGACATGATCCGCCTGTCGGATAATGCCGCAGCCAGCCGCGTGACCGCCCGCCTTGGCCTGGAAAAGATTGAGGCGCTGCTCCTGAATCCCCGTTACCAGTTCTATGATCCGTTTAAGGGCGGAGGCATCTGGCTGGGAAGCGGCTACGCCCCGGGGGGCGAACGCCAGCCCGAACCGCTACAGGGCCTGCTCCACGCGGTCACGGCCAACCAGGTCTGCCGGTTCTATTATTTGCTGGCCTACGGCCGCCTGCTCCGCCCGGCCCGTTCCCGGCAGATGCTGGAGATTCTCTCCTGTCCCCAGCTCCATGACAAGTTCGTCCAGGTCCTGGAACCGGCGATGCCGGGGACCCGGCTCTTCCGGAAGTCCGGAGAGTGGCGGAGGTTTCACCTGGATTCCATCCTGGTGTGGGGCGAGCCCTGGCGCCGCTATATCCTGGTCTGCCTGGTGGAACACGAGCAGGGGGAAAAGATCCTCCAAGAGATAGTCCCGGTGGTGGAGGACCTCCTCAGAGTGAGGCCGCTGAAGTCGCAGCCATGGTCCCGGGGGACTGCTCTCCCCCCCGAAAAATAGCCATGCAACCGCCTTGCATCTATGAGATACTAAACAAATGCGGAGACTGAAACCGATCGCCTTCTGGATCATCACCTGCCTGGGGTTGGGGGCCTTCCCCCTGGCAGCCTGGGGTTTCGGCCTGCCCCTGGGGAAACCGGCTCCGGACTTTCAGGTGGAATCAGGGGACAACAAAAAACTCTCCCTGGATATGCTCCGGGGCAAGGTGATTGTTCTCTTCTACGAATCCCGGCATGTCATCAGGAAAAACATCGAATTTAAGAATGAATTAAAACGCCTCTACCGGGAGCAGCCCCCCTACATCCAAAAAGATATCTTCCGGCTGGTGGTGATCGACTGTTCGGAAGCCCTCTGGCCCACCCTGCCCATCTGGAAAAGCAAGCTCAAGGAGCATTCCCGGAAGGAAGGATTCCCGATTTACGGTGATTGGGACAGGCGGATGGGCGGGGATTACCGCATGGTCCCGGGAGACAGCAATTTCCTGGTGATTGATAAACAAGGGGTGATCCGCTATGAGACTGTGGGCAAGATAGATAAAAGCAAATCTGAAAAAATCATCGGCCTCTTAGAAAATCTGGTGCATTAAGGATAAGATAAGTCTGGCGGCAACAAATGCCGTCCTCCCCTCCCCCGCCAACCCCGTTAGTCCTGCTCCAAACTTTTTCCGCGATTCTGATTCCGAGCTGAGACCTTTAGAAAAGTCTTTCTCTCTGTCATTCTGAACGGAGCGCAGCGGAGTGAAGAATCTCGTATTTTCTTGGAAATACGTGAGATTCTTCGGTCGCTCCGCTCCCTCAGAATGACCAATTGGGAGACTTTCGCAGAGGTCCCAACTCGGTATGAGGTTAGCGCCTGTCTTCTCTATTCCTTCGGGAAAGAGAGAAGCTGCACTCCCCTGCGCGCCTTTCATGAAGGACGGCTATCCTCAGTTTAACCCTGCGCCGCCGCGGGCAAGGCCGCGGCGCCTTTCTGATAGCTCCCCAGGTATTTGAAATACTCGGTCTTGGCCTGCAGCTCTGCCAGCAGCTGGCGGTGCTCCGCTGCGGCCAAGTCCACTTCCACATCCACGTAGAAAAGGTACTCCCAGGGCCGGTCGTGGATGGGCCGGGATTCCAGTTTCACCAGGTTGAGGCGATGGTCGGCGAAGACCCGCAGCGTCTCAAAGAGAGACCCAGGCTGGTCGCTCACCGAGTAGATGAGGGAGGCCTTGTTCTTCAGGCCCGGCAGCGCGCCCTGCTTGGAGATCACCACAAAGCGGGTGAAATTGCGGGGGTTCATCTCCACCCCTTCCTTGAGCACCGCCATGTGGTGCAGCCTGGCGGCCTCTTCCCCGGCGATGGCCGCGTCCTGGGGGTCGTTGTTCTCCTTCACCCGGGCCACCGCGGTGGCCGTGTCCCGGCAGGCGATCAAATCCCAGCCCGGATGCTGCTCCAGGAACTCTTTGCATTGCCGGAAGATTTGGGGATGGGAATAAACCCTCTGGATGCCCGCCAAGGCCGCGTTCTCCGTGCCGATGAGGTTGTGTTTGATCCTGAGGGTCACCTCCCCCACGATTTTTAGGTCATATTCCAGGAGCAGGTCATAGTTCTCGTGGATGCTGCCGGTGAGGCTGTTTTCCAGGGGCAGGACCCCGAAGTTGACTTCTTCCCGGTCCACCAGGTCGAAGAGTTCCCGGAAGGAGGCGCAGGTCTGCAAAGGCACTTCCGCACCGAAAAAGTTGAGGCAGGCCTTGTGGCTGTTGGAGCCGGGCACGCCGCTGTAGGCCACGGGCGCGGTCGCGGCCGGAGCGGCGCCCGGTTCCCGGAGCCGCTGGAACATCCGGCCCTTATCCAGGTAAGTGTAATCTACCTGCTTCCCCACCACCGGGGCGATGACGTAGAGGTCCCGCATGAGCTGCTCGAACTGGTGGGGGTAGAGGCTCTGGGGGCCGTCGGAGAGGGCCTGGTCGGGGTGGGTGTGCACTTCGATGATCAGGCCGTCCGCGCCTGCGGCGATGGCGGCCCGGGCCATGGGGCTCACCTTGTCCCTTAAGCCCGTGGCGTGGCTGGGATCGACGATAATGGGCAGATGGGTCAGCTTCTTGACCACGGGCACTGCGGTGAGGTCCAGGGTGTTGCGGGTGTAAGGCTCGAAGGTGCGGATGCCCCGCTCGCAGAGGATCACCTGGTCATTGCCCTCGGAGAGGATGTATTCCGCGGACATGAGCCACTCCTCGATGGTGGCCGACAGCCCCCGTTTCAGCAGCACCGGCTTGCCCATGCGGCCGGCGCACTTGAGGAGTTCGAAGTTTTGCATGTTCCGGGCCCCGATCTGCACTGCATCCACATACTTCACCATCAGATCGGCCTGGCTGGGCGCGGTCATCTCGGTGACCACCCCCAGGCCGGTCTCCTCCCGCACCTCCCGGAGGATTTTCAGGCCCTCCTCCCCCAAGCCCTGGAAGGAGTAGGGGGAGGTGCGGGGTTTGAACGCCCCGCCCCGGAATAGGACCGCGCCGCTGCTGCGCACCGCCCGGGCGATCTCCAGGGTCCGTTCCCGGCCCTCCACTCCGCAGGGCCCGGCAATCACCACCAGGCGGTCGCCGCCGATGGCCACGTCGCCGATCTTAATGATAGAGGCCAGGGGATGGAGCTCCCGGCTCACCAGTTTGTAGGGCTTGGAGATGGGGATGGCCTTGGCCACCCCGGGCAGGCCCTCATAATAGCCGATATCCCGGCGGATCTTGCCCACCACCCCCAGAATGGTCTCCTCCACCCCTTTGATTTCCTTGACCAGGCAAACTTCGGAGTTAAGGGTTTTCATCAGCTTTTCTTTTTCTTCCTGGGTGATTCCCTGGCTCAGTACCAGAATCATGGTCTTTTCTCCCGGTGTGGTATCCCAGGCTTTCCAGCCCGGGCGCATTCACGAGGCGGGCGAGACGCCCGCCGCTACGAACGAGTTGCAATCAAACAGATATTAGAATGTAGGGGCGAACCTTGTGTTCGCCCGACTGTTCCAGGGCGAACACAAGGTTCGCCCCTACGGAAAAAATACCTTTGATGGCGAATTGGAATAAGACTTATTAATG
>JAKAKP010000032.1 GCA_021813445.1 Deltaproteobacteria bacterium
GGAGCATCGCTTTCCGCGGCAATTAATGGTATAAATTAACGCCTAATTCTTAATAGAAAATGGTGCAGAAAACGCATCCTGCTTGAGGACGACCATGATTACTGCCAGCAGCGACGACCCCGCATACCGGACTTTATTTTCAGACGGCGAACATCAGGCCCTGGCCGATACTACCAGGGAAAAGGGGGGCAGCGGCGGCGGCTTCTGGCCCCATACCCTGCTGGAAGCCGCCCTGGCCACCTGCATCAATATTACCTTGCGGAAGTATGCGGAGAAACACGCCATACCCTTGAGCCAGGCCATCGTCAAAGTCCAACTGGATCGGAGCCACCCCGGGGAAGCCATCTTCGCCTATGAGGTGGAATTACAGGGCAACCTGACCGCGACCCAGCAGGAGGCGCTGCTTCAGGCCGCGGGGGATTGCGCGGTGAAGCAGACGCTTTTGAGACGGATAAGTTTTAAGCAGGGAATTGCCTAGTATTTGGGTTGAAGCCGCAGCCGGCGTTGGAACCTGATCATGAAGACAGTGGAAACTTTACGCTACGCCCTGGGTTACCTGATCGGCAGCAGTATTTTTATGCTGGTGTTTCCTTACGGCATCTATTTGCTGGCCCGGGCCTTTCCTGGACCCGACCTCTTGAGTTACCCCGTCCGCCTGGCAGTGGCCCTGCTCTTGGGCATCCCGGGCCTGATCTTTGCTTTGTGGTCCAACGCCTCCCTCTTTTTCCAGGGCCAGGGCGGCCCCACCGATTTTTTCGAGGTGGAGATCAGCCCCCGGACCAAACATCTGGTCGTCACCGGTCCCTACCGTTATACCCGTAATCCCATGGTCTTCGGAGCAAACTCCTGCTATGCAGCCCTGGCGATCTACTGGAATTCCCTGATAACCCTGGGAATTTGGGCGGTCTGGATGGCCCTGGTGGTGTTTTATCTCAAGCACAGCGAAGAGCAGCGATTGTTGCGGGATTTCGGGCAGGAATATGAAGAATATCGCCGGCGGGTGCCGATGATTATCCCCTGGCCGGTAAAAGGGACGGGGCCTGCCTGAGTCCCGCCGGAGCTGATCCTGCACCGCGGTAACTGCCGGCCGGAGGAAATCGATGTCAAAAATGACCGTAAGAATTCTCGTTTTATTGATGCTCATGTGCCTGGCCGCGGCCGGGCCCGCTTTGGCCCAGGGCGACGCCGCGGTGGCCGCCAAGATCAACGCCGGCTATGATCTCCTGGAGCAGGGCAAATACGCCGAGGCCCGGAAGGTCTATGAGGAGGTGCTCAAACAGCACCCGGACCACCCCCTGGCCTTGAACAATTTGGCGGCCATTTCCTGCGAACAGGGGAAATACCGCGAGGCCCTGGCCCTGCTGAAACGGGCCCTGCCCCAGGCCGCGGGCTACAAAATCACCTTGAACCGGGTCTGCAGTGTGGAGGGGGTGTGCGCCGCCTACCGGATGAGCGCGGACAACTCCGGCCAGGAAAACCTGGAGGACGTGATCAAATCCAACATCGTCATGGTCAGCATGGCCGCGGGCGGCCGCCCGGGGAAGTAAAAGAATTTGTCTCCTTATCCCAGGAATACTTTGCCAATTATTGGGGGCCCCTAATCCCCCCTGCCCCCCTTTAGAAAAGGGGGGGTAAAATACTGCTCTTAGTCGGGGCTTTTTCCTTAAAGGACACTGTATTGATGGGAATCTCAGAATATTCGGCTCTGATTTTCGGCTGCGGCAATATCCTTTTCGGCGACGACGGCTTCGGTCCGGCGGTGGTCAAGTACCTGCAAAAAAATTATTCCCTGCCGCAGGACGTCCTGGTCCAGGACGTGGGCACCAGCATCCGGGACATACTCTTTGACCTGGCCATCTGCGAACAAAAGCCCCAAAAGCTCATCATCATCGACGCGGTGGACTATCCGGACCGCCAGCCCGGGGAGGTTTTCGAAATCCCGGTGGAGGGGATTCCCGCCCAGAAGACCGCGGATTTTTCCCTGCACCAGTTCCCCACGGTGAACCTGCTCCAGGAACTAAAGGACCATACCGGCATGGAGATTCACATCCTGGTGGTGCAGGTGCAGGTGTTGCCGGAGGAAGTCAGCCCGGGGCTCTCCCCGGAAGTGGCAGGGGCGATAAAAGAGGTCTGCGCGCGCATTTTGCAGATTCTGGGGTTTGCTTATTCCTAAAATATCTGCTAATGTGAAAAAAAATGCAAAGTAGAATGTGGCAGAAATTTTTGCTATACTTTTTTTGGTGTAAATCTTTGCCGCCGGGAGAGCCTAATTTCCCGTAACCTTGTTAATGGTGGATCATTGATAAAACATAAGAATTCAGAAACCATTTGGAGGAAACATTAAATGGAACCAGCCATTGAGGTTAACCGAAAAAACCGGAAAATCCCGGTTGCTCCCGAGATGGCGGACCGGTGCTTTACCTGCGGCACCTGCGGCGGTGGCTGCCCGGCCACCGGTCTGGTGCCCGGCTGGGACGCCCGGAAGGCCATCCGCGCCATTGTCTTTGGCCTGGAACAGGAGGTTATCGATTCCAAATGGCCGTGGGTCTGCACCCTGTGCGGCCGCTGCCAGTACCAGTGCCCCATGGGCATCCAGTTGATGAAAACCTTCCGGGCCTGCCGCACCGCCCGGGACCGGGACAAGGTGCCTGGGCCCATCCACAAGGGCACCATGATGAACCTGGAGCGGGGCAACAACCTGGGCATCCCCCGGGACGATTTCCTCTTCCTGCTGGCGGACCTGGGCGTGGAAATGGAAAACGACGAGGAGCAGCCCACTCCCGGTTTCTACGTGCCCGTGGATAAGGAAGGGGCCAACGTCATCGTCACCATCAACTCCAAGGAGCCCTTCGGCGAACCGGACGACATGAAGTTCTGGTGGCGCATCTTTTATGCGGCCAAGGAAGACTGGACCGTATCCTCGGTGAACTGGGAAGGCGTCAACTGGGGCCTGTTCTCCGGCGACGACGAATCCATGAAGAAACAAGTGGCCCGGGTCATCGAGAACGCCCGACGACTTAAGTGTAAAACCATTTTGTACCCCGAATGAGGGCACGCCTACTATGCAACCCGGTTCGGGTTCAAAAATTGGTTCCCCGAAGTCTACGACGAATTCAAAGTAGTCAGCGTCATGGACCTGTTGGAGGAGTACATCAAATCCGGCAGGATCAAGCTCAATAAACACAAATACCACGAAACCGTCACCGTCCACGACCCCTGCAACTACGTCCGCAAATCCCAGATGGCCTTTGGTGATAACATGGGGGAAAAGACCCGCTGGATCACCAAGCAGTGCTTCGACGAGAGCCTTTACCGGGAAATGTGCGACGATCCCATGAACAACTTCTGCTGCGGCGCGGGCGGCGGCGCCTGGGCCATGCCCTATGACGAAGAGCGCCTGGCCTACGGCAAAGTGAAGGCCGACCAGATCAAGGATACCGGCGCCGAGCTGGTCATCGCCCCCTGCCACAACTGCCGGGACCAGATCATGAAGGGGCTGCCCAAAGTCCATGACATGGGCAACTACAAAGAGACCCTGTATCTGTGGGAATTGGTGGCCAACTGCCTGGAAATTGAGCCCTGGAGCGAAGAAGAGCAGGCCAAGGCCAAAGAGCTGCGGGACGCCCAGTTTGAGCGGGATGGCATCGAGTTGGAAGAAGAATAGTCTTTTTTTAATTTGACCTGACAAAGCCTGGCAAACCCCGGTTTGCCAGGCTTTTTTATGGATATGAAGTCCCAAGAGCCAAAGGCGTCTCGGGGACAAGCAATGGCATAGAGCCAATATTTGCCCATAATGCGAAAAACCTGATTGTAGTATAGGTAATACTTTATAAAGAATAACGATAATTATTCCATTCTTTCCTCTTACCATTTCCTGAAACGATATCTGGGCGCAAGCAAACAATTATGAGGCCACCGCGAAAGTTCCTTCTTTATTATTCTGAACGGTCCGAGTTTCGTTTCTAACCTCGCGTTTACTGGTGCCTACGGGGTTCTGCAGTTGCTCCACCTTCTCAGGATGACCACCAGGAGGACCAGGCATAGGCCTCAAGTATCCAGTATCAAAATGAAAACAGGGTGCAGCCGCCAAGATTATCATTTCTATATATATAGAAATGATATAATAAAAGAGTGTGTTGTTGTTTGATAGCGGCAAACAACAAGCAAAAAATTAAGTAGAAATAAAAAAATGATTCGACTATTATGCGAAAATATCTAGGCAGGGGCACAAAGGAGGTGAGTCAGCAAGCAAAATGGTAGTTTATTAGTTAAATAAATTTAACTATTTAATATGAGGGAAACATATGCCCATCTCTCGAAGGACGTTTCTCAAGATTTTCGGTAGCGGCCTGGCAGCCACGGGACTGACCGAGGTAATCTGCAAGCGCTCCGGTTGGGCCGCCTCCATCCCGTCCGCAAAAATCAAGGAGGCGCAAATCACCCATTCCATCTGCCCATACTGCGGCGTGGGTTGCGGTCTGGTGGCGTACACCAAAAACGGCAAACTGGTGGATGTGGAAGGTGATCCGGATCATCCCATCAACCAGGGGACCCTGTGCAGTAAGGGGCAGGCAGTCTTTGAGGTGGTCACCAGTCCCCGGCGCCTGAAAAAAGTCAGGTACCGGGCCCCGGGCAGCGACCACTGGGAGGAAAAACCCCTGGACTGGGCCATGCAGACCTTGGCCCAAAGGGTCAAGGCCACCCGGGACTCCAGCTTCATAACCAAGTCCCCCGGTGGGGTGACAGTGAACCGCACCGAGGCCCTGGCCTCCATCGGCGGCGCGGCCCTGAACAACGAAGAGTGTTATCTCCTGGCCAAGCTGAGCCGGGCCCTGGGTATCGTCTATTTAGAGCATCAAGCCCGGCTCTGACACTCCTCCACCGTGGCCTCGTTGGGGCCCACCTTCGGCCGGGGTGCGATGACCAATCACTGGAACGACATCGCCAACAGTGACTGCGTCATGATCATCGGTTGCAACCCGGCAGAGAACCATCCCATCAGTTTCAAATGGATCACCCAGGCCCAGGAAAAGGGGGCCAAGCTGATTGTCGTCGACCCCCGGTTTACCCGGTCCGCGGCCAAATCCGACCTCTTCGTGCGCCTGCGGCCCGGCACGGACATCGCCCTGATGGGCGGCCTGATCCACTACATTCTGGAAAAGAATCTATTTCACAAAGAATACGTAATCAATTATACCAACGCCTCCTTTGTGATTAACAAAGACTTCGGCTTTCACGACGGCCTCTTCTCTGGTTTTAATCCCGAGAAACATGCTTATGACACAGCCACCTGGGGTTATCAGACCGGGCCGGACGGCAAGCCCCTCACCGACCCGACCCTGACCGACCCGCATTGCGTTTTTCAGCTCCTGAAGGCGCAATATGCCCGCTACACCCCGGAAATGGTGGCAATCACCACCGGGGTGCCCAAGGAGGTCTTCCTGAAGATGGCGGCCACTTACGCGGCCACCGGCCAACCCGGGAAGTCCGGCACCGTCATGTACGCCATGGGGGGCACCCAGCACTCCACCGGGGTGGAGATCATCCGCAGCTACACCATTGTCCAACAGTTGCTGGGCAACATGGGAGTCGCCGGCGGCGGCATCAACGCCCTGCGGGGCGAGAATAACGTCCAGGGTTCCACGGATATGGCTTTGCTGTTCAATCTGGTCCCGGGATATTTGGTCGCTCCCATGGAAGCGGCCCATCCCACCCTGAAAGATTACCTGGACAAGAATACCCCCAAGGCCAGCTTCATGATCAATATGCCCAAGTTCTTCGTCAGCCTGCTCAAGGCCTTTTGGGGAGATGCAGCTAAGAAAGAGAACGACTTTGCTTACGACTATCTGCCCAAGGCCGGCGCGGGCTTCCAGGGTGCGGGCTACTCCTGGATTCCCCTGTTTGAAGCCATGGGCGCCGGGATTATCAAGGGAATCCTGGTCTGGGGCATGAACCCGGCGGTGAGTTCCCCCAACCTCAACCAGACCTACCAGGCCCTGGACAAGTTGGAATGGCTGGCCGCCTTCGACCTCTGGGAGACCGACACCTCGGTCTTCTGGAAGCGGCCCGGGGCCGATCCCAAGAAGATCAAGACCGAGGTCTTCCTCTTCCCGGCGGCGGACTCCCTGGAGAAAGAGGGCAGCGCCTCCAACAGCGGCCGCTGGGTCCAGTGGCGCTATCAGGCGGTGAAGCCCCACGGCGACGCCCAGAGCGACTTATGGTACGCCAACCGCCTGGGGCTGGAGTTGCAGAAGCTTTATAAAGGTGACCCCAAGGCGGTCTTCCCGGCCCCCATCGTCAACCTGAACTGGAACTACGGAGCCGCCCCCGACGTCCACCAGGTGGCCAAGGAGGTCAATGGCTACACGGTGGCCGACAAGAAACAGGTGCTCAACTTTCTGGCTTTGAAAGACGACGGCTCCACCGCTTGCGGCTGCTGGATCTATTCCGGCTCCTATCCCGGCCCCGACAAAAAGAATAACCTGATGGCCCGCCGGGACAAAAAGGACCCCAGCGGCATTGGACTCTACTCCAACTGGTCCTGGGCCTGGCCGGTGAACCGGCGGATCATCTACAACCGCTGTTCCGCCGATCCCGCGGGCCAGCCTTACAACCCGAAACGGGTCCTGGTCCGTTGGGACCCGGCGGCCAATGCCTGGAAAAATAACGACGTGCCGGATTTCGGCTGGATCAATCCCGCCACCAAGGCCCAGATTCCGCCGGAGGTCTCGGCCAAGACCCCCTTCATTATGCTGCCGGAGGGCAAGAGCCGGATTTTCGTGCCCGGGGGGCTGTGCAAGGAGGGGCCTTTCCCGGAACACTACGAGGCCCTGGAGTGCCCCTTCCACAACCCCATGTCCCCGGTGCAGTCCAACCCGGTGGTGAAAATCTGGAAATCGGCCTTGAGCCAACTCGCCGAGGTCTGCGACCCCCGTTTCCCCATCATCGCCACCACCTTCCGGGTCACCGAGCACTGGCAAGGCGGGGCCATGACCCGGAACCTGGCCTGGCAGGCGGAGATGATGCCGGAGATGTTCGTGGAAATGAGCCCCAGCCTGGCCAAGGCCAAGGGCATCAAGGCAGGCGATTGGGTCAAGGTCAAAAGCATCCGCGGGGAGGTGTTGGCCCGGGCCGATGTCACGCACCGGGTGGCGCCCTTTTGTTGTGGCACCGGGGGCTTTCAAAACACCGTGGAAATGGTGGCCCTGCCCTGGCACTTCGGTTTTGCCGGGTTAATTACCGGCGGCCCCAACGGCCATAACTACGCCGCCAATCAACTGGCCCCCGAAGTGGGGGACGCCAACACCATGATCCCGGAGTACAAAGTATTCCTGGTAAACCTGGAAAAGGCTTAGGCCGGGCGCCTACGGGAGGAATGCTGATGAGCAAAGCCATCTTGATCGATACCACCAAGTGTATCGGCTGCCGGGCCTGCCAGGTGGCGTGCAAGAGCTGGAATGATCTGCAAGGTAAAAAATCCACTTTCAGCGAAACCTGGTCCAACCCGAGATACCTGAGCAGTACTGACTTCAACCGCATCATCTTCCGGGAGATTCCCCGCCCGGACGGGCGACTGGATTGGTATTTCATTTCCCGCCGCTGCATGCATTGCAACGACCCGGCCTGCGCCAGCGCCTGTCCGGTAGGGGCTTTGAGCAAGCTGCCCACCGGCCCGGTGGTCTATGATGACGAAAAGTGCATCGGCTGCCGTTACTGCATGATGGCCTGCCCCTTCCAGATTCCCAAGTTTGAATGGGAATCCGCGGTGCCCCTGGTCCGCAAATGCACCTTTTGCGCGGACCGGCAGGCCATCGGCCTGGCGCCTTCCTGTGTCACCACTTGCCCCACCGGCACGTTGCTCTTCGGAGAGCGCGCCGCACTCCTGCAGGAAGCCCATCGGCGCATCGGCACCGAACCCAAGCGTTATTATCCCCAGGTCTACGGCGAGAAGATCGCGGGCGGCACCTCCAACCTCTATCTCACTGCGGTCTCCTTTGAGGAACTGGGGTTGACCCACAGAGGCTTCCGCACCGATCTGGGGAATGTGCCCCAGGGTATTTACGGCCGGGAGTGGATGTCCAAGGTGCCCTATGTGGCCCTGGCCGTGGGCGGCCTGGCGGTGGGCCTCCATTATCTCCACCGGCGCCGCGCCCAAGTCCAGGCCGAAGAGCGGCGGGAGGATTGAGCCATGGCGGAAAAGATCGAAAAATGGTATCCCGGCGAAGGCAAGCTGACCCTGGGTTGGGGCATTATCTATGTCCTCCTGGTGTTGGGATTCATTGCGGCCTGCGCCCGGTTGTTTCTAGGGCTGGGGGCCACCACCAATCTGAGTGACGGCTACCCCTGGGGCCTGTGGGTCAGCTTCGACATCCTGGCCGGGGTGGCCCTGGCCGGCGGCGGCTTCACCATGGCCGCCACCATCTA
>JAKAKP010000070.1 GCA_021813445.1 Deltaproteobacteria bacterium
TCTTGCTGAGGTAGAGGACAACCTCTGCCTGGGACTGAATGATCTCGCTAATAACCCGGAAAAACTTCGTTCGATGACGAATTTTCCATATCTTAATATTACCTGTTAGATGGCAACTTGGTATAAGACCGGCGGTCTGCGGCCTGGCGGGCCAGGAGGTCGGCCTCCTGGTTCCCGGCCCGGCCCAGGTGGGAGATAGCATAGGCCTCGAAGCTTTGCAATTCCTTTTTGGCCTGCTGCCAGAGGGGCAGGAGGTGGGGACTCTTGACCTGGTAGGAGCCTTTGAGCTGCTCCACCACCAGTTGGGAATCGGCCAGGATCTGGATGCGGGCCGCACCCTGCTCCCGGGCCAGTTGCAGCCCCAGGATCAGGGCCTGGTATTCCGCCACGTTGTTGGTGGTCTCCCCGAGATAACGACTCAACTGGCCTTTGAGCGTGCCTCCGGGGTCATAGAGCAGGGCCCCGGCCCCGGCGGGTCCCGGGTTGCCCCGGGAAGCGCCGTCGCAGTAAAGCCGCCAGTAGCCGGTCTCCCGGCGGCAGTAGGCGTCGGCCACCTTCTGAAAGAGGTCCTGGAGCTCTTCCCGGGTGATTTGGAACTTATCCAGAACCTGGGCGATCTCCAGGCTCTGGGCCAGGGCCTCGAAGACCGCGGCCCGGGAAAGCGGGGGGCGGTCCCCCGGGCTCAGGAGGCGCTCCGAGAGAGGTCTTCTTCCAGGGTCTCCTCTTCAGCCTGCCAGTAAAGGATGCGCTGGCAGTGGGGGCATTGGATGATCTCCAGCCCCTTTTGCAGATCAATAAACTGCTGGGGCAGGATGTTCATGTGGCAGCCGAAGCATACCCCTTCATGCACCGGGGAGATGGCCGTGCCGTTGCGACGCTGGCGGATGAATTCATAACGCTTTAAGAGGGCCGCGGGAATGCCTTTGCGCAATTCCTTACGCTGCTTCTCCAGTCCTGCGAGTTCAGCTTGCAGCTTGGCCACTTCCACTTCCACTTCCTTGCTCCGGGTGGCGACCAACTCCGACTGTTCCTTGAGCTTCTGATCCTGCTCAGCCATGGCCTCCTTCTGGGCCCCTATGAGTTCCAGCAACTCCAGCACCCGGGTCTCTTTGTGATCCCGCTGGTCTTCCTTGAAGGCGATCTCCTTGAGCATGGCCTTATATTCGATGTTGCTCTTGATCTCCATGAGGCGCTGGCGGCTCGTTTTGATGCCTTCTTCCATCTCCGCCACTTCTTTTTCCGTGTCCAGCCGCTGCTTTTGCAGATTCTCCAGTTCCTCGGCCTGGGCGCCATGTTCAGCCTGCATACCCTCCAGGGCCGCGTTTTCCGCCCGCAATTCTTCGGGCAGCCTTTCCAGACCCTGGGTGACACCCCTGATTATCTTGTCCAACTCCTGCAAATCCACCAACCGCTTTAACTCCGCTAGCAAAATTGCCCCTCCATGTCTTGCTGGTTTTCTTTTAATTTCCGGCTGCAAGCGTTGCCGCGCCTCCGGACGCCTGAGCCTTCCCCTTACTTTCTTTTACCGGTAGCGGCAAGGGGCTTCTTCCCGGGCCACTTCCACCCGGACCTGCAGCCCCCCGGCTTCGAAATGGCGGCGCAGTTGCCTGGCCCACTCCGGCATGAATAATACCTCGCTGTTGAAATGGCCTACTTCCAGGACGGCAAATCCGTCCGTGAACCCTGGGGTGGCCTGATGGTGCCGCACCTCCCCGGTCAGATAAACCTGGGCCCCCCGCTGCCGGGCCAAAGCGATGAGGTCGCCGCCGCTGCCGCTGCACAAGGCCAGACACCCCACTTCTTGCGGAGGATGGCCCCAAATTTTCACGTAGGGAACTCCAAATACCTCTTTCACCCGGCTAACCACCTCCTCAAAAGGCAGAGGACTGGCCCACCTCCCCACGCGGCCCAGTCCCAAAGGCGCCCCGGGATTTTGCACGGGATACACGTCATAGGCCGGCTCCTCGTAGGGATGCACGGCCAGCATCCGGGAGACGGCAGCCCCCACCCGGCTGGCCGGCACCAGCACCTCCAGGCGGGACTCCGGGGCCCGGGAGAGCACGGCCACCTGCCCGGCAAAAGGCCGGGCTCCTTCCAAAGGCAGATATGTGCCCTGGCCTCGTGCGGTAAAGGTGCAATGGGAATAACGCCCGATGACTCCCACCCGCTCGTCCGCCAGGGCCCGGCGCAGCCGGTCTTCATAGCCCACCGGCACAAAGACCGTGAGTTTATGCCAGGCGTCCCGGCCGGTTTCTTCCAGCACTTCCAGGTCCGCCAGCTCCAGGAGGCGGGCCAGGTAGTCGTTCACCCCCTCCGGGGCGATATCCAGGTTGGTGTGGCAGGCCGCCACTGCTATTCCACCCCGGATCAAGGCAGCCAGCAATGCCCCCTGGGGCCGGTCCTCCTGCACCGTAGCCACAGGCTGATACAGCAGGGGGTGATGGGTCAGGAGCAGTTGCGCCCCCCGGGCCTGGGCCTCGGCCACCACCGGGGCGCTGGCTTCCAGGGCCACCAGCATAGTTGCCACCGGACTTTGGGGATGGCCCACCATCAGGCCGACCCGGTCTCCCGCCACCGCCCAACTAAAGGGCCAGTGGGCGTCCAGCCGGGCTATGATCTCATGCAGCAGCACGCTCATGGGACATAAAAAAGGGGTGCGCAGAGAGCACCCCTGGGGTCAAACCCCTATATATGCAGAGTTGGCGTATCGTTCTCGGGAGATGAGCGGCCCTCCAGTCATCCATCCATGTGGTGGGCCCACCTGGATTTGAACCAGGGACCGTCCGGTTATGAGCCGGTTGCTCTGACCTCTGAGCTATGGGCCCGGAAAAAGTAACCATATTCTAGATGTTTTATTTTAATCGATATTCCCCTCTCGTTTCAAGGGGGGTAAAGAAAATGTTTAATCCCAGAATTTTCAGTAACATATCTCAGGCAAAGACGCAAAGAGCGCAAAGGGAAAAATATTTTTTTGCGTCTTTGCGCCTTTGCGTGAGCATTTTCTCCTCAAGTTTCAATGAAGCTTTTCAGTTTGGTGCTCCGGGAGGGATGCCGCAGCTTCCGCAACGCCTTGGCTTCTATCTGGCGGATGCGCTCCCGGGTGACCTCAAAATCCCGCCCCACTTCCTCCAGGGTATGGTCGGTCTTCTCGCCGATACCGAAACGCTTGCGCAACACCTTCTCTTCCCGTGGTGTGAGCGTAGCCAGCATTCTCCGGGTCTGATCCGCCAGGTTGAGGTTGGCCACCGCCTCGATGGGGGTGGAAATCTTTTTGTCCTCGATGAAATCGCCGAGATGGCTGTCTTCTTCATCGCCGATGGGAGTTTCCAGGGACAGGGGTTCCTTGGCGATTTTCAGGACCTTGCGCACCTTTTCCAGGGGAAACTCCATCTTTTCGGCGATCTCCTCGGGGGTGGGCTCCCGGCCGATCTCCTGGACCAGGTAGCGGGAAGTGCGGATGAGTTTGTTAATGGTCTCGATCATATGCACCGGGATGCGGATGGTGCGGGCCTGGTCGGCGATGGCCCGGGTGATGGCCTGGCGGATCCACCAGGTGGCGTAGGTGCTGAACTTGTAGCCCCGTTCGTATTCAAACTTCTCCACGGCCTTCATCAGGCCGATGTTGCCTTCCTGGATCAGGTCCAGGAACTGCAGCCCCCGGTTGGTATATTTCTTGGCGATGGACACCACCAGCCTTAAATTTGCTTCCACCAATTCCCGTTTGGCCTTCTGGGCCAGATATTCCCCTTTTTCCGCCTGGGCCAGGATGGTCAGCAGCCGGGGGCCGGTCAGCCCCACTTCCTGCTCCAATTTCCGCAAATGCTTCTGGGTCTTGGTCCACTGGGCCTCAATTTCCAACATCTTCTCCGAGGTAATGCCGCCGGGGATATCGCTTAAAGCCCCTTTCCTGAAGTCCCGCAAAACGGTGCGAAACTTGGTGGCGGAGACACCCAGAGCGGCCAGGACCTTATCCGCCTTCCGGTGGCACTGGCGCACCGCGTAGGCGAAACTGCGCAGTTTATCCAGCACGTGCTCCAGATGGAAACGTTCCAGGCGCAAATTTTTCAGGTGATCCGCCATGCGGCGGCGGGCCGCAGCCAGGCCTTTTTCCGCCTGGAGCCGGGCGTCGGTCTTGGGCAGTGCGGCCGCCACTTCTTTCTGCAACTGGTGGATGCGCTCCTCCTGTTGCCGCAATTTCTGCACCAAATTCAGAATCCGGGATTTTTGGGTGGTCTGGTCCAAGATGGGCTCTTCTTCATCAAAATCCAGCAAAGATACCTGGGGATCCAGCTTCTCCTGCTCCAACCTGTTGACCAGGTTCATGATCTCTTTCAGACCATAAGGCACCTCCAACAGGGAGCGCAACACTTCTTTCTCCCCGTCCTCGATGCGCTTGGCAATCTCCACCTCCCCTTCCCGGGTGAGCAGGGAGACCATGCCCATCTCCTTCAGATAGAGGCGCACCGGGTCATCCAGCTTGGCCACGCCCTCCGGCTCCGGCACCAAATCCCCTTCTCCCTCCTCCATTTCCAGGGGCGTGGTCAGAGCCAGGGTGCGGTTGACCTCCGAGGGCGACAATTCCAACTCGTCAAAGATCAGGATGTCCTTTATCTGTTCATTCAAGAGGCTTTCAGGAGACAGAGAGTCGTTCAGGTCATCCATGGCCATCAGGCCATCGTCATCCCCCATGGGCATAATTTCCGGAAATTCATCCATACCCATTCCCTTGGTCATCCATCCCCTCCTTTTCCTGCAGAAGAGCGGTTTGGCGGTTTGGCGGTTTAGCAGTTAGTCATTGAGGCCAACCCGCTAACCCGCCAAATGCTAACCCGCTAACCCGCTAAAAAAATTTGAGTTCCTGCAGTTGCTGTTCGATTTCCAGTTTTTGAACCTGTAAGGCCAATAAATCCTCGCCGCCGGTCACGGCGGCGGCCTTCGCCAATTCCTCCTTGATGTGCGCCAGGGCCTTTTTGAGCCGCCGCATTTGCCGGTCCCGGCGCCATTCTGCCGCCAAATGCTCCGTGAACGGCTCTCCTTTCCCCAAAGTCAGGGCGCAGATTTGCTGCCGCAGATGCTCCTCCTCCACCCTCTGAATCAAGAGGCTGTGGTCCAGGGCGCCGTCTTCCTTAAGACTGCTGATGACCAACTCCAGCAGGCATTTCAGTTCCTGGTTTTCGAAATCCCGGGCCCATTCCTCCAATTCTTCCAGGGGCACAATGTCGGGGTGGTGCAGCACCCACCTGAGCAATCTCTCTTCCTCATTGATGAGCCGGGCCTGCCCGGAGTCCAGGCCCTTGGCCGCCACCGGCGCCGCCGAAGAGAGACTGCGGCGCAGTGCGGCCTCATCCACCCCCAGGCGCTCCCCCGCGAAATGGAGCCACAAGCCCTGCTCCACCTGGTCGCTCAGGGCCTGAAAATACGGGCGCAGCTCCTCGGCGATGCGCACCCGGCCTTCCACGTCCAGGCCGTGGGCCTTGATGAGTTCCTCCACCAGGAACGCAAACCAGGGCTGGGCCTTGTCCCATGGAGATTGAAACAACTCCACTCCGTGCTGAAACGCGTAAGTGTCCGGGTCCAACCCCGCGGGCAGCGGCAGCACCCGCACCGCCAGCCCTTCCGAGGCAAAAATAGGAAAAGCCCGGCGCATAGCCCGGGCTCCCGCAACATCCCCGTCAAAAACCAGGACCGCCTTGGCTACCTGGTTTTTTAACAGCCGCACCTGCTCTTTGGTGAGGGCCGTGCCCAGGGTGGCCACCACGTTGGCAACGCCGTGCACCCTGAGGGCCAACAGATCCATGTAGCCCTCCACCACCAGGGCCACGCCCGTCAGCCGCAGGGCTTCCTGGGCCTGGGGCAGGCCGTAGAGAGTGCGGCCTTTGGAGTACAGGGGGGTCTCCGGAGAATTCAGGTACTTGGCTCCCTCCGCCGTGCCGATGATCCGGCCCCCGAACGCGATGACCCGTTCCTGGCGGTCTAAAATGGGAAACATGAGCCGGTCCCGGAAGCGGTCGTAATAACCCCCCTGGGTCCGGGGCACCAGGAGGCCCACCTCCTGGGCCGCGTCCAGGGAAATGCCTTTGTTCTGCAAGTGCTTGCGCAGGGCGTCCCATTCTTCGGGCGCGTAGCCGATGTGGAAATCCCGGATCACTTCCTTGGTCAAACCCCGCTTCTTGATGTAGGCCCTGCCCTTCTCGCCCTTGGCCCCAGCCAGGCAGGTCTGATAAAAAGCCGCGGCCTCCTTGTTGATCTCCTGCATCAGCTGGCGCTTCTTGGCCTGCCGGCCCCCTTCGGGGCCCAGGTCCTTCATGGTGATGGTGATGCCGTAGCGCCGGGCCAGTTCCTGCACCGCCTCCGGGAAGCTCAAGCGCTGGTGCTGCATCAGAAACGAAAAGACGTTGCCCCCCGCGCCGCAGCCGAAGCAATGAAAGATGCCCTTATCCGGCGACACCGTAAAGGACGGCGCAGTGTCCGGGTGGAAGGGGCACAGACCCAGGAGGTTCTTGCCCCGCTGCTGGAGCTGGACGTACTGGCCCACCACCTCTTCGATCCGGGCCGCGTCCTTGATCTCCAGGAGTTTGTCTTCCGGGATAAAAGCCATTTAGAGACGGTTTTCTGTTTTCGGTTTTCGGTTTTCGGTTAAAAAGGCTTTGTGGTTAATCAATGTGGCCGTCCTGCTGCCGGTGGCCCGGGCTTCTTGCTCAGGCGTTGGTGGAGCGGGCTTCCAGGCCCGCCGCCATGGTGGCGGGATCACTCTCCGTCTACTATCTTTTTCGGAGAAGAGCACCCTCCACATTAATTTGGGTTTTTATCCTTGAGCCTCTGGCAAAATTTCATTCTTAAAGTCTCTTCCAAAATTGTCATTCTGAGGGAGCGCCGCGACCGAAGAATCTAGATCCTTGCGCTCCGCTCAGGATGACAAAATGATTTTTTCTTCTCGTTCCCAAGTTGTACTTGGGAACGTCTTTTGTCTTGCCAAGCTCTGCTTGGCCGGCGGTGAGCCAGACCCGCGCCCACCGCCTTAATGGTGGGCCGTGCCCACCCTACTCCCTTAACTCCACCACCGTCACCCCGGGGTTATCTCCCCCGTGCAGGTCCTTCACCGCCCGGTGGCGCTTCAGGTGGTCCCAGACCGCGGCCTTGAGCCGCCCCGTGCCTACCCCGTGGATGATGTCCACCTTCTCCTGGCCGTGGAGCAGGGCCTGGTCCAGCAACCGGTCCACCAGGGGCAGGGCCTCATCCACCCGCAGGCCCACCACGTTCAGGCTGGGCAGCCACTCCGGAGGCAGGTGGCGGCCATGGTAAGCCGTGCCGCCAGCCGCGGCCTCCGCCTCCCCGGCCTGACCGGTGATCTCCTCGGGCAGCACCCGGAGTTTAACCTTGCGCACTTGCACTTCCAAGCGTCCGTCCCGCCCCGGGGCGGATAAAATTTTGCCGCTCAGGTTCAGGGCCGGGAGAAAGACTTTTTGGCCGGGCCGGTATTCGGGAATTTCTTGTTTTTGGGCCAGAGGCTTGGGCGTCAAATCCTGGAGCAGTTGCGCCTGCTCCGCGGAAAACTCCTGGCGCAGGCGGCCCCAGGACACCTGCCCTTCCTGGAGGCTTTTGAGGATCTTCTTAAATTCGGCCTCCGCCCGGCGGATGCGCTCCTGGGCCTGGGCCTGGGCCTGCTGCCGCCAGCGTTCCTGCTCGTCCTTCAGGGTTTGCAGCTCTTTTTGCAGTTCCTGGCGCTCCCCCTCCAGCTCCTCTTCCCGCCGGGCCAGCTTCTCCCGTTCCCAGGTCAATTGCTGCCGGGCTTCCTCCACTTCGGCTAGCAGGCGGTAGGCCCGGAGTTCCTCCTGATCCAGGTAGCTTTCGGCCTGCGCCAAAATCTCCGGCGACAGGCCCATTTCCCGGGCCATCTTCAAGGCGTTGGAGGCCCCCACCACCCCGTAGGCCAGGCGGTAGGTGGGCCTGCGGGTCTCCTCGTTGAAAATCACTGCCACGTTGGCGAAACCGGGCTCCCTCTGGGCAAAACCCTTGATCAGGGGGATATGGGTGGTGGCCGCGCCGTACGCGCCCCGCTTGTCGAAGGCCTGGAGCAGCGCCAGGGCCAGGGCCCCGCCTTCCGTGGGGTCGGTGGCGGTGCCCAGTTCGTCCAGGAGCACCAGGGCCCGTTCCGGCAGGTTTTGCAGCATCTCCAGGGACCTTTTCAGGTGCGCGGAGAAGGTGCTCAAATCCTGGTGCAGGTCCTGGGGGTCGCCGATATCCGCAAAGACCTGGTCAAAGGGGTGGAACTCGCTGCCTTCGGCCACCGGGATGGGGATGCCGCTTTGGACCATCAAGGTGAGTAGCCCCAGGGTCTTCAGGGCCACGGTCTTGCCCCCGGCGTTGGCCCCGGAGATGATGAGAAAACGCTGCTC
>JAKAKP010000118.1 GCA_021813445.1 Deltaproteobacteria bacterium
CGTGCCCGCCAGGCGTCCGGCGGGCACGGAGGCCCGCCCCACCTCACCTTTTGTTCCCGTTCCCAAGCTCCAGCTTGGGAACGCCATTATCAGCAGAAGCTCTGCTTCTTAAGGCCGCGGCCGGTTTATTTTAAGACTTCCGCGAAAGTCCTTTCAATTGTCATTCTGAGGGAGCGAAGCGACCGAAGAATCTCAAAAATCCCGACGAAATACGAGATTCGTAACGAAGCTGCGCTCCGTTCAGAATGACAGAATGGGAGGCTTTCGCAGAGGGCTCAAGTTATGAAAAGGACCAATGATCACTGCCCAATTTTTAAAAGCAATAATTTTGCATTTTCCAGTGGTTTTTTTTGGGATTTCAGATAAATTTATATATTCAATCTTTGATCCAAGCTAGTGTAATTCCCCTGGGAGAAAATCCAGTTATGAAAAAAGATATCCATCCCCACTACGTCCAGGCCAATGTGCGTTGCGCCTGCGGCAACGAGTTTATCACCGGCTCCACCAAGGAACAAATCCGGGTGGAGATCTGCTCCAAGTGCCATCCTTTCTTCACCGGCAAGCAAAAGCTCATCGACACCGCCGGCCGGGTGGAGCGGTTCCGCCGCAAGTACGCCCAATTCGAGGAAAAGAACCAGGCTGCCGCCGAGACTGAATGAAACCCGGTGAACCCTCCCTGCCGGTGGGAGGCCAGGCCGTGCTGGAGGGAGTGATGATGCGCTCCCCCCAGGCCCTGGCCGTCGCCGTGCGCCTGCCCAACGGCGAAGTGCTCCTGAAGGATGAGCCCTACACCTCCCTGACGGCCCGCTATCCCCTGTTGAAACGCCCCTTCTTCCGGGGTCCCGTGATTCTCATCGAATCCCTGGTTACCGGTATCCGCGCCCTGAGCTTCTCGGCCCAGGCCGCGTTGGAAGAAGAGGAGACCAACCTGGGCTGGGGCAGCATCGCCCTGACCATGGGCGGGGCCTTCCTCCTGGCCTTTCTCCTGTTCGGCTTTCTGCCCCACTATTTGAGCGGCCTGGCCGGCTACCTGACGGGCGGCCGCCCCCTGACCCCCAAGCATTTTCTTTTTCATGCCATCGATGGCGTCATCAAGGCCTGCTTTCTTTTGCTCTATATCTGGGGCATCTCCCGCTTCCGGGAGATCCACCGGGTCTTCGAATATCACGGCGCCGAGCACAAATCCATCTGCACCTATGAGGCCGGGGAACCCCTCACCGTGGAGAACGCCAAGAAGCACTGCACCTGCCACCCCCGCTGCGGCACCTCCTTTCTCCTGGTGGTCCTCCTGGTGAGCCTCCTGGTTTTCGCCATTTTCTTTCCCCTGGTGCCGCCCCTGACCAAGCCGGGCTTCGTTAACAGCCTCATCCAGGTGCTGGTCAAGGTGGCCCTGATGTTTCCCATCTCCGCCCTGTCTTACGAAATCATCCGCTGGGGCGGCCGGGACCCCGATCATCCCCTGGCCCGCGTCCTCCTCTGGCCGGGGCTGGCCACGCAGCGCATCACCACCCAGGAACCGGACGACAGCCAACTGGAAGTGGCCCTGGCCGCGCTCAAGGCAGTCTTGGCCCGGGAAGAAGCGGCTAAAGCAGTGGCCAGTAGTCAGTGATCAGTGGCCAGATATGGCCGCGGTAGTGCTGTCTTCGGTCCCTGGTCTTCGGTCTCAAAACCTCTTCCTAAAAGCTTGAAGTTCCTGTAGGGTGCGTTCTACACACCAATTAAAGGAGTGGTGAAGGGCGCGGAGGACCGCCCTGCCAGCTTCATATTTTACGGGTGAGCCGCAGGTATGCCCAAATCAACGAGTACTGCTGAAAACCATAGACCGAAGACCGGAGACCGAAGACTGTTCATCGGCCCCGCAGGCTGGGACTACCAGGACTGGCAGGGGGTGGTTTATCCCCCGGACCTGAAGGGCGCGGACCGCCTCACCTTCCTGGCCGCCTGGTTTGACGTGGTGGAGATCAACGTCACCTTCTACCGGCCCTTGGGACCCCAGGTGGCCTCCCGCTGGCTGGCTGCGGTGGCCGGGGCCCCCGATTTCCGCTTCACCGCCAAATTATTAAACCGCTTCACCCATGAGCGGCAGTTGGTGGCCGCGGAGGTGGACCAGTTCCAAGAAGGCCTCCGCCCTTTGCTGGCTGCGGGACGCCTGGCCGTGCTCCTGGCCCAATTCCCCTATTCTTTTCATAATAAGGCAGAAAACCGGGCTTATCTTGGAGAGATCAAGGGAACCTTTCCGGAATTTCCCCTGGTCCTGGAGGTGCGCCACCGCTCCTGGCAAAGCCAGGGAGTGCGGGAATTTTTGCGGGACACGGGCTGGGAATTCTGCAACCTGGACCAGCCCCAGGTCTCCTATCCCCTGGGCGCGACCCGCTGGGTCACCGGCTCCCTGGGCTATCTGCGCTGCCATGGCCGGAGAAAGGACGCCTGGTTCGAGTTCGAGAAGGACCGCCAGGCCCGGTATGATTATCTTTATGGACCGGAGGAACTGGAAAGATTGGCGGCCCGGACCCGGGAACTTTTATCCCAGGCTCCGGATGTTTACCTGATTTTCAACAACCACCCCAGGGGCCAGGCCATCGCCAACGGCCTGGAGATGAGCCACCTGCTGCTAAGCAGGTCGTTTACCCTGCCGTTAGGCCTGGTGGCCGCGTTTCCCCGGCTATCGGGTTGCTTGGGGAATAGTAATCAGTAAGCAGTGAGTAGTTGAACCGGAGCGGACGGCTCCAATGTACAGTTGCAAACAGGGAAATCAGAACCTCTGCATTTCCACTTCATATTGATTATTTGTCAGGGGCCCTTTTTTACCCTTCATTTTTTCCCCCTCTATCCAGAAATGGAATGGTACTCCATCCTTGGTCTCCCAGGTTAAATAGACTCTGCCATCCTTTCTTTCAAAGCGGGCCTTGGGGCGGACGAGACCAGGGGGAATATTCCATCCCACATCATTTCCCCAGCTGTACCGACAACTGGCCGTAGTCTGGGTAACTTCCACCACAAAAAGAATGGCATCCAGACCATGGGCTGGCGGACAGGCCCAGCTTCTCCAGCGCCCTTTCCACTTGCCGGAAAAAGCGCGAATATCGTCGGGTATATCAGCAGCCGGAGGAACAATTTTTGCCGTCGGCATCTTGAGATCACCGGTTGCCTGGGCCGTAGCAATCGATGTCGACATTGAAACGGCTAATGACAGGACTGCAATAGTCAATGCCAAAATACAAACTGCAGTTGTCAACGATCTCTTCATTTGTCCTCCTTTTTGCCGCTATTTTAAGCTACTTTACCATATTTTTTGCTTATATTATAAACACTTATTCTATTATTTTTACTGCTCACTGCCCACAAAATGAACCAGCCCTAGCACCAACTCCACCATCGCCTCCAAGTCCAGGTTCTCCATTACATCCCCCGGCCCGTGGTAATGGGGATTGCGCAGGTAGGCGGTGTCCGTGAGCATGATGGCCGGGTAGCCCTCGTCCCAAAAATTGGCGTGGTCGCTCAAGCGCACGTCCGGCAGGATATACCCTCCCAGGGGCACGGCCAGGGTGACCGTGGGCAGGCTGCAGCCCTGCTTGAGGGCCCGGTCCAGCCTCTCCAAGAGCGGTTTGGAACGCCGGTCGCTCACCAGGCCGAGGAAATTGCCGGTGGTGGGATAACCCATATATTGCAAAGGGAAAAGCAGTTCCTGGCTGTTCGGCTCCTGGCGGTAGTAGCCCACCATCTCCAGGCAGAGCATGCCCAGGATTTTATCCTGCCGCTTCCCGGCCTCCTTGGCGTAGACCCGGCTGCCCATGTAGGGGGTGAAAAACGCGGGGGGCTCCTCACAGGTGAAGCCGATGAAGGTCCAAGGTTTTTTGTTCTGTGTTAAGCGCGCCACCTCCAAAAGCACCGCCACGCCGCTGGCGTTGTCGTCCGCACCGGGCGTGCCCGCCACCGTGTCGAAGTGGGCCCCCAGAATGTAATAGCCGCCCGGGGCCTGCTCCCCGGCGATGATGTTGCTCACTTCCCGGCGCTGGTAGATGAAGGTCTGGCGGCGGGGCGCATAGCCCAACTCCTGAAAGTTCCGGAAGACATAGTCCTCCGCCTGTTTCAGGTTATCCGGCCGGAAGATGGAGCGGTCCCCCAGGGTGATGCTGAGGTAGCGCAGGTGCGCAGTTAAATTGGCCCGGATTTCCTCCCGCTTCATGGTTTCAGCCGCCCCCGGAGCCGGCAAGGCGATAAGCAACAACCCTATAATAAAAAAAACAATCACCTGTCTTGAAAAGTTCAAAGTTCAAGGTTCAAAGTTAAAGGTTAACTGCCGGTAACTTTTCATAATTTACGGGTGAGCGAAGAGCTCATGAACAACTGCTCCGAAAAGTCTTTTGTAGGGTGGGCACTGCCCACCATAACTCCGCATAACTTTTCATGATTTGCGGGTGAGCCAACGGCTCATGAGCGACTGTCCTGAAAAGTTTTTCTGTAGGGTGGGCACTGCCCCCCTTTGTTTAGCTTCTCCGAAAAGAGGGAATTGGTGGGGCGGGCGTCCCTGCCCGCCAGACGCTCGGCGGGCACGGAGGCCCGCCCCACCAGTCTTTTCATAAATTATGGGTGAGCCAATGGCTCATGGGCAATTGTCCTGAAAAGTTGCCAGTGGTCAGTAAAAGCCAAAGCCTGCCGAGAGCTTACCCCCTCTCCCCCCGCCCAGAGAGTGCCTCTTCTCCCACCGGCAGGTTGCGGGGGGAGAGGGCTGGGGTGAGGGAGACCAGACCTTTCTTCCTTTACAGTTGGGTCTCTTCGGTCTCCTCCCGGAAATGCAGGGCCAGCCAGATGGTCTTCTGCTCCGGGTCGGTCCATTCCACCCGGTGGCGGCAATGGGCCGGGATGAGGAGGTAATCGCCGGGATGCAGGATTCTGACCCGTTCCTCTCCCTCGAATAAGATGGCCGCGGCCCCGGTCAGGAGCACCACCCATTCATGGGTCTCCTGGTCGTACCACTCCCCCGGCGGCGTGGCCTGGCCCGCGGAGATGATGCGCTCCAGGTGGAACCCAGGAGTCTTTAAGAGAACCTCAATGATCTCCTGGGGGATTTCCTTAGGAATGGCGGAGAAGAGGTTGGTTGGCGGCGGCTGTGGCAATTCCTCTCTCCCTTATTTCCCAAACAAAGGAACACCCGCACAGGTCGCGGCTTGACGTAAGAACAGAATGGGCAGTATCATTATGGATGTCCCTCGTCAATCAACTGGCGTATGGACAATCCCCCCAACTGGTGTTCCTGCCGGAAGGCCTTGATACCGGCGATGGCCGCCTCAGGATTTTGTTCGCACGCAGCAGGGATGGGCGTTAAGGCCGCCACCGGAACCCCATGTTTGGTGATGATGATTTCTTCCCCCTTAGCCACCTGCTTCAGCAATTGGGATAGCCGGGTTTTGGCCTCATATGCTCCCACTTGAGTCATCTTTGGCTCCAGGAAGTAACTTATAAGCGCTTGGATCACCCTTAAATTATAAAAAATTCAACAGGCTCAATATCTTAACTTTGAACCTCGAACCTTGAACTTTGAACTTCTAAAAATTACAATCCCCAAAAAATTGAAACTTGCCCTTGAATTCATTCCTTACCTCTCCTGACACCGGCCAATTTCTCCTTGCAGCAAATTCCCCGCGGCATCCACCCGCATCTGCAGCACAAAGGGAAAAGGCCGCCCCGGCACGGTGAAGCGGAGGTCCACCCATTCCAGGAGATAGTCGTCTGACTGGCTGGCCACCCGGGCCAGCAGCGGAAAGCGGGCAAAATCCAGATAAATCGCCAACAATCGCTGCGCGTCGGGGGCGTAAGTTTTAAAGGGGGCGGCCGCGGCCCGCCAATCCTGAACGATCAGGTGCTCCGGCGGCTGGTAGCCATTGTTGGGCACCCGGGGGCAAGGAATGTTGGCCGGGGCCGCCTGCACCTCCCGGATGCCGCCATTGAGCCGCGCCCCCGCCAGGAAAGGCAACTCCACCAGGGCCTGCTTGATTTCCTGGGGCTGGGCCGCGAGCAGTTGCCAGCGGCGGCAGGAGAAGGGCTGGGGCAGCGCCGCCACTGTAGCCCCGGCCCGGGCCTCCTTCTGAAACACCTGCCGGGCCAGGACCAGGGCCTGATGATGGTAGTAGGCGCAAATACAGAGGTAGAACACCGCGCCGGCCAGGCAGACCGCGCCCACCCGGCGGCCCCAGGCGGGGGAGCAGAGCGCAGCCAGGGCTCCAGCCAGCAAAATGGAGGTGAGATAGGGGTCAATGATAAAGACCAGGTCCAGAGTGAATTTGCGCCGGGACAAGGGGCTGAAGAGCTGGGTGCCGTAAGAAGTGACCAGGTCCAACAGCAAATGCGCGGCCAGCACCGCCAGTCCCAGGAGCAGCAAGGGCTGGAACCAGCGGGGGCCGCCCAGGGCCCGGCCCACGCCGGCCCCCAGAAGGGCCCAGAGCGGCAGGGCCAGCAAGGAGTGGGTGAAAGCCCGGTGGTAGCGGATATAGGTCAGCCGGTCATTCATCCCCAGAAAATAATCCAGGTCCGGCAGCACCGAGAAGATCACCCCGGCCGCGGCGGCCCACCAGCGGGAAGGCGCCGGCACCAGTTGGGACAGGAGCAGGCCGCTGGCCACGTGGGTTACTGGATCCACGGCCACCTCCCGGTTTGCGTGCCGTAGTGGGGAAAATGGCGCAGCAGGTCATCCCGCAGGGCCAGGGCGTCCCGGTAGCGCTCCTCCACCTTTTTCTTCAGGCATTTCAGAATAATGGCCTCCAGGGGCGGGGGAATCTCCGGGTTTTCCTCCCGGGGCGGTATGGGTTCCTGCTCCAGGATCATGTCGATGAGCAGCTTTTCCACTTCGCTGTAGAAGGGCAGTTCCCCGGTGTACAGCAGATACATGAGCACGCCGATGGCCCAGATGTCGCTGCGGCGCTCGCTTTCCCCCATGATCTGCTCCGGAGCCATGAAGGGCCGGGAGCCCACCACCGTGGCGCTGATGTCCTTGTCCTTGAGAATCTTGGCCGCGCCGAAGTCCAGCAGTTTCAGGACGCCGTCGGGCTGGATGATGATATTGTTGGGCTTGATGTCCCGGTGCATCACCTGGTGCCGGTGGGCATGGGCCACCACCTCGATTAGCTGCAGCACGATCCGCTCCACCAGGGGCCGGGGCAGCTGTTCTCCCAGCATGTCCGCCAGGGTCTTCCCCTCCACGTATTCCTGGATCAGAATCAGCCTGCCGTCATCCTCCAGGGTGTTCACCAGCCCCACCACCCCCGGATGGGGCGAAAGCCGCTCACAGATGGCCGCCTCTTTGCGAAACTTGGCGTTGGCCGCTTTCAGGAAGGGAATCTTGGCCACGTATTGCCGCCGGGGGCCCAGTTCTTCGGTATCCACCACCAGCCACACCTCCCCGAAGCTGCCCTGCCCCAACTTTTTGATTTTCTCGTAGCGGCCTCCCAGCAACGGGGTCAATTGCAGCAGGGCCAGGTAATCCCGGGCGCTGGGCAGAAGATGCTCCACCAACCCCTTCAGGGCCTTTTTCAAAGGCGAAGGCGAGCCCACCGGCTCCACCTTGAAGCCGTGCACCTCCGGCCCCGAAGACGGTAGGGCCACGTCATTGAGCAGCACTGGCACCGCTTTGCCTTCCCGGCTCTTGAGATGCACCTTGACGTGCTTCACTTCCCCTTCCCGGGCGAGAATCTGGCGGAGCCGTTCCTGATCCTCCGGGCCATAGAGCAGGTCCGCCGTGGCCAGGGGCAGCTTGCGGTCGCCTTGTGGCCCATAGCCCAACAACCGGGCCAGGGTGGGATTGAGGGTATAAGACCCGCCTTGGCGGTCGCAGAGGAACAGGGGCTGGGGGGTCTGATGAAAGATCTGGTGGAACTCCTCCTGGGAAGCCACCAGGAGACGCCGGTCATCCTGGAGCTTTAGCAGCACCTGCACCCGGGCCAGGACCTCCGGAGCCCGGAAGGGCTGCACCAAAAACTCGTCCGCACCGCTTTCCAGGGCCCGGGCCGCAGCCCCGGCTTCAAACTGATCCAGGGTGACGATCAGGGGCACTTCCTTGAAGGCCTCCTGGGATTTGAGCCGGTGCACCGCCTCATATGCTTCCGGGGATTCATCCAGCATGATCATCAGGTCCGGAATACCAAAACCTTCTCCCAGCACCTCCCCCAGGGAAGCACAATTCACCTCATAGCCGTTTGCGGCCAGGATCGCAGCCAATTCCCGGGAAGCGGCGGTCGCCTCCCCGGCCAGGACAATGCGTAGGGCCACCCTGATGACCTGCCTATGGTGAGATACCGATATTTTCTCAAGATTCCGCAGATTTAGCAAGAAACGATTTGATGCCGTTTTCGGTTTTCCGTTTTTCGTTTGCCGAGCCTTTTGCAAAATGCTTATTTTATCGTAAAAACTCTCCGCGAATTTTCTGCGTCCTCTGCGTCTCCGCGGTGAATTTTCCATTTTTTTCACCGCAGAGGCGCAGAGAGCGCAGAGAGAGGATACGCAGAGAAAAAGACTTAAAGTGAACTTGGGAATTCACGGCTGGGGTTGCCAGGACCCGCGGCTTCCAGGATTGACAAGATTTCTTAAGAAATCTATCATCTTCCCCATCATGTCCACCTCTTATGTCCATGGCTACTCGGCCAAAGAAAATCAGCGTCTCCAGGACCAGGCCTCCACCTTGACCGAGCTGCTGCACGGGGATTCCCTGTTCCCGCCGGGCAGCCGGGTGTTGGAGGCCGGCTGCGGCGTCGGCTCCCAAACCGTGACCCTGGCCTCAAAAAATCCCGGGGTTTCTTTCACCTCCTGCGACATCTCGGAATTGTCCCTGGAGCAGGCCCGGCGCCGCGTTCAGGATGCGGGTTTAACCAATGTTAATTTTCAACCGGCCGATATTTTCCATCTGCCCTTCGAGCCGGAGAGTTTCGACCACGTTTTCGTCTGTTTCGTGCTGGAACATCTGCCGGACCCGGTGGCCGCGCTCCTGGCCTTACAAAAGGTGCTGAAAATAGGCGGCACCATGACCGTGATTGAAGGGGATCACGGTTCCGCCTATTTTCACCCGGACAGTGCCGCGGCGCGGCAGGCCATTCTATGCCAGATCCGGCTGCAGGCCGCCCTGGGCGGCAACGCCTTGATCGGCCGGGAGTTGTATCCCCTGCTGCGCCAAGCGGGATTTACCGAGATCCGGGTGTCACCCCGCCTGGTTTATGTGGATGCCAGCAAACCGGAGCTGGTGGATGGGTTTATCAGAAAGACCTTTACGGCCATGATTGAGGGAGTAAGACAAAAAGCCCTGGAGGCCGAAATGATCGAGGCCGCCACCTTCGACCAGGGCATCCGCGATCTTTACCGGACCGCGAACTTGCCCGGGACTTTTTGCTACACGTTTTTCAAAGCCATCGGTGTTAAATGATCTAAAACTCCATGCTGCCTATCTACTTAAAAGACCAGGACTTTACGCCGCCGGACGATCCCCTGTATTATCTCCTTACCAAGGACGGGCTCTTTCTGGTGAAGAGCACTCCGTTCTTTGCCGCGGCGGTGCCCGCCCGGGGCATCCCCTGGCTGGAGCCCCAGGAGCCGGAGGTGCGCCTCACCGCGCCGGCCCTGCCCGGGGCCTTGCTCCTTCAGGCCCTGGCCTTTTTCCGCGCCGTCTTTTCCCGTTATAAGAGCGAAGCCGTGGTTCTGCTGGCTTGGCGGGACGCCACCCGCACCTATGAATTGGTCGTGCCCCACCAGACCGTGGGCGGCGGCCACTGCGACTACGAAGTCCGGGAATTTCCCCCGGGCCTGAGGCGCCTGGGCACCATCCACAGCCACGCGGGCGTGGAAGCCTTCCACTCCGAACGGGATGAGGCCGACGAACGCCATGAGGACGGTTTCCATATCACCCTGGGGAACATCGACGGCGAGTTGACCATCTCCTGTTCCGTGGTGGTCCAGGGCCTCCGGGGCCGCATCCCCCCGGAGAAGCTCTTCACCCCCTACCCCGTCCCCTGGGACCAGGCCGCCCCGGCAGCAGGCTGGGCCGCGGAAGTGGAGAGCAAAGTCACCCCCCTGCCCCGGCCCATCGAGTTTGGCACATGAGCAATAGTGAGCAGTGAGCAGTAAGCCGTGAGCAGTTGGTAGCCCAGGCTTTCCAGCCTGTGCGGGATGAAACCTTTCAGATCAGACATGTAGGGTGGGCACTGCCCACCGATTCCTTTGATTAATTAACAAGAGGATGCACCCACAAAGAACTTTTCAGACCAGTTGCCCTTGAGCCAACGGCTCACCCATTAATTTTGCAAAGGACGTAGCGGCGGACGTCTCGCCCGCACTGGTAATCCGCACAGGCGAGAAGCCTTTGCCACCAACCTTCTCTCTATTTATTGCGTCTTGCTCTGCGCCTTAGCGTCTTTGCGTGAGGTTAGTTTATGCTGGAAATCAAGGCCATCGGCATCGGCGGCATCGGCTGTGCGTTGCTGCCTTTTCTCTGCCGGTATTTGCAGTACTCCGGGGAAAAGGCCCGGCTCACCCTGATTGACGGCGACCGTTTCGAGCGGGCCAACGCCGCCCGCCAGTCCTTCAGCCGCCTGGGAAATAAAGCGGAGGTGAAGGCCCAGGAACTGGCCCAGGAGTTTGAAAACCTGTCATTGCGCGCGGTGCCGGAGTTTGTCACGGGGGAAAACGTCTCCCGCCTGCTCAAGGAAGGGGAAGTTATCTTCCTGATGGTGGACAACCACGCCAGCCGCAAGCTGGTGAGCGACCACGCCGCCACTTTGGCCGAAATCACCCTTATTTCCGGGGGCAACGACTTTGTGGACGGCAACGTCCAGGTTTACCTGCGGCGACAGGGCCGGGACCTCACCCCTTCCCTGAGCCGTTACCACCCGGAAATCGCCCAGCCCCAGGACCGCAACCCCGGGGAGCTTTCCTGCGAGGAACTCATGGCCGCGGGCGCGCCCCAACTCCTCTTCACCAACCTCATGGTGGCCAGCCTGATGCTCAACGCCTTCTATGCCTGGAGCCAGGACCGCCTGGCCTACTCCGAAGCCTACCTGGATATCCTGGAAAACCTCACCCGGGCCGTGGCCCGGCCGGTGTAGAAGATATGGGGGGAGGGCCAGGGGCCTGAGGCCCCTGCCCTCCTCCCACGCCCCCCTCCCAACCCGCTTAAGCTTTGGCAGACTGTAGGGGGGCACCCAGGTGTGCCCCCGGGACGTTCGCAAAAACACATCTCCTTAGAGCCCTTTGCAAAATGCTTATATTTAATCGTAAAAACTCTCCGCGAATTCTCTGCGTCCTCTGCGTCTCCGCGGTGAATTTTCCTTTTTTTTCACCGCAGTTCTTCATGAGCCCCTGGCTTACCCATGAATTATGAAAAAACTGGTGGGGCGGGCCTCCGTGCCCGCCGAGCGTCTGGCGGGAAGGGACGCCCGCCCCACCCATTCCCTCTTTTCGGAGAAGTTAAAGAAAGGTGGGCAGTGCCCACCCTACAGAATGAACTTTTCGTAGCAGCCTGCTCAGTCTCTATAAATCAAGACAATCATAAGGATTAAGGCCGTAATATTTGCAGCCGCCAAGGCGGACACCTGGGTCCGCCCCTGCCACAAAAAACGGGGAAAGCCGGAACCTCCAGCTTTCCCCGCCAAATTTGCCACCAATCAAGAATAAAAAGAAACGTCGTCCCTTCTATCCCACTTTTTCTTCCACTTGCGGTGTCTTTCTCTTCTTTATGGCCCTTTTCATCTTCTTCTTGGTCTTCCACCGCGGCTCCGGCTTGACGATCTCCACCATGAAGTCATATTGCTGGCACATGAAGGCGTAGTCCCGGGGATGGGCGAAGATCTTCATGCAGTAAAAGGGCTTGCCGTCGTGGTAGGCCGTCAGATCGAAGCGGGGCACCCAGGAAGTATACTCTATCCAGCCCTTGGCCGGAATTATCAGGATCGCGCCGCTGTTGCTGGACGGCACCTCCACTTCATACCTGGTAGTATTTTTGATGATGCCGGTATACTTGCGCACCTGCCTGCCCTTTAGCAAACTCGCGGGCACGGGCAGGTCCCGCATATCCGGTAAGGCCGCCTCCACGTCCTCCTGGGGATTAAAAGCCAGGGCATTCTCTTCGCCCGCACTGGCAATGAGACTTTTTTGCCCGCCATAAGAGGTAAGCGGCACTCCTTGACGCACGCTGGCGCCGGTACAGCCGAAAACAAAAAGTATCAAGAGAGTTAAGAATATGATCCTTTTGCCCATGGCCTCGCCCCCGTTATTGGATGGGTTGGTAGCCGAAGGAAGCGGGCAGCCGGGATTGACTCGCAGCTGCGGGGGCTTCGCTTCTCCTGGGTAAGGGTTTCTGGTCAAACTCGTATTCGATGATGCCCCCGGTTTCATCGTATTTGACCGATTTTAATTTCTTGCTGTAATTGATCATGGCCACCGCCCTGGCGAAGTTATAGGGCGTGACCGGCGGGGGGCCGGAAGTCACTGAGAGCGCGCCCACGCCAAAACCAGCGTTCCCGCCGCTGCCCGCGCCACCGCCGCCGCCGATGACAAAGGTGCCCGAGGGGCCGGAACTGTTGTTGGTATATTTGCCGGAGGCATAGCCGTCGAGTTGATCGGTGTCGATATATTCTGAATGTTGATAAGTAGCGCATCCTGCAAACAACAAAACCAGCATCACCAATAAGCCCATAATCTTCATGGCCTGCCCCCCGATCGGGTATTTACTTTTTCGATTAAGAACTTACAAACAGTTTGTCAAGGAATTTTTCATAAATCTTTACGTTATTATCAACAAAACTTGGACGCGGAACAATTCTCCCGTTACCTAGATTATGTCGGTAGTTGTAGCGGATTCCTGAAAAAAAATTGCAGGGGATGGAGGTATGCCTCGTCCCCCAGTTGTGCTCGGCCAGTTCTTATCTAAGGTGCTTAAGCACAGCTTGGGCGAAAATCAGTCGTTCCCAAGTGCAACTTGGTAACGAGGATTGTAGGGTGCGTCTTACGCACCATTTTCGGCTAAGCTGTACGGTGCGTCTCACGCACCATTTCGGAGCGTAAGACGCGCCCTACGAGGACATTTTCAGAGCAGTTTCCTATGGGCCTTTGGCCCGCCCACAAAGCATGAAAAGGCGAACGCAGGGCGGGCGTCCCCGCCCGCCCGGGTTGTCCGCGCAGGCTGGAAAGCCCGTGCTACCGCCTTAACTTTTCAGAGGCAGAAGCAAAAAAACCAGGGGCGAACACGTGGGTCCGCCCCTGGGATGATAGCCTTTCCAGCGCTTCTCTTTGGAGGTTCTAAGTCCCCCTTTCTTAAAGGGGGATTTAGGGGGATTATCAGCTGCTATTTAATCCCCCCTGCCCCCCTTTGGAAAATGGGGGGAATTTTTAGGGGTTTTATTCATTCCCTGGCTGTGCCCGGGAACGCCTGTCTAAGGTGCCCAAGCACAGCTTGGGCGGAGATCAACCGTTCCCAAGTGCAACTTGGGAACGAGCAGGAATTCTGTTCACTGCTCACTGCTTACTGCTCGCTGCTCACTGTCCTACTGTTTCAGGTTCAGCACCTCCTGGAGCAGGGTGTCGCTGGTGGTGATGATCCTGGAGTTGGCCTGGAAACCCCGCTGGTAGATGATCATGTGCACGAACTGGTCGCTCAGGTCCACGTTGGACTGTTCCAGGGAGTTGGAGGTGATGGTGCCCAGGCCGTTGGTGTTGGCCGCGCCGGTCAGGGGCACGCCGGAGGCCTGGGTTTCGGTGTACATGTTGGAGCCTTCCTGGTGCAGCTTGTTGGGGGCGTTGAACCGGGCCAGGGTCAACTGGTACAGGGGCGTGATCTGGCCATTGGAGTAATTGCCGGTGATCACCCCGGAATTGTCGATGGATACCCGCTGCAGGTAGCCGGGGCCGTAGCCGTCCTGGGACGCGTAGTTGGTCACCGAGGACGCGGCGTACTGGGTGGTGCTGCCGCCGGAGGTGTTTTTCAGGTTGAGGGTGGTCTGATTAGTGGTGGTATCGCCCGGGATGTTATAAGCCGAGAGGTCGATGGAGTATTTCCCGTTGGAAGTAAGAGTGCCATTGCTGTCAAAAACCATGTTGGCCGGGTTACCTGCATTCGTACCGGTGGAGACATTATAATCATTAACATGAACAGTATTACCATCCAGGGTGGCGCCGACCTGCCAGTCATGGTCGCTGGTTGCAGTGGTGCCAGCCGCCCAGCCGGTAGTACCTGCTCCTGGCGGGGTTGCCCCTGTCCAAGCACTGCAACTGATGGTCAGGGCACCAGCAGGAGTGCTGCTTGCTTCGGCCCTGAAGGGGCCTGCGGCGGTAGCAGAACCGCCATATGCAGCAATGGCAGCCGCGGTTTTTTGGGCCACCTGGGCTGCGGTGTCGGTGCTCGTGACACCCGTTACAGCAATGCCGTTGCCGGCATAAGCGCCCCCGGGGTTCGGATCAACTCCACCGCCCGTGTCGTACCAGACGTAATAAGATTTGGTGCCGTCGCCAATGGTCCAATATTTGCCAGGTGCACCCGATGCAACCGCTAAACTCGCTCCATTCCCGCAAGTTAGGCTGGCATCTTGTTGAGTGGCAAGTTTTGTATAAGTCATATTGAGGGTGTGGGCGTTGCCCGTGGTGTCATACACGGACAGGGCCGAAGTGTAGTAGTTGGGCGACGAAGTGGAGGTGGTGGAGGAATCCAGGTTGAGGACCATGTCCAGGCTGGTGGTGGCCTGGGGGGGGCTGAAGTTCTGGGAGATGACGATGTCCGTGTCCGTGCCGCTGGCAGTGCCGTTGACCATCTGCTTGCCCTGGACGTGGTAGCCGTGGGCGTTCACCAGGTAGCCGTCCTTGTTCAGGTTGAAGCTGCCGTCCCGGGTGTAATAGACCCCCCCGGCAGAGGGATCTTTGACGATCAGAAAGCCGGTGCCGGTGATGGCCACGTCCGTGTCGTTGGCGCTGGTCTCCAGGGACCCCTGGGAGAAGATGGGATCGATGGAGGAGATGCGGTCGCCCCGGCCCTCTTGCCCGGGCCCGGAACCGGTGGAGACCATCTGGTACATCAGGTCCTCGAAATGGACCTGGCTGTACTTGAAGCCGGTAGTGCTGAGGTTGGCGATATTGTCCCCCACCACCCCCAGGGCCTCGCCGTAACTGCTGAGGCCGGTTAATCCCGTATACATGGCGCTGGAAATAGACATTGCTTAGCCCCTCCGAAGGCCTGGTGCGGGGCCGCGGCCTGGCGGCCCCGGGTTATGATTTACGATTCATCTATGGAGATAACGTTGTCCAAGGTGACCAGTTTGCCGTTGATTTTCAAATAGACCGTGCCGGAATCCTGGAGCACCTGGGTGACGGTGCCGGTGACCAGGCTGGCCGCAGTCACCGCATTGCCCTTGGCGTCCAGGGCGCTCACTGTGAAGGAATAAGTGCCGTCGGCCACGGCGTTGCCGTTGTTGTCCTTGCCGTCCCAGGTAATCTGGTTCTCCCCGGCGTTCTTGCCGCCCAGGTCCATGGTGCGCACTACCTGGCCGCTGCTGTCCTTGATGGAGACCTTGACAGAGGTCGCGGCCGAGCTGAGAACGTACGACATATCGCCGACTTTACCGCCGGTGACCTGGAAGATGTTGCCCTGGGCCTTGACCGTCTTGCCCAGCATGGACAACCCCTGGGTCATCTGCTGGGCGCTCTGGAGATTGGTCATGTTGGTGCTCAGGTTGCCCATGGTGGTGTTGAGGTTGATCAACTGCTCCAGGGAGCTGAATTGCGACAGTTGGGCCACAAAGTCCTTGGGGTCTTCCGGGCTTAAAGGGTCCTGGTACTGCAACTGGGTGGTCAGGAGCTTGAGGAAGTCCTCTTTGCCCATGGTGACGCCGTTAGTGAGTGACGAATTGCTCGAACTCGCTGACGAAGTGGTGGTGCTGCTGGTGGTGTTTGGGATGCTGGAGACAGATGTGCTCATGGACCTAATCCTCAAAGGAGTTAATCATGCAAAACAATCAATGCTGCCGCTCCCGGTCCAACGCGGCCGCCGGGGGGTGGCGGGTTGCTCCCACCTGTCGGATTCTTTCTTGCCGGACTGCCTTTGGTCCCCGGGAGTCTGGGCAAAATTGAAGTTGGGCTGCTGTCCCTGGGCCGCATCATCCTGATGGTGGAACTGAAACTGGGTCAGAATCAGGCCTTGCTGGTTCAAGGCCTGGGCCAGCTGCTGCACCCCGGAGGTGCCCGCCTCCGCCACGGCCGCATGGGTGGTGACCGCCACCACCTCCACCGCCTGGCCCTTCAGATTCAGGGTGAGATCGAGTTTCCCCAGATCCGGAGGATTGAGGGTTATGGAGACCTGGTTCTCGCCGGGGCGGAGATTCGCCAAAACCCCGGATTGGACCTGGGACCACAGGGCTTCTTTGACTTCTGGAGTCAGATAAGGAATGACCGGGGTGGAGCTTTGCCCTCCGGCAACTTCCTGAGTCCCGGTCTGGCTCACCTGCTGGGCGGCGTTGCTGTTAAGATAGGCCAGAAAATTTTGGATATCGGCGGCCCCGGTATTCTGGTTGGCAGTCCCGATCAGGTTGGCTGCCTGCGCCTGGGGAGAAGATCCGAGATTTTGCCCCAGATCGCTTTTGGCTTCCCCATGCCCCTGGCCCGCATCATTCTCTAAAGGCAATGGGACCGACCGGACGCGGACGCCTTGCGGCAGATAGACAGGTTTAGCGCCCTCCTCCCCCTGGGGAGCGGGCTGGGGAGATAGCTGTTCCAGGGCGGTCCGCAATTCTCCCCGGTTGGAGGGACTGAGGCCCGCATTCAACTGCTGGACCGTTTCCTGGTCCAGGCCGGCCTGGGTCAAAAGCTGCCGCCATCTTTGCAGGTCTGCTCCCCCATCCAAAAGAGGGGCTGAATTATTAGCGGATTTTGCCGTTTGCTGGATGAGTTTCATTACCTGGGTCAGGGGCACACCATTGGGAAAATTTTGCGCGTTCAGCTCCCTCAAAGAATCCGGCGGCACCCCCAAATTCTGCAGCGCCAGGCGTAAATCTCCCAGGGCTTTCTTGGGTATAGTCAAGTTTTCCCACTGGCTTTGGTAATCGGGTTGGCTGGCCAGGTTTTGGACTGCGTTTACTGGCGACCCGGAAGCCGTCAAGGCCTCCTTCAAAGTAGTCTTGACGCTCCTCTGCCATGCGGCCTGCACCTCGGCGGCAGTCAGCCCCTGTTCCTGAACCTGGGAGGAGTTCAGCAGGTTTTGCACCTGCTCCGTCGAGACTCCGGCCTTCAGGAGATAGGCCTGCACCTGCTGCTGGCGCTCCGGCGTCATTTTCAGAACCTGTCCCGGCTGCTGATTCAAAGTATCAGTCAGGGCTTTCAACGCCGGAGGCATATCCATGCTGACCGTGGCATTAGCCACCTGGGTAGTCGTTGCCTGGGAAAGTTGGGCCACCAGGGCCTTCTGGGAGGCATCCTGGCACGCGGCCTGCCAGGCGTCCTGCAGGTCCTGGGCGGTCAAACCCTTGGTTTGGAAACTGTCCGAATTTACGAGACTGTCCACCTGCGCCGCCGGGAGTCCGGCCTGCTGCAGATAGCCTTTCAACTCCTGGACCTGGTCCGGGGATACCTTCAGACTTTGCCCCGGCTGCTGGTTCAAAAACTCCATCAACTTTTTCAGGGCTGCCGGCATTTCGGTGTTGAGCTGGGCCACTGCAGCCGCCAGCGTCGGGTCAGTAACTGCGTTCTTGCCTGAGGCCTTGGACTGGGCGTCCAACAGCATATGCGCCGCTTTGGTTGTGGAGGTCCCGCCCGCGGAACCGCTGATGGCGGTCCATTTCGACCGGTCATTCAAAACCTTGGTGGTCGCTGTAGTCGATACGGGCCGGGCCCGGGCCAGTTGCGAGGTCAGACCGGAGCGGGAAGCGAACCGGGAAGAGGAGGTGTTCCTACTGTTGGATGAGATCCGCTGTAGGAGCATGGATTGGAACTTGTCCCGAGCCGGATACCCTTGAGCCCTCGGGGTCGACAGGGACATCACGTTCATATTCGGTGGGGTAACGCCTGCTGCCTGCATTCCTCCTCCAGGACGCGGAATTCAAGTCTGCCCGTTGGGGAAGCAAAGGGCGTGCCAGAGGGAAGTTAAAGAATTGTTTAATAAAATTGGATACCGGGCAAAATGCGCCTGGCCCAGACCGGCAAAATACGCCCACCAGTTACGGCAAAAAATGCCGATTAAGAGATGGTTTTCGGTTTTCCGTTTTCGGTTTTCGGTTTTCGGTTAAAAGAATAATGAGTGTCAGCAGGGTCTACAGTAAAATGATATAATGACAAAGAAATTCTAGGGGAGCCATCCAGCAGCATCCGGCTCGCCCAGAAAATACAAAAAAATCGTAGCCGCGGGCGTCTCGCCCGCCCGTTGCCGCGCAGGCGAGACGCCGGCGCCACCAGGATGATCTCTATATTTTCGCGTCTTGCTTTGCGCCTTTGCATCTTTGTGTGAGGCCGATCTTTTCGGGCAGACGCAGGAATTATCGGGAAACTTATGAAACGTAGAGCCACCAGAGCCATTTATCTCGGGCCGGTCCGGGTCGGGGGCGGAGCCCCGGTGATGGTCCAGTCCATGACCAACACCGACACCCGCCAGGTCGGGGCCACCTTGGCCCAGATCCAGCGGCTGGTCGCCGCGGGCTGCGAAGTCGTGCGCCTAGCCGTGCCGGATATGAAGGCGGCCCGGGCCTTCGGAGAGATTAAGGCCGCCAGCCCCGTGCCCCTGATTGCCGATATTCACTTCAACCATCGCCTGGCCCTGGCCGCCCTGGACCAGGGGGCCGATGCCATCCGCATCAATCCCGGCAACCTGGGAGGGGAGAAAAAGACTCGCCAAGTGGTGAAGGCCTGCCAGGCGAAGGGCGTATCCCTGCGCCTGGGGGTAAATGCCGGGTCCCTGGAAGCGGACCTGCTGGCCCACTATGGCGCACCCACGGCCGCGGCCCTGGCGGCCAGCGCCCTCAGGTGGGTGCGGCAATTCGAGGACTGGGGCTTCTACGATTTTAAGATTTCCCTGAAATCCTCGGATGTCCTGGTCACGGTGGATGCCTACCGGCAGCTGGCCCCCCAGGCGGATTATCCCTTCCATCTGGGCGTCACCGAGGCCGGAGGCCTCATCGCCGGCACGGTGAAATCGGCGTTGGGCATTGGCATGCTTTTGGCCGAAGGCATCGGCGACACCCTGCGGGTCTCCCTGACCCGGGACCCGGTGGAAGAGATACGGGTGGCCTATGAGATTCTCCGGGCCCTCCATATCCGGGAGCGGGGGGTGGAACTCATCTCCTGCCCCACCTGCGGCCGCTGCGGCATCAACCTCTTCGGCCTGGCCGAAGAGGCGGAGCGCCGCCTGCTCAATATCACCGCGCCCTTGAAGGTGGCCATTATGGGCTGCGTGGTGAACGGCCCCGGGGAGGCCCGGGAGGCGGACGTGGGCATCGCCGGCGGTAAAAAGGTGGGCCTCCTCTTTAAAAAAGGCCAAATCGTGCGCCAGGTCCCGGAGAAAGAGCTGCTGGCTGCGCTCCTCCAGGAAGTGGAGGTCCTTACCGGCGAAAAGGTGGGGGAGGCATAAAGGCCTGCGGAAAAAGTTCTCACGCAAAGACGCTAAGACGCAAAGGCAAGACGCAAGAATTTAGAATATGGGGCCGGCTCGAGCCGGCCTTTTTTTGCGTCGGAAATTCTATGCTTTTTTCATCTGTTGAACAGAAGCCAATTTCCAGACCTCGACTATCCTAATTTGTCATTCTGAGCGCCGCGAAGAATCTCGTGTTTTCGAGGCGTTGAGATCCTTCACTGCGTTCAGGATGACAGAAAACAAGGTTTTGAAATGACTTGTAGGTTCTGGGCAGTATGGAGTATGGACCTGGGAAACCACACTCTTATGTAACCATGTGGATTCATTTTGCTTCATTCTCTTGCGCCCTTGCGTCTTGGCGCCTTTGCGTGAGGTATTTTTAATCCCCGGCCCTTGGCTTCCGGGCCCAAAAGACATACTGCGGCATTTCCACCCCGCCCATAAAAGGGATGGCCGCGGCGATGGTCTCGGCCCGGAGCTGGCGGTACCCGGGGAATTGCCCCTGGATTTCCTCCGGCGCGGGGAAGTGGTGGATCATCTCCCCGTCCGGGGTGGCGATGTCCACCAGGGTGCCGGGCTCCAGCTCCCGGGTTTCGGGCCGCCGCACCAGCTCGGCAAATTCCCGGGGGGAGACGTAGATGAAGATAAACCCCCCGGGGGCCAGCACCCGGTCCAGTTCCCGGCAATACTCCCGGAAGGTCCGGGCATAGCCGTGGTTGATGACGTTGATGGACACCACCAGGTGAAAGGAAGGACCCGGAAACGGCAACCGGCCCAGGTCCGCCAGCACCAAAGGGGCCGGGATGTCCGAGGCCCGCAGCTTCTCCTGCAATCCCTCCAGGACCGATAGTTCCCGGTCCACCCCCCAGACCGCAAACCCCTCCCGGGCCAGGGGCAAAAGATGCCGCCCCGCACCGCAGCCCGCGTCCAGGACCCGGCGGCAACCCGTGTCCTTCACCTCCGGCAGCACCGCCAGCAACTCCGGATTGGGCGTAAGGCGCTGCATCTCTGGTGCGGCAAAGATTTTTCCCCAGTCGGGCATGGATATTTGCCTTTTTAGAAGTGGTAGCACAGGCTTTCCAGCCTGTGCGGGCAGCACTTTCAGAGCAGTTAAGATTAACCGGTCCTCGTAAGCCAGTCAATTATCAGCAAATTATATCGCAATAAAACGATATTCTCCTTGACAATTTATCGTAATATAACGATATTAACATACACCACGAGGGTAACCAAACATGAAAAACACCGAAAAAACCACCAATGCCGTCGATATCCTGCACCGCCGTTATATTGGCGACAATGCGGAACGTCGGCAACCCCTGGAGGTCGAGCGGGTGCATGCCCAGGTGGCCCGCGCCATCCATGACTTGCGGAAGCAAGCGGGCCTCACCCAAAAGGAACTGGCAAAGCTGATCGGCACTACCCAATCGGTGATCAGCCGCCTGGAGGACGCCGACTATGAAGGGCATTCCCTGTCCATGCTCAGCCGCATCGCCACCGCCCTGAAACAGCGCCTGGTTTTTTCCGTGGTGCCTGCTGACCAGGTCAGCAGAGATGCGGCAAATAGACCGGAAGAGCAGTCGGCTCTTTTGAAAAAAAAGAATAAATTGACATATGATCGTGCCGACTTGGGAAAAAGTATGTCCGTCAAGGAAAAAAAGGTGTATAGCAAAAGCGCCAAAACTCGGAAGGAGAAGAATAAATGATCCCCCGTTACAGCCGCGAGGTCATGGCCCGCATCTGGACCGAAGAGCATAAATTTGCCACCTGGCTCAAAGTCGAGCTGGCGGCCATGGAGGCCATGGCGGAGCACGGCATCATCCCCCCGGACATCCCGGCCCGGGCCCGGGCCCAGGCCGTCTGCGACGTGGAGGCCATCCTGGAGATCGAAAAAAAGACCCACCACGACGTGGCCGCGTTCGTGGACCAGGTGGCCCAATGCCTGGGCGAAGACGGCCGCTGGTTCCATTTCGGCCTCACCTCCTCGGACGTCCTGGACACCGCCCTGGGCCTGCGCCTGAAGGAGTCCGCGGACCTGCTCCTGGCCGATGTGGACGCACTCCTGGCCGTGCTCAAGGACCAGGCCTATGCCTACCAAGACCTGGTGATGGTGGGCCGCACCCACGGGGTGCACGCGGAACCCATCACCATGGGCCTGAAATTCGCGCTCTGGTATGCGGAATTTCAACGCCACCGTTCCCGGTTGGAACACGCCCGGAAAACCGTGGCCGTGGGCAAACTCTCCGGCGCGGTGGGCACCTTCGCGCACCTGCCCCCGGAAGTGGAGGCTGCGGCCTGCGCCCTCCTGGGCCTGGAGCCCGCGCCCATCTCCACCCAGATCATCCAGCGGGACCGGCACGCGGAATTTTTCACCACCCTGGCCCTCATCGGCGCCAGCATCGAGAAGGTGGCCCTGGAGATCCGCCACCTGCAGCGCACCGAGGTGCGGGAGGCGGAAGAGATGTTCGCCGCAGGGCAAAAAGGTTCCTCGGCCATGCCCCATAAGCGCAACCCCATCCTCTCCGAGAACCTCTGCGGCCTGGCCCGCATCCTCCGGGCCAACTCCCTGGCGGCCCAGGAGAACGTGGCCCTGTGGCATGAGCGGGACATCAGCCACTCCTCGGTGGAGCGGGTTATCGCCCCCGACAGCACCGTACTCCTGGATTTCATGCTGGCCCGCTTCACCCAGTTGCTCAAAAACCTCCAGGTCTATCCGGAGAATATCGCCAGGAACCTGAACCTCACCCACGGCCTGGTCTTCTCCCAGGGACTGCTCCTGGCCCTGATCAAGAGAGGGCTGCAGCGGGATGCGGCCTACCGCCTGGTGCAGCGCCCGGCCATGCTGGTCTGGCAGGAGGGCGGGGAATTTGCCCAAAAGGTCAAAGATGACCCGGAGATCACCAGGCACCTTTCTCCGGAGGAAATCGCCGCCATCTTCGACCTGGACCGCTATTTCCGGCACATTCCCGCAATTTTCGCCAGGGTCTTCGGGGAGGCAACATAATAATATCTCACGCAAAGACGCCAAGGCGCTAAGACGCAAGAGCATGAAAGAAAATGAGGTTGCCAGGCTCATAGTTGATGCAGCTTACAAGGTACACACTGCCTTGGGGCCGGGTCTGCTGGAGTCAGTGTATGAAGAAGTATTAGCTTATGAGCTGCATAAGCGCGATCTGAGGGTGGTTAGGCAGAAACCATCCCCCTGATTTACGAATCTATGCAAATGGAATTGGCTTTTGTTGCCGACCTGATAGTCGAGGATTTGGTTATTGTGGAATTGAAATCGATAGAAAAAGTGGCTCCTGTGCATAAGAAGCAACTTCTCACTTATCTCCGTCTGGCGGATAAGAGATTGGGCTACTGATAAATTTTGGTGAAGCCCTGATTAAGCACGGCATCAGTCGCGTGGCTAACGGACTTTGAAAAGGTTTTCTCACGCAAAGACGCCAAGGCGCTAAGACGCAAGAGAAGGTTCCTTTATCAACCCTAATCTTGCGTCTTTCCTTAGCGTCTTTGCGTCTTTGCGTGAGAACTTTTCTAGGCCAGGCTCACCTTAATCTGATCCTCCCGGGGCACTACCCGATCCAGGTGCACCAGGACCAGGTCTCCGGGATTGAGGGTCAGGGTGGCGGGGGCCGGCAGAAAGACTTCCAGCAGGATATCGGGAAAAAGCAGGCGGTAGCGATGGGGCAGGGCTTCCAGGACCAGGGCCTCTTTTTTCTGCCCCAGCCGGCCAGTCAGGTATTTCAGCAACCAGTAGCGCAAGCGCCGGGTCTTGAGCAGGCCGGCCCGTCTCATGGCCGGTTCGATGGCGGTGACAATCCGGCTGAGTTCCTCATGCTGATAGGGCCATGGGGCCCCGCACAGATGCGCCAGCAACTGCCGGTGGGTCACCAGGTCCAGGTAACGGCGGATGGGAGATGTGGCCAGGGTGTATTGCTCCAGTCCCAGGCCCCAATGGGGCTGGGGCGTCAGGTCCATGACCACCCGGCTCAAGCGCCGCCGGTCCCGGTAGAGTTCCAGGAGGCCCTTGGGCTCCTCCCGGTTGATGGGTTCCCGGGGTTCGGGCTGGCTGCGGAAGATCGCGGGCACCTTCTGTTCCGCCAGGAACCGGGCCGCCAGCCAGTTGGCCAGGACCATGGCCTCCGCCACCAGGGAGCGGGCCGGAGTCTCCTGGTCCTCCACGGTCACCTGCAGCTCCCCCTGGGAGGTGAAGGCCACCCACACCTCGGGCAGCTTCAGCTCATAGCCCCCCTGGGCCAGACGGCGCTCCTTGAGCAGGGTGGTGATCCGGGACAGGGCGGCCAGCCGCGGGTCTTGGGACAAAAGCCCGTCCACCTCCTGGTAGGTCAGGCGCTGCTGTACCTTAATCAGGCTGGGACGGATTTCCCAATGGAGGACCTCGGCTTCCTGGTCGAGATCGACCAGAAAACTCAAGGCCGGACGTTCCTGGCTGGCCAGGAGGCTGAGGATATCTTCCGAGATTTCCTCCGGCAGCATGGGCAGGCGGTGTTCCGGCAAATAGATGGAAGTGGCCCGCTCCTGGGCCTCCTGGTCCAGGAGCGTCTGGGGCTGCACCAGGGAGGAAACGTCGGCGATATGCACCCCCAGGCGCCAACCCGCGGCCGTCTCTTCCAGGCTGAGGGCATCGTCGAAATCCCGGGTGCGCTCGCCGTCGATGGTAAGGCAGGCCAGAGACGTTAAATCCAGGCGCTGGGCCGCATAAGGGTCCGGCCCGGGCTGGCGGCAAAGGTTGACGGCCTGGCTCCGGGTTTCGGGGGCAAATTCGGTGGGCACCTCCAGCCGGTGGAGATCCAGGTTTTCATCTTCCTGGAAGATGCCCAGGCGCACCAGCAGCAGAAAGGGAGCGTCCGCGGCGGTGAGGCGGGCCTTTTCCAGATAGGCCTTGCCCTGGGCATAGTCCGGGTCCTCGGCCCCGAATACGGCCAGGCGGCGTAACAGCTCCACCAGCTGCGCCTTGCCTTTGGGCTCCGGGGCCTTTTCCCCGTCCCAGACGGCCCGGAGCCAGACGGCCGCGGCCTCCATCTCCTGCAAGCGCTCCTCTTCCCGCTGCCACTGCTCCTTGAGGTTCGCCACCGTTTCCGGGGGGTTGGGCACCCAGAGGCCTTCTTTATATCTAAAGAGGAAGCGATCCTCCAGCAAGGCCCGCTCCAGGGCCGCCACCTGGTCCGCACCGGCCTCCCCGCCGAACCAGAGGTCGGCCATTTCCGGCGCAGCCAGGGCCTGGTCCTCTTGGGCCAGCAGTTCCCAGATTTCTTCCAACTGGATGGAGGCCCTTAAAGCCTCTCGTCTGGCCGCGGTTTTCTCCAGGAAATCCAGCAGCTGCTGGCGGGGGAGTTGGGGGGAAAGACGGCTGGGGCTGGCATGGAGCACCCGTTTCCTGGCCAGGGTCATCTCCCGGTTGGTCTGGGCCAGGACGTGTAAGCGCTCCCCTTTCAGTTCCAGAACGATGCCGCAGAGGATACGTCTTTGGTCGAAGAATTCTACTAAATAGCCGGGTTCCATGATAAGGTGGGGAAAAGGTACCAGAATCCCGGGAAATGGTCAAGAACAGGAACTATTGCCTGGGACCGGGGGACTGGTATATGATTTAAAGAGAAGGATTTTTCGTTTCTCGTTTTTCGTCGATCAAGTGGAACTATCCCAGGGTGGTTTCCATCATAAAGAAAACCAAAAACGCAAAACCAAAAACGGTTTTTAAATGCGTCTGGCCATCATCTCCGATATCCATAGTAATTTAGAGGCCCTGGAAAGCGTGCTCGCGGCCATCCGCCGGGAGGAGGTGGACGCCATCCTCAACCTGGGGGACGTGGTGGGCTATAACGCCAGTCCCAACGAGTGCGTGGAGCTGCTCCAGAACCAAAAATTCTTTAACCTGGCCGGCAATCATGACCTGGCTCTGTTGGACCCGGAGCGGGCCCAGCACTTCAATATCATCGCCTATCAAGCCCTGATGTGGTCCCGGGAACAAATCCACCCGGGGTTAATTAAATTCCTGGAAGCCATGCCCTTGACCCAGGAGCTGGGGGGGCGTTTTCTGGCCTGCCATGGCACCCCCACCAGCACCGATACTTATATTTCCTATCACTTTCAAGGCAAACGCGTCTTCGCACAGATGAAAAAACAGGGCTCCCTCAAAATCTGTTTTTTCGGGCATACCCATCGCCGGGCCTTGTGGTACCGGGATATCCGGGGGACGGTGGCCCTGCGGGAAATCACCCGGCCGAAGCTGCAGCTGGCCCCCGAGGGAGATTATCTGATCAACCCCGGCAGCGTGGGCCAGCCCCGGGACGGCAATCCGGAAGCCGCGTACGCCATTTTTGATATGGAGGAATTTTCCATCCATTTCAAGTCCGTGCCTTATGATATTGCCGGAGCGCAGGCCCGTATCCTGAACGCGGGCTTGCCCCCTTTCCTGGCGGAGCGGCTGGCCCAGGGGGTTTGAAAAGGACTGATTCATGAAACAGAGACGCTTGGGCAAAAACGGACCTCTCGTTTCCGCGGTGGGCCTGGGCTGCATGGGCATGTCCGAATTCTACGGCCGCCGGGATGACTCCGAGTCCCTGGCCACCATCCACCTGGCCCTGGATCAGGGGATCAACTTCCTGGACACCGCCGATATCTACGGGCCCTTTACCAATGAAGAACTGGTGGGGCGGGCCATCAAGGGGCGGCGCCAGGAGGTGGTCCTAGCCACCAAGTTCGGTATCCAACGGAGCCCGGATGATCCCCAGGCCCGCTCCATCAACGGCCGGCCGGAGTATGTCCGGGAGGCCTGCGAAGCCAGTCTGCGCCGCCTCGGGGTGGAGACCATCGACCTTTATTATCAGCACCGGGTGGACCCTAAAACCCCTATTGAGGAGACGGTAGGGGCCATGGCCCAATTGGTTAAAGAGGGCAAAGTCAGGTATCTGGGGGTGTCCGAGGCCGGGCCCCAAACCCTGCGGCGGGCCCACGCCGTGCATCCCCTGATCGCTTTGCAAAGCGAGTATTCCTTGTGGAGCCGCGATCCTGAAGACGAGGTCCTGGCGGTCTGCCGGGAACTGGGTATCGGCTTTGTGGCCTACGCCCCCCTGGGCCGGGGTATGCTGACCGGCGGCCTCAAGAGTGTCCAGGACCTGGCGGAGGATGACTACCGCCGCACCAGCCCCCGTTTTCAGGGGGAAAATTTTCAAAAAAATCTCGCCCTGGTGCGCCGGGTGGAGGAGATGGCCGCGGCCAAGGGCTGCACTGCCGCGCAACTGGCCCTGGCCTGGGTCCTGGCTCGGGGCGAAGACATCGTCCCCATTTTCGGCACCAAAAGGCGCTTCTACCTGGAGGAAAACCTGGCCGCGCTCAATATCGTCCTCACCGCGGCAGACCTGGGACGCCTGGAAGAGGCAGCGCCCCGGGGGGCAGCCGCGGGTCAACGTTACCCGGAAACGATGATGAAGCTGTTAAACCTTTGATGCGTTTCTGGACCTGGTTTAGAAGCTGACTGCTAACTGCTGCATCCACACAGAGGGGGCAAGATGGCGCCTTATTCCAAAGAAGGAGTGCTCAAAGACGGCACCCGGGTGATTCTGCGGCCCATGGTAAAAGAGGACCGGGAAAAGCTGCTGGCTTTCTTTCAGGGTCTCGATGAAAAAGACCTCCTCTTCCTGCGCAGCGATGTGCGGAACCCGGCGGTGATCGATCATTGGGTGAACCATATCGATCCCTCCCGAGTCTTTCCCCTCCTGGCCGAAGCCCAGGGCCGCATTGTGGGGGACGCCACCCTGCACATGCGGAAAGTGGGGTGGAAGCGCCATCTGGGCAATGTGCGGGTGGTGGTGGCCAAGGACTTTCAGAATAAGGGGCTGGGCAGCCTGCTCATCAACGAGTTGGTGGAGTTGGCGGGGGAATTCGGCCTGGAAAAGCTGATCGCTGAGATCCACCTGCAGGCCCAGGGCGCCCTGAAGGTATTCAAGCGTGCCGGGTTCTCGGTGAAGGCGGTCTTTGAAGACCTGGTCAAAGACTTAACCGGCCGCAACAGCGACTTGATCGTCATGGTCTGCGACGTCCAGGGCCGGGATCGCCGCGCCCCGGAAGCCTGAGGAAAAGCCGCCGCTGCCCCGTCCATATCCCTTTAACTCCTCCGGCACCCTGGCGGTAGAGCCCCACCTGACCGCCAGGGTCCCGAAAATGCAGCCGCCAATCAAGTAGAATCCGGAAATGCCGATAAGTTATCCAGAAATGGTGGCCGCCACACCCGCGTCAAAATATCGTCTGCCATAAGGGGCCCCATTCTTCCGGAGGTTTTGCGTGACCGTTGCCGAGGTGGCCCACTGGCTGGCAAGGAATAATTCTTTACTGCTGCCGCTGTTGCTCTCCATCTGGATGGCCTGGGGGGATATCAGAACGCAGCGCATTCCCAATTACCTGACCCTGGGAACCGCCATGGCCGGGCTGGGCTTTCAACTGGGTTTTCATGGCTGGGGCGGACTTTGGTCCGGATTTTTGGGCCTGGCCCTGGGTTTCGGCCTCCTGATCCTGCCTTATCTGCTGCGGGGCATGGGCGCGGGAGACGTCAAAGCCCTGGCCTCCCTGGGCGCCTGGCTGGGCCCCCAACGCACCTTCTTTTTATTCGTATATATGGGAATTTGCGGGGGGCTCTTAATCCTTCTGGTGTTGGGATGGCGGGGTGTCCTGTGGTCGCAGATGCGGTGCGGCTGGATTTGCCTCAATAGACTGTGGGGCCGCTATCTGCCGGAGATGGAGAAGGCCGAGAGCCATCTCGCCAAACAGAAAATCCCTTATGCCACCGCCATGGCTCTGGGCATGGCGGTTCTTTATTGGCACGGTTGGCAGTATTGAAAGTGTCGAAAATCTGACTAGGGTCAATTTTCTTGACAATTTTTTGAATAGTCCCAGCGCCTGATGAAAATCCGGGAGGTAAACAGGCAACCATAGGCTTAGCCGTTGAGGCGCTAAAAATCTATCTCTCACCGGGCCAGGCACCAATCCCCCGCCCTCCTGGCCCTTTGGCTCGAATCTTGTATACCCTTCAAGTCGGATAGAAATGTCCTTGAGACATCTCTTTTAATTTGTAACTTATCTAAATTATTATTAATTATATAACAAGACACACCAAAAGAAGCCATAACCGCTTAGACATGCGCCATCGCCAATAATGATGGATGTTATTATGATCCGGAAAACGAGAATCCATCAGGCCATGAGCAAAAGGACCTCCCTGGAGGGAGCATGGTAATGTTCAACCGGCAAATAACTTCCTTGCTTTTGGAGCAAATTCCTGCCCTATTATGGGGCCATTGCTGCAAGGCTTATGCTTTCCCCGATTTATGTCATTTCTTCTTCAATAAAGAAGAATATCTCCAACCGTATAAAATTTCAGAGGCAACTACCGGGAACCGGATTTTCAATTTACCGTCTACTTTCTCACCCGGACATGGGATCAAAAGGATGCACCTAACCCGTCAGAGAATGACATCATAAAAGAGGAGTCTATTGGCAACTGCCGGTTGATTTTTAGAACTGAGAATAAAAATATCAAACCAGATTTTAACTATTTTAATTAAGTTTGATTAATTAATTGACATCCTTTGACCACTAAAATTAAAATGGCAAGAGATTTTTTAAAGTTGTTTTTCAGGAAAACCGAAACATCTAGAAATAAATTTGAGGTAATGCCAAAATGACTAAGAGAACCGGCCTGGAGTGGAAAACAGCCGCAGCCAGGTTATGGGGGAGGGTTCTTCTGGTATTGGTCTTGTGCCTCTGGGCCGGGGGGGAACCGGCCTATGGCGTTGACCTGCTGCAAGGGGTGCAAGACCAGGAGATCAAACAAGTATTACACCTCCAGGTGGGGAGTTCCAAGGTGCTTAAGACTCCCTTTCCCGTCACCCGCATCTCGGTGGCCAGCCCCGAGATTGCGGACATCGTGGTCATCTCCGACCGGGAGCTCTATATCAACGGCATGGGCCCCGGCGTCACCAACCTCACCCTGTGGGGCCGCCACCGCTTTACTTCCGCCCAAGTAATGGTGGAATTGAATGTCACCCTCTTGAAAGAAAAGCTCCACAAGATTCTCCCCAAGGAAAAGATAGGGGTGGAGGCCGCGGGCAACTCCGTGGTGCTCTCCGGAGAGGTCTCCAGCGCCGTGGCCCAGCAAACTGCGCTGGAACTGGCATCTGGGTTCCTCCGGGAACTGGGGGTGGAAACCCAGGAAGTTAAGGGCATGCAAGGCCAGCCGCCCACGATGCCGCCCGCCGGCGGGGGTGCGCCTCCCTCAGCCAGAGGCATGACCGAAGGCAAATTCAAAGAAGTCAAGGTCATCAACCTGATGCACGTGGGTGGCGTGCAACAGGTGATGGTGGAAGTGCGGGTAGCCGAGATCCAACGGGATCTGGGGCGGCAGATCGGCGTCAACTTTTTTGGCACTGACCACCAGGGCAACTTCGTCCTCAGCATGTTGAACAGTCTCACCAATCTCAATTCCTTTACCCGGGGCTTCAACTCCATAAGCGTCGACCAAAGCGTGTCCACTGCCGTCAACGCCATGGCGGGCTTCACCACCGGCCCCTGGGTATGGACCGCCTTCTTCAATGTCCTGAAGAGCCAAGGGTTGGGCCGTCTTTTGGCGGAGCCGAATCTGGTGGCTACCAGCGGCCAGCAAGCCGAATTCCTGGCAGGCGGCGAATTTCCCGTGCCCGTGCCCCAACCCGGGGCCGGCGGTTCGGTAGTGACCATCGAATGGAAAAAGTTTGGAGTACAGCTGATCTTTACCCCCATAGTACTGGATGAGGGCAAGATCGCCCTCAAGGTGGCGCCCACGGTCTCGGAACTGGATTTCAGCACCGCGCCGGTAATCATCTCCGGCTTTCAAGTCCCAGGACTGAGGGTGAGAAGCACTTCCACCCATATCGAGGTCAAAGACGGCCAGACTTTTGCCATTGCCGGGCTGTTGTCGGACACCCACCGCAATGCCATTAATAAATTTCCGGTGCTGGGCGACATTCCCATTCTGGGCGCCCTTTTCCGGTCCAGCCAATATCAGAAGAATGAGACCGAATTGGTGATACTGGTGACTCCCCGCCTGGTCAAACCGTTGACCACCACCGCGGCCCGGCTCCCTACTGATAAATATATTGAACCCAACGACTTCGAGGCTTATTTATTGGGGGCCCTGGAGGGCCGCAAGAAGAAGGCAACGTCCGCTCCGCCTCCCGCACCTCAAAACTTACCCGATGGCTTCGGATATAAAGCCGTGCAATAGCCAGGGGGAGCAATGATGGCATCGTCAAGAAAAGAAAAGTATAACCGCCGCCTGCAGAAAATGAATGCGCTTCTTGTGGGACTGACTCTTCTGTGGTTCGCGGGCTGCGCCTCCCTCACCTCCGCCGACGGGGTGCCCCGGACCTTGGAAGCGGATTATGGCCGCTCCGTGACCTACAACCGGCTGGAGATGATGATGAATCCTCCGGATGCAGTGGATGCCAAACCGCCGGTGGGTATGACGCCCCAAGCCGCGGCAAACACCCAGACGATATATGACAAGAGCTTTAAAAAAGAGAGGGAAGAACCGAAGACCATCAAACTGGAATTAAGGTAGAGTCTGTGATTGTTATTGTTCTGGGGGTCGAGGCAGCGTAAACCCGGATGAAGTTTTGAATCTACCGCCCTTTTTCCTTGAAGTCCCGGGATCAAGGGCTTCCCAGTCAACGGGCCGCGGACAGTCGTACAGAACTAGGGCTTGATTATGGAGGTTGGAGCAGTGAATACACAACGACCTGGAATAGCCGTGAAGTTCCTCGCCCTCGCCGCCATTTTGGGCATCGGGGCTTTTAGCGCCATGCTTCTGTGGGGTTGTTCCGGCTGTAGTCGCAACGCCTCGGAATACTCCAACAACGAAGGGCTGTGGGGAGCGGGAATCCGGCCGGCTCCGGGAGATACCGCCCGGGTCTTGCGCAATGCCCATTACCTCAAGATGATGGGGCGGCCGGAGATGGCCATCAAGGAACTGGAAGAGGCATACCAGGCAAACCCCCGTAATCTCCGGGTGTTGGACGCCCTGGCCCGTTCCTATGAAGAGGTGGGAGAATTCGACCAGGCCCGAAAACTATATCAGCAGGCCCTGGCCCTGGACTCCAATAACGAGGCCTTGAATAATAATCTCTGTTTCTCCTATTACCTTACCGGCCGCTATGATAAAGCGGAAACCTGCTTCCGGGAGGCTCTGGCCAAAAATCCGCAGAATCTTACAGTCCGCAACAACTTGGGGCTTCTTCTCTGCCGGCTGGGGCGTTCGAAGGAAGCGCTCCGCCTCTGGCAAGAAACGGAAGGCGAGGTTGCGGCCCAGAAAAAGTTGCAGCAGGTGATGTTGGCCCTGGGACAAGGAGAAAAACGCCATTACGCCCAAAATGTGCAGCCGGCAGGGGCTCCGGCCCCGGCTGTCTCCGTCTCCGGCTCTGCCCCGCAGCCTGGCGTGGCCCCGGCTCCGACTCCGGCCATGGCCGCGGTGCCCAGCGCCCCCCTGCCCCAGACGCGGACCCCGGCCCCTTCTAAATTCCAAGAAGCTGGGAAAATGGCTGCAAAAATTCCTCCGGACGCGCTCCAGGACGGCCAAGAACCCTCTGCCGCGGTAACTGCGGGGAGGCCCGCGACACCGCCTTTGCCCAAGCTGCGGGCCACAGCAGCCAAAGCCAAGAGCGAATCCCACCCCCCCGGGGCGTTCACCAAAACTGCCGCGGCTGCGGTTCAGAAAAAAAAGGCCGAAGCCAAACCTCCTGCACCCGCCAAGCAGGCGGCCGAACCCGTGAAAAAACCCGCTCCGGCCATCACCCCGGCGCCTCCGCCCAAACCCGCAAAAATCAAGGTGGCCTCCGCTCCGGCATCAGCGCCTGTGACCCCGGATAAATTGGCCCAGAGCGGCATAGAAGTCCTCAACGGCACCCCCACCCACGACCTGGCCCGCCAAACCAGGTCCATGCTCGCGGGCGAAGGCTTTAGGGTGGTGAAAATTGGCAACTACCGGGATTTCGGCGCTGAGCAAACGGTGATTTATTATCGTCCGGAAGCTGAAGGCATAGCCCGGGCCTTGAGCACCAAGTTCTTCCCCCAGGCCAGACTGGAGACCGGGGAAAAATTCGCCAAAGGTGCGGATATTAAGCTGCTCCTGGGAAGAGATTTCTCGGACCCCGAGGCTTTGGTCAAAGAACCCGAGCCTGCGGCTCCGAAGGTGACGGCAGGGGCTGGCCCCGGCCAGCCGGTAATGAAACCGGCGGCCCAGGCCCAGGCTAAGGCCCCGGCCCCCCCGTCTTTGCCGGTTGCGGCCGCGGCGAAAGCCAAGACCGCGGCGCCGGACACCCGCAAGCTGCCTTATCTTACTGCCGCGGAATTGGAAAACACGGGCATTGATATCCGCAACGGCACCTGGACTCCCGATCTGGCCCACCGGGCCCGGAATATGCTCTCCCAGGAAGGCTTTAATGTGGTCAGTATCGGCAACCACATCGATTTTGGAGCCGAAAAAACCATAATTTACTATCGTCCCGGTTCCGAAAGAGTGGCCCGGAATCTGGCCACCAAGTTCTTTCCCCAGTCCCAGTTGGAGCAAAGCGACAAGCTCCTTGGAGACGTTTCCGTCAAGGTGCTGCTGGGCAAAGACCTGCTGCAACGCCAAGATATTATGGCCAAGTTGAGCGAGTAACCGATGCCTATGAGGCCGAATCGCTTTCTGCTGCTGTCGGCGGTGTTGATCTTGCCGCTGCTCCTGGGGGGATGCGCCGGCAAGCAGACCCCGGACAGTATGCGGAAAGAATTGCTGAAGCGGGAAAACGCCCTGGCAGAGGCGGACGCGAGATGGGAGAAGAATCAGGCCAGGGCCGCAAGAGCAACCGAAAATTCCATCCCCCTGGACCGCCTGGAAGCCCTGGGGGAACTGTCTCTAAAGAGCCGGGATTATGAATCCTCCTTGATGAATTTCCTGGAAATTCTCAAGCAAGCCCCTTCCCGCTATGACCTCCGCTACAAAGTGGGGGTCATTTTTTTCCTGAAAGGGCAGATGGACGCGGCCCGCAAGGAATTGGCCATGGTTCTGGTGCAGCGGCCCGGCATGCTGGAGGCCCACGAAGCCCTGGGCCTGGTGCACTTGGAAGAGAAAAAATATGCCCTGGCCATCGATGAGTTTCGACAGGCCCTGAGCCAGGACCCCAGACGCGCCAAAACCCACCATCTGCTGGGCATCGCTTACCTGGAAGCGGGACAGCCGCAGCGGGCCATCTCCGAATTCAATCTGGCCTTGGCCCAAGATCCCAACAATATTGCCACCCTCATCACCCTGGGACAGGCCTATTTACGGCAGAGCAACTATAGCAAGGCCCTGGTCCCCCTCAAAAAGGCACAAAGCCTCGCCCCCCAGGACCCCAAAGTCAACCGGCAATTGGGCATGGCCCTGGGGGGCCTCAAACAGTATTCGGAAGCCCTTAAGGCTTTTTTGAAAGCCGGGGATGAAGCCCAGGCCTACAATAATCTGGGGGTCTTTTACTTTAAGGATGGCCACTACGAAGACGCGGCCAAATGCTTCCAGAAGGCCCTGGACCTCCGCACCACCTTTTACCAGGAAGCCAAGACCAATTTGCAGCGGGCCCTGGAAAAACTGCACCAGTCCCGGACGGACTCCTAGAAGCCATTTAAAAACCTCTTTTTCTGTCATCCTGAACGCAGTGAAGGAGCTCAACGCTTCGAAAATACGAGATTTTTCGCGGCGCTCAGAATGACCTTGCAGTGGAATTTGTGGTTTTGAAATGGCTTATAGCAATCTTCCCAGGTGCCATTTCCCAGGACCTGGCAACAGCCAACCCCGCACCCGCCCCCTCGACCCTTACCTGCCTGACGGCTCAGCCACTACTTCGTTTGACATTTTTCCCGGGCATTGATAGAAGAAGGTTAACAGAGACGCCCGAGACCATATTCCGGTCCGGCGCTTTCTCTTTAAATACCGAAAACAGAAAAACCGTCTTTTGTCCCACCGGAGAAGCAGCCATGCTGATCGTCATGGATAAGGACGCCACCCCCGCACAAATTGAGGCGGTGGTGGCCAAGATTGAAGCTTTGGGGTTCTCGGCCCAGCCCATGCCCGGGGGTGAACGCACGGCCATCGGCATCCTGCGCAATCCCGGGCCGGTGGACCCGGCCCTGTTCCTGGATATGCCGGGGGTGATCCAGGCCATTCCCGTATCCCGCCCCTATAAGCTGGTGAGCCGGGAGATGCAGCGGGAAGATAGTGTCATCGCCCTGCCGGGCCTGGAGTTGGGCCGGGGTCGCTTCGTGGTCATGGCCGGCCCCTGCGCGGTGGAAAGCGAAACCCAGGCCCTGACCATTGCCCGCATGGTAAAAGCCGCGGGGGCCCGGGTCTTCCGGGGCGGCGCCTTCAAGCCCCGCACCTCCCCCTACAGCTATCAGGGCTTAGGGGAAAAGGGCCTAAAAATCCTGGCTAAAGTGCGGGAAGAAACCCGCCTGCTCATCATCACCGAGGCCGTGGATCCCTGCTCTCTGGAGTTGGTGGCGAAATATGCCGACATTATCCAGATCGGCGCCCGGAACATGCAGAATTTCACCCTGCTGCGCCTGGCGGGGCAGGCCAAGAAGCCCGTGCTCCTAAAAAGAGGCATGTCCGCCACTTTGGAAGAATGGCTCATGGCTGCCGAATATATCCTGTCCGAGGGTAATCCCCAAGTCATTCTCTGTGAGCGGGGCATCCGGGCCATCGGCGAACATGCCCGCAACCTCCTGGACCTGGCCACCATTCCGGCGGTGCACAGAGAGAGCCATCTGCCCATCATTGTGGACCCCAGCCACGCCGCAGGCCGCCGGGATCTGGTGGGCCCCCTGGCCCGGGCCGCAGTGGCCGCGGGCTGTGACGGGCTGCTCATTGAAGTGCACCATGAACCGGAAAAGGCCTTGTCCGATGGCGCCCAATCCCTTTTCCCCCAGCAGTTCGCCGGCTTGATGGAGGAACTCCAGAAACTCCGGCCGGGAGGCTGGCATTGAGGGAAATTTCTCTCCCCCTCCCCGGCCGGGACCAGAGCTACCGGATCTACATCGACCCGGGGCTGCGCTTCCGGTTGCCCCAGCTCCTCGTCTCCCTTAAGTTCCCCCGCCGCTGCTTCCTGATCACCGACACCCGGGTGGGCAGCCTTTATGGGGAGCAGGTGTTGTCGATCCTCCAGGAGGCCGATTACTCCCCTACCCTGCTCACGGTCCCCCGGGGCGAACGGGCCAAGACCTGGCCCGTGGCCCAGCGCCTGGCCCGGGAACTCCTGGCCCTGGGCGCGGACCGCAAGTCGCTGTGCCTCGCCCTGGGCGGGGGGGTGGTGGGCGACCTCACCGGCTTTCTGGCCTCCATCTTTATGCGGGGGGTGCCCTTCATCCAGGTGCCCACCACCCTGCTGGCCATGGTGGACGCGGCCATCGGCGGCAAAACCGCCATTAATCTGCCGGAGGGAAAGAACCTCCTGGGCACTTTTCATCAACCCCGGCTGGTAGCCATTGACCCTCAATTCCTCCGCAGCCTGCCTGCGGCCCAGCGGCGCAACGGCCTGGCCGAGGTTATCAAGCACGGCTTCATCCAGGACCTGGACCTGCTGTCTCATCTGGAAAAAGGCCCAGCCCGTATCTTTCGGGATGAGGCGGAACTCACCGAGATCATCCACCGGGCTGCAGCCATCAAGGCCCAGGTGGTGGCCGTGGATGAACGGGAAGGGGGCCTGCGCCGCATCCTCAATTTCGGCCATACCCTGGGCCATGCCCTGGAACAGGCCTCCCATTTCCGCCTGCCTCATGGCGAAGCCGTGGCCTGGGGCATGCTGGCCGCGCTGCGCCTCTCGGAGAAGATGGCGGGTCTGCCGCCGCAGGAAGGGGCCTGGGGTCGCCGCTTGATCCGCCAGACCGGCCTAGCCCGCCGGCCTCTGCACCTGGACCCGCAAATAGTGATAGAAGCCCTGCCCCTGGACAAAAAACGCCGGGAGGGCCGCCTGGTCTTTGTGTTGCTGCGCCGCCTGGGGGAACCGGTAATCCAGGAGGACATCCCCCTGGGATTGATTAATGAAGCCCTGCAGCAAGAGGTCTTTGGGGGAAAAAGATAAGAGCCGGGTTGCTTAGAAAAGATTAACCTCACGCAAAGGCAAGACGCAAGAATAGGGAGAGTTGGTGGCGCAGGCGGCCCGTAATGCCAGGTGCCCGTTATTGTAGGGTGGGCACTGCCCACCGATTCCTTGGCTGCTCCGAAAGTTCAAAGTTCAAAGTTCAAGGTTAAGTGCCGGTAACTTTTCATAATTTACGGGTGAGCTAAGAGCTCATGAACAACTGCTCCGAAAATTCTTTTGTAGGGTGGGCACTGCCCATCGATTCCTTGGCTGTTTGAAAAGTTCCTGAGCGGTAGCACAGGCTTTCCAGCCTGTGCGGATTACCAGGGCGGGCGAGACGCCCGCCCCTACTATTCTTCCATGCTTTGCGGGAGGTTGTTTCGGAGGGGGAGACATTGCTGCTTAAAAACCTGCAAAAGCTGGCGTGGTTGGCGGTGATTTCCCTCGCACTAGCAGGCACAACCTCCGGGCAATCACCTAAAAACCCAGAACAAGTCCAGCGGAGAGAAACTATCAACTCTTTTCAATTGAACCCCATCGGTACGGTCAAGCGCCAGGATAAGCAAGCCTACCTGGAACTCCTGCCCCAATATGCCCCGGCCCTGGACGGCCTGGCCGGATTTTCCCATCTGTGGGTCTTTTACTGGTTCCACGGGAACGACAACCCGGAAGAGCGGGCCACCCTCAAGGTCCATCCCCGCCGGGACCCCACCAACCCCCTGACCGGGGTCTTCGCCACCCGCTCCCCGGTGCGGCCCAACCTCATCGGCCTCACCGCCTGCCGCATCCTGAGAGTGACGGGGAATACCGTCCAGGTGGAGGGCCTGGACGCCAAAGACGGTTCCCCCATCATCGACCTCAAGCCCTATATCCCCAAGGGGGACTCCATCCCCGAGGCCACCACGCCGGATTGGGTGAAAAAGCCCCCGCCGAAAACTGACTAAAGCAATTGTTGCCCCGAGAAGCCGCTAGTTTTCCAGGAGCAGGTTGCAGGCTGGGATGTGCTTTTTGCCTTCTAAGATGCCGTGTATCCCTCTTAAAATGGAGTCTAACTTCTCGACCCCGTTCACGGGCGCTTCTTCAGGCGGCATTACCACGTCCGCCCGATTCAGGGCCAGAAAGATGGTACGCTGGGACTCCGGACAATATAGCCAATCCGCACAGGCTCCAGGGTTCTCACCCCTATGGCTGATCTGTTTTTCGTGGTAAAGGGGGTCCTTGGTGCAGATATTACAGCCATAGCCATAAAACAAGCCTGCTTCGAAAAGTTCTTTCTGTAGGGTAGGCACTGCCCACCTTTCTTTAGATTCTCCGAAAAGAGGGAATGGGTGGGGCGGGCGTACCTGCCCGCCAGACGCGCGGCGGGCACGGAGGCCCGCCCCACCAATTTTTCATAATTCCTGGGGGAGCCCGCAGAGAGCGCAGAGAAATCCCGGAGAAAGACATTTTGCAAAAGGCTCAAGTCTGCCTTAATAAAAAATGCCGGGGCAAACCCAAAGCTTTGACGCACAGTCGCAGCCAAGGGTTTGCCCCGCGGTCAGTTGCCAGGTCATTTCGTGGCGGTTATCGCTTGCTGATCATCCGCTTCGCAGTTCAGAATACGCTTTCGAAGCCCCTGGAGACCTTTATACTACCTTCTGGCGAGGTCGAAGCGGTCCAGGTTCATGACCTTGTGCCACACCGCCACAAAGTCGCGCACGAACTTCTCCTGGGAGTCCTCACAGGCGTAGACTTCCGCCGCGGCCCGGAGTTGGGCGTTGGAACCGAAGATGAGGTCGACCCGGGTGCCGGTCCACTTGAGTTCGCCCGTGGCGCGATCACGGCCCTCGAACATGTCTTCGTCTTCCGGGGTTGCCTGCCACGCGGTTCTCATGTCCAGCAGATTCACGAAGAAGTCATTGGTGAGGGTCTCGGGCCGCTTGGTGAAGACGCCGTGCCGGGACTGTCCGAAGTTGGCATTCAAGACGCGCATCCCGCCCAGGAGAACCGTCATCTCCGGCGCGGTCAGGGTCAGCAGTGCCGCCCGATCAACCAGCAGTTCCTCGGCCGTTACCGCGTATTTGGTTTTTTGGTAGTTACGGAACCCGTCCGCCACCGGTTCGAGAACCGCGAAGGAATTCACGTCGGTTTGCTCCGGCGACGCATCCGTGCGTCCCGGTGCGAAGGGCACGGTCACCTCGTAACCTGCGTTTTTCGCGGCCTGCTCGACGCCGGCGCCACCGCCCAGAACGATGACGTCGGCCAGCGACACCTTCTTCCCGCCGGACTGCGCGGCGTTGAACTCCTGTTGGATGCCCTCCAGGGCCTTGAGGACCTTCGCCAGTTGGGCCGGCTGGTTGACTGGCCAATCCCTTTGCGGCGCCAGGCGGATACGCGCCCCGTTCGCCCCCCCGCGCTTGTCGGAGCCGCGGAACGTGGAGGCCGAGGCCCAGGCGGTGGCGACCAGTTCCGGGATCGACAGGCCCGCGGCCAGGATCTTGGCCTTGAGGTTGGCGATGTCCTGGGCGTCGATCAGCTCATGATCAACCGCGGGCACCGGGTCTTGCCAGATCAGTTCCTCCGCCGGGACTAACGGGCCGAGATAGCGGGAGCGCGGGCCCATATCCCGGTGGATCAGTTTGAACCAGGCCCGGGCGAAGGCGTCCGCCAACTGCTCCGGGTTCTCATAGAAGCGCCTGGAGATCTTTTCGTAGATAGGGTCCATCTTCAAGGCAATGTCCGTGGTCAGCAGGTTGGGGGTGCGGCGCTTCGACGGGTCGTGGGGATCCGGCGCCGTGCCGGCTAGGGCGCCGCCCTGCGGTTGCCACTGGTGAGCCCCGGCCGGGCTCTTGGTCAATTCCCAGTCGTAGCTGAACAGGTTCCTGAAGAAGTTGTTGCTCCACTTGGTGGGCGTTTGGGTCCAGATGACCTCAATGCCGCTGGTGATGGTGTCATTGCCTTTGCCGGTGCCGAAGCTGCACTGCCAGCCGAGTCCCTGTTCCTCGATGGGGGCGGCTTCGGGCTCAGGCCCCACATGGGACGCCGGGCCGGCGCCGTGGGTTTTGCCGAACGCGTGACCGCCGGCGATGAGCGCCACCGTCTCTTCGTCGTTCATGGCCATGCGCGCGAAGATCTCCCGGATATCCTTGGCCGCCAGGAGGGGATCCGGGTTGCCGTCCGGCCCTTCCGGGTTGACGTAGATCAGGCCCATCTGCACGGCGGCAAGCGGATTCTCTAACTCCCGGTCGCCGGTGTAACGGCTCCTGG